>NZ_JAZDCT010000009.1:0-155840 GCF_036324045.1 Pseudomonas carassii | reverse complement strand
CTCGACATTGATGCAGGGGACGCAACTTGTGAAATACGGTGGTGCCATTGCTGCCGTGGCCGGATTTGCCGATAGTGCCAACTATGTATTAGCGGCTCAAAGAACAGCCTCCCAGGGAGATAACCCATCCACAATATCCTATTATATTGCCGGAGGACTTGCATTTCTCTCAGCAGGTGCAGGTGTAAGCACACTTTACTTTGGCACTGCTTTCCTAGGGCCTGTAGGGTTTGCACTAATACTTGCACTTTCGGCCTACACGTTTGCTTCGATAGCTAAAAAAGATGAATCGTCCCCACTGGAAATCTGGGCACGCCAGTCCAGATGGGGGCTACCCGATTCGAATCGCGAGTGGCAGACCGCCGATGAAAGTGACAACTCCATAGGTGCTCTCAATGCAGCCCTATTGGGTATTACTGCGCACGTTTCAATAGACATAACATTCAAAGAAACACACCCACCAAAAACGATAGAGCCGTTCGTCACGCTGAGGGACAGCTTCTCGATTCCACTCGAAACACGTCTGAACTACACAATAACCATTCCTAACTTTGTTCACGGACAGGCAAGATACGAATGGACGGTGGTAGTTTATTCACCGGGTAGAAACACAGTACCGACAGTGTACTCGGGAGACAGCGACAAGGCAAAAACCGAGTTGCATGAGAGCACCGGTAGTTCAGAGGATAGTTCTCACCAAGGAAAGACTCTAAGAATAGAAGGGAGTACACCAACCGCAGATTTCAAAACTATCGACGCCTTTGAGTTAACAGTCAGCTATTGGCCCGACAAGGACGACACCACAAATTTCGCGAAATTAGTAAAAAAACAAGACAAACTGGACGTAAGGGGATAAAAATGAAAAAACCTATCCTGGTTCCTCCATGCTCAGGCTGGAAAGAGGACTTCCATCCTCCATTCATCTCTTCCAATGTCGCACCATCCCCCACACTATTAAGTGCAAACTACCAAGACGACACCTACCTGGAAGTATCACGACATTCAATAAGTGCTCGAGAGATACTGCTTTTGCTAGCACTAGCCACTATTCCAGTTCTTATCCTGATCACTTACGCAGTAGTCGATAGCGTAATATATAGTCTGTACAATCTTATGCTGGCCGGAATCCTTACACTACTTGCAGGCATATGGCAGACAACTTTATTCCTTCGCGCAGCCAGCATGCCCCCGCGCGATGAACCAATACGTTTCAACCGTGCCCGTCAAAAAATTTACGCCTACAATTTCAATTTCTGTTGGTGGAACCCCTTCATTCCATGGCCAATAAAAATCGTCAGTTACGACTGGAAGGATGTACGCGCAGAACGCTGGAGAAAACAAGCCGTAACCCACCAAGGCTCGCACCTCGTAAAGACAGGGATCATGTTGTCCATCGTGGCGCCAGGCACCAACAACGTCATCGACCGATTCCCCTTGAACAACGCTTACGGTGAAGCATCGATTTGGGCCTATATATGCACTTACATGCAACATGGCCCCTCCGCTGTCCCACCCGCCCCGCTCAATAGAGACCACAACGATATCCTCTGGTGCCAATTCGCCATGCGTCTGGCACCAGAAGTCAAGTGGCCAGAAGCGATAGACCACGAATCGCGAACGGCCCCACAAACCGCTCCACTTGCACAGGTGGAGTCGCCATGAAGCCTGTCGTCCTCGTCGGCCATCGCCAACTTTGCCCTCTCCACGGGGAAGGCACTGTCATCAGTGGCGCGGCCAATGCCACAGTGAATGGTCGTGCAATCGCACGCATGGGGGATGAGCTCAGCTGCGGTGCGGTCATCGAGACTGGTGCCGCGCATACGCTAATTGAGGGCAGCCCCGCGGCGCGCCAGGGAGACAAGACAAGCCATGGCGGCACACTGATAGAAGGTGACCCCACCTGGCTGATCGAATAGGGCTAGTGCTGTGCGGCAGGCTAGCGTCGTCGAGCAAGATCATCATGACGGGCGCCACGCTATTCCCCCTGTGCGTGAAGAAGGGACTGATAACCCGGCCACAAGCAAACACACCTCGGCCTCGCGCAGAAGCTCCTGGCCTTTGCACGTGAATCAGGCCTCGTACGGCAGGAAGACCAGATTACCTATGTGATTTTCATGGCGCTGCTGGGTGAGGGCCTGACGAGCGATCCCGTCTGGCAAGCCGCCATAAATGACGCCCTCGACAAGCAAACGTCGCTTGTCGAGTCGGTAAAAACCTACCTGCATGAACAGCTTCGCTGAGGACATCGGATGTTCGACTTCAACAAATTGCTCGAAATCACTCGACAAAACTGCGAGGCCCTGGAGGCCCCCTTCGCCAGCGGGCCCGCCGTCCATTGCACGCGCACCTTCACTATCCTGCCCCTGCGCTATGCGGCCGTTGGCGGCACTACCGGCCAACGCCTGCGCTTGCCCAGCCTGCCCGATCACCTGCGCCATCCCTACAGCGTTGCCACGCTCCAGCATGCCGACTATGCCATTCGGCCACTGCGCCAAGGCTTCCTGTACGTCATGGAGAAACGCAAGCACAGCGGGCAGCACAGCCTGCACCCGCCCTATCGCATTGCGGCGAACGGTTCATTGTCGCTGGTTGCTCCCGGGCAGTCCGAGCCGGACGCCACAGACGCCCACACCCTGCGCGACATGATTCGCAACACGGCCTTGGCGTTCAATGTCCATGACCTCGAAGACCTGGCTGAACTGCGCCTGTTCTACAGCCCCGACCCGCTGACCGAAGCGGCCCAGCAGCAACTGCTGCGTCGACGCGACAGGCTGCCGCCCGTGGATGTTGCCGCCTTCACCGGCCTTGGCTGCCCGACGCCCAGGCCTTATGTGCTGCGCCATGACCAGCTGGATCTGGTCGCCGATTTCGCTGCGGAAACC
Source organism: Pseudomonas carassii (assembly GCF_036324045.1). Classification (NCBI taxonomy): domain Bacteria; kingdom Pseudomonadati; phylum Pseudomonadota; class Gammaproteobacteria; order Pseudomonadales; family Pseudomonadaceae; genus Pseudomonas; species Pseudomonas carassii. Next base: position 152,958 of record NZ_JAZDCT010000009.1, on the reverse strand, counting down.
GACAGCTCATTGCGCAAGCTGCTGGACAACCAGCTGTTCAGTGAAACCAGCGTCCACTCGCTGACAGCAGCCCGGTACATGCTGGGCCCGGTTGCCGGCAAACCCGAGGCCCGTGGTATCGCGGTGGTGGTGGAGGATGCCATCGGCATCACCCAGCAACTCAATGCCTGGCGCAACGCGGGCATGGAGCACCTGAAGGATTGGCTGGAAGCCACGGAGTCGATCGCGGGAAAACCCGGCCCCAGCAACGAGCGCAAGGTGCTGGTCGCCCAGGCCTTCACCGAACTGCATCAGCAATTCAGTGAGCGCAAGGTCGCCGCGCTGGTCGACCGTCACAAAGAGGCCATGCGCGCCCACCTCGCCGGTGCCGATCAGGGCGCCAACCCGCAGATGGCCGCCTGGTGGGCGCAGGCCAAGGAGGGCATTCTCGATACCGCAGCCGCACTCAGGCGCCAGGACCTTGAGGCCCGGGCGAACAACAGCGAGTTCGCCCGGCAGTTCGAAGCGCGCTACCTGCCACACGTCGACCTCAAGGCCATGCACGACCAGCTTGCCTGGTTCGAATCCCACGGCCTCGAAGCGCAGCGTCTGGCCGACGTGCGGGCCGACGACCATCTCGTCTGGCTGCAATCTGAGCAACTGCTCGCGGCCCTGGCCTACTACGACGAGAACGACCTGCGCAGCGGCCTGTGCTTCGCTCACCAGACCGGGCTCAGCGTGGTCGGCATGGAGGGCGTGTCAGCCGGGGCGCGGCTGCTCGCCCAGTGGTGGCATGCCGACACGCTGACGCCCGACAACCTGGCCCTGCGTTCCTTCGTCTTCAACCAGCGCGCCATTGCCGAGGTGCTGGAGCAGACACGCCAGGCGTTGCAAGCGCTGCCACCGGAATACGATCACTGGCAGCAGGTGGACACCTCGCTCAAGTACGCCAAGGAACTCGCCTCGCAGTTCGGCCGGGTGGACGGCCATCTCGACCAGCTGGCCCAGCACAGCGCCCTCAACACCGCCGGCGCCTTGGCCTGGCTGGGTCAACTGGGGCGCCAGAGCCTGCAGGCCGGCGCCCCCGGCAACATGGATCGCCTGCTGTACCGGCGCCTGGGCACTTACCTCATTGCCTCGCTGGGCGAGCAAGCCATCAACCTGCGCCTGAGTGAACACGCACTCGAGGGTGACACCCCCTCGCGAGGACGGGTGGCGGCCCCCATGGTCCGACGCCTTGATCGCGCCTATGTGGAGACGTTGCAGGGCGCTCATGCTCATTCGTTCTATCGGCTCCGGCTGGCCAGTGGGCTGCTCCTTCTGGAGGCGGGACTGCTCCTGTTGCAGGGGCAGCGGGATGACAAGGACCGGCGCTTCTGGAGCGAGGTGGTGGCCGCAGGATTGGCCAGTGCGGCGGCGGGGTTCGAGCTACTGGCGGTGGGGACCGAACAGACCCTGCTGGGCGTCGGGCGGAACAGCGCGATTGCGCGGGGAGCGGACATCAGCCTGGGGCGTTATCGGCTATGGGGGGCGGGATTGGCGACGGTGGGTGGCGTTGTCAGTATTGCGTGGGACGTTTCAGATGCGAGAGAAGCCGACGTTCGATCTAAATCATTGCTGGCGACGACTTATTGGCTGCGAGCTGGATCTACGACCGCCCTACTTTTGGGGCAGGGAGGAATAGCGTTTTCACAAGCGAGTGCGTTTTTCCAATGGCTATCAATGAGTGCCAACCAAACATGGAGAAGCAGCTTATACGCTACCCTTTCCACTCTTTCCGCACGGCTAGCCGCGAACCGAGCAGCAATGATGTTTCTGAGTCGCTTGAGCTGGATAGGCGGCGCAATTGTACTCGGCACCACTATAACCTTACTCATCATCGATGATGACGCACTGGAGAAGTGGTGCAGCAAATGTTGCTTCCGCCTTAAATCATCCAACAAAGGATACATAAAGGACACCGAAGAACTCGAAGCCTTATTCAGCGCCATGAGTGAGGTCATATAATGTATTTTGTTGAATGGCTTGCATGGCTGGCCGCCATTGACCCCAAAGAAGAACGCGAAGCCTTTAAAAAGCAGAACAGAACAATTAAGAACAGAGGGGTGTACGAAAGCGAAGACGAAGAATACGTTGCAGCCGCAAAAAAATCAGTATGCAAAACCCCAAAAAGCCGTGGCCCAGTCTACGTGTACAACGAGCATGTGCTCGAAATGCGCTGCGGCATGTGGGAGGACAAGCGCGGGCTGATCAGCATATTATCTCTCACCATAATAATGCTGATAATCAGCGGACTAGAAATTGCTTCCCACTCGATAATGATATTGATCGATCTTGCTTCTAATTATCAGGGAGAGCCGTATGGTGAGAGGCTATATCTAGCAGTTTTCTTTCTCAGCACAACCCTCTGCATCTTGTGGTTTTACCTGAAATATGTTTTCCGTTTCACACGCTTTGAAATGTTCACATCACGCCACTTGTTGATACGCTTCAACCGCACCACCCAACAAGTCTACCTCCACCGCCCGCCATACTGCGGAGGGATCGTCACGCTCCCGTGGAACGGCGTATCGTCCAGCGGCTCTGATAAAAAGTATGCTCCGCCAGGTGGCATGGGCATGCCTCTGGAACTCATATGGTCGCCCGTGTTCACTGGCACACTGCGTCCCGAACTGATCTGGGTAGGCAAATCCGCCAATAATTTCGCGGAGCTTCAAGCCGAATGGGAGTTCATCCGTCGCTTCATGGATGAGGGCCCAGAGGGTCTACCGCGCCCCCACATCACCTCGCACTTCCCCTGGCCCTGGCAAGCCTTCACGCCTCAATTCGAAGGCCTGACCCACTACTTCCGCAGTTCCTCACGCGTCCTCAAATGCGGCCTACTGCTGCTCTCTCCTGCCTTCCTAATCATCGGAACAGGCCACTGGGTGAGTCTTCTGCTGTGCTGGAAACCTCGCTGGCCCAGGATCATCCGTGAAGCCGGCCTGCCGGGAAAACCCGTCCCGGCAGTGACCACCGTTGACGATTACCCACCTCATATTCAGGAGAGACTGCGGGAGAACGCCTACCTCTGGACTATACGCCCAGGCAAACGACCGGAGAGGAAACCCCGTGTCTCTAAACGTCGGCCCAAAAGCCAAAGTCAAACTCCCAATATCGAGAAGGATGCGCCCCATGAGGTCGACAGTATCGATCAGCCGTAGACCCAGGCTGTTGGTCGGCATGGAGGGCGTGTCAGCCGGTGCTCGCCAGTGGTGGCGTCCGCCGGCACTCACCCCAGGCCTTGGTGAGCACAGCATCATGGCCGCAATGTTAAACGTCATGTACTGGCCAGACCGAAACTCTCCTGAGGCCTACGCACACTTAGAAATCCAGGCGGTCAACGAATGACTAAAATCAATGAACATCTACCTAGCCACCCCCTAGGTTGGAAATATGATCTAGCTCTTCCCCACGAAGAGCCGACCCAACGATTAAATTCACTCCTACTACCACCCACACCAAACAAAATAAATAATACTTATATAGAGATCCCAAGATCAACACTAAAAATCAGGGGCATCGGCCTCATCGGTGGAAGCATCGCCATGCTGCTGGGTTTACTACCAATCTTAACCTTAGTTCATACCACATTAATCGAAGGAGAGAAAATTGGATTAGACTTCGCAATAATTCTAACCATAATTACCGCTGCCTACTGGGTAACGATACCTCTCGTACGCCTGGACATTGAGCTACCGCGCGACGAGCCAATCCGTTATAACCGGCTCCGACAAAAAGTTTATTTTTACGAGTACCGACAAGACAGGGTTCGGGTACTCAGCAAAAAACACTGGGGGGTACGCCCTGTCGTTTATAACTGGAGCGACCTCATCGCCGAGGTCTATAGCCTTTATGCGCCGATGGGCAACGGCGGACTCGTTGAGAATATCGTCATCGCCGTACGCAAGACAGGTACCAACGAAATAATCGACCGCCTGTTCTTCAGTCATGACCTTGAGGATGGCAAGCAATACTGGGAGATCATCAGACTCTTCATGCAACAGGGCCCCGACGCCCTTCCCACCTTTGTTCGCCCACCCCGCGATTGGGACAATGACTTCGAACTCACCCCCATTCGCCGATTGGCCCCCAGGGTGCAATGGCCGGAAGCGATAGACCGTGAGTCCCGTACTGGCCCTACAGCAGGAGAACCCACATGAAACCAGTCGTCCTTGTAGGCCACCTGCACGAGTGCCCGCTGCATGGCGCGGGTGTGGTGGAATCCGGCAGTGAAACCTATCAGTTCAATGGCAAACCCGTTGCCCGGGTCGGGGACCGTATCAGCTGTGGGGCGCTGATCGAGACAGGGGCCGCGCACTTTCTCATCGATGGCAAGTGCGTTGCACGCCAGGGCGATCGCACCAGTCATGGTGGCACGCTTGTCGAGGGGGACTCGGGGTGGCTTCTCGACTGACAGGTGCTTGTGCCTTGGGGCAAGAGACGCCATGCACCTGCAACCACCAAATCCCAGGCACAAAAAAAGAGGCCTTTCGGCCTCTTCTTTGTGATCCCAGCGACGCACTGTGGATCGAATTTGGAGCGGGAAACGAGACTCGAACTCGCGACCCCGACCTTGGCAAGGTCGTGCTCTACCAACTGAGCTATTCCCGCGTCGGGATGGGTGCCATTCTAGCGATTTCCAGAACGGCGTCAACCCCTTGATTCAAAAAAACTTTTACTTCTGCTCCGAACCTTCGCGCAGGTGCGGCCAGGCGGCCAGCAGGTAGTGCACCATCGAGATCAGGGTCAGGCCCGCCGCCACCAGCAGCAGCCCATAGCCCAGCACCACCCAGAAGGTCAGCAGCGGCGGGTTGGCCAGCAGGATCACCAGCGCCAGCATCTGCGCGGCGGTTTTCCACTTGCCCAGGTTCGACACCGCCACGTGGGCGCGGGCGCCGAGCTCGGCCATCCACTCGCGCAGCGCCGAGACGACGATCTCGCGGCCGATGATCACCGCCGCCGGCAGCGTCAGCCAGAAGTTGGCGTGCACCTGCACCAGCAGGACCAGGGCCACGGCGACCATCAGCTTGTCGGCCACTGGGTCGAGGAAGGCGCCGAACGGGGTGCTCTGCTGCAACCGACGCGCCAGGTAGCCGTCGAGCCAGTCGGTGGCGGCGGCGATGGCGAACACCGTGCTGGCGGCCATGTAGCTCCAGTGATAGGGCACATAGAACAGCAGGATGAAGATCGGGATGAGCAGGACGCGTAGAACGGTGAGCAGGTTTGGAATATTCATCGGTACGACTGGCTGCGAGTTGAACCCGGCATTCTACTCGCTATGCAGGCTGGCATAAATCGACTCGGCAAGCTTTTTACTGATGCCGGGGGCTTTGGCGATCTCGTCGATACTGGCGCGGTTGAGCTCCTGCAGGCCGCCGAAATGTTTCAGCAGGTCGCGACGGCGCTTGGGGCCGACCCCGGCGACGTCCTCCAGGCTCGAGGTGCGCCGGGCCTTGCCGCGCCGGGCGCGGTGGCCGGTGATGGCGAAGCGGTGGGCTTCGTCGCGGATCTGCTGGATCAGGTGCAGGGCCGGCGAGTCGCCCTTGAGGGTGAACTCGTGGGCCACGTCGTTAAGGTACAGGGTCTCGAAGCCGGCCTTGCGGGTCACGCCCTTGGCCACCCCCAGCAGCGTCAGGTCAGCAAAGCCCAGTTCCTGCATCACGTCGCGGGCCATGTTCAACTGACCCTTGCCGCCGTCCACCAGCAGCACGTCAGGTAGCTTGCCCTCGCCGTCCTTGATCCGCCCATAGCGGCGCTGCAAGGCCTGGTGCATGGCCGCGTAGTCGTCGCCAGCGGTGACGCCCTCGATATTGAAGCGGCGGTAGTCGGACTTGAGCGGGCCTTCGGGGCCGAACACCACGCAGCTGGCCACAGTGGCTTCGCCGCTGGAGTGGCTGATGTCGTAGCACTCCAGGCGCTGCGGCACCTCGTCCAGGTCGAGCACCTGGGCCAGCGCCTCGAAGCGCGCGGCCATGTGCTGGCGGTTGGCCAGGCGGGCATTGAGGGCCTGCTCGGCGTTGGTCACCGCCAACTGCTGCCAGCGCGCGCGGGTGCCGCGCACCCGGTGGCTGATGCTGATCTCGCGGCCGCGCAGGGTCTGCAGCGCCTCGCTGATGGCGGCGAAGTCATCGTGCACCACGTTGACGATCAGCTCGCCCGGCAGCTCGCGCTCGGCGTTACCCAGGTAGTACTGGGAGAGGAACGCGGCCATGACTTCGGCCACCTCTTCCTCGATGCCCACCTGCGGGAAGAAGTTCTTGCTGCCCAGCACCCGGCCACCACGCACGCTGATCAGGTGCACGCAAGCGCCGCCCGGGTTGACGAAGGCCGCCACCACGTCGACATCACCCGAACCGCCTTCCATGTACTGCTGGTCCTGGACCCGGCGCAGCAGGGCGATCTGGTCGCGCAGCTCGGCGGCCTTCTCGAAGTTCAGGGCCATGGCGGCCTTTTCCATCTCGGCGCTGAGCTCGTTGCCCAGCTGCTGGCTGCGGCCTTCGAGGAACATCACCGAGTGGCGCACGTCCTCGGCGTACTCCTCGGCGGCGACCAGCCCCACACACGGCCCCTTGCAGCGCTTGATCTGGTACTGCAGACACGGGCGGGTGCGGTTGGCGTAGTAGCTGTCCTCGCACTGGCGCACCGAGAACGCCTTCTGCAACAGGCTCAGGCTCTCGCGGATGGCACCGGCGCTGGGGTACGGGCCGAAATAACGGCCCTTGGCCTTCTTCGCGCCACGGTGGATGCCCAGGCGCGGGAACTCACCGTCGGACAGGAACACGTACGGGTAGGACTTATCGTCACGCAGCAGGATGTTGTAGGGCGGCCGCCATTCCTTGATCAGCGTCTGCTCGAGCAGCAGCGCCTCGGTCTCGTTGGCGGTGATGGTGGTTTCGACCTGGGCGATGCGCCCCACCAGGGCAGCCGTCTTCGGCGCCAGCCCGGTCTTGCGAAAATAGCTGGCCAGGCGCTTCTTGAGGTTCTTGGCCTTGCCCACGTACAACAGCCGGGCCTCGGCGTCGAACATCCGGTACACGCCCGGGCGACCGCTGCAGGTCGCCAGGAACGCGCTTGCATCAAAAGGTTGTGACATGAGGTGTGCTTACAGACTTGCGTCGACCATACCGTGGCGGACGGCCAGCAAGGTCAGTTCGACGTCGCTGGTGACCGAGAGTTTTTCGAAGATTCGATAACGGTAAGTATTGACGGTCTTGGGGGACAGACACAACTTGTCAGAGATGATCTGTACCTTCTGGCAGCCGACGATCATCAGCGCAATCTGGATTTCCCGCTCGGACAGCGCATCGAACGGCGAGCCCTGGGGCTGGAACGACTTGAGCGCCAGCTGCTGGGCGATCTGCGGGCTGATGTAGCGCTGGCCGGCAAAGGCCAGGCGGATCGCCTGGACCATTTCGTCGAGCCCGGCGCCCTTGGTGAGGTAGCCCGCGGCCCCCGCCTGCAACAGGCGGGTGGGGAACGGGTCTTCCTCGCACACGGTCACCGCGACCACCTTGATGTCCGGATGACTGCGCAACAGCTTGCGCGTGGCTTCCAGACCACCGATCCCTGGCATCTTCACGTCCATCAGGACCACGTCCGGCTTGAGCTCACGGGCCAGCTTGAGGGCGGACTCGCCGGAGTCCGCCTCCCCCACCACCTGCAGCCCGTCGATGTCGGCCAGCATGCGTGTGATGCCGGTACGCACCAGATCGTGATCGTCGACCACCAGGACCCTAATCAAGCAGACACCTCGTCAGTGGGGCGATTGGATCCCGCCACCTTAACAAAATTTTTCACAACGAACCTAGCGCAAAGCGTCATGGAAATATGCCTGCCGGTCAGGCCGGCGCATGCGCAGCACATCCGAACCGCCCTCTTCGCCCGCCAGGCGGTTGAGCAGGTGCCAGACCGCGGCCTGGTCGGCCGGGGGCAGCCGGCGAAAGGCGCCGAGCAGCCGGTTCTCGTCGGACGTAAGGCTATCCAGCGGCGCGGGGGTGTGCACGCCGCTCAGCACATAGAGTGCATCGACGCCCTTGCTGGCAACCGCCGCGAGGTAGTCCATGCGCGGCGTGCGTTCGCCGCTCTCGTACTTGCCCTGGGCGTTGGGCTCGACACCGCCGATATCGCCAAAGATACGCTGGGTCAGCCCCAGGCGTTCGCGCTCTTCTCTGAGTCGCGGACCGAATCCGTTCATCTGCTTGCCTCCTTTGCATGAATGGAAGAAGGGTGCATCCCGCACCCGAGTGAATGCCTGTGCAGTCCTCCGGCACTATGCCAATTGGATCCAATCCTTGCAAGCCATCATTGCGCCACGGTCCGACGACAGGGGGACACGGGAGCGTCCGACGACAACTGGAAACAGCCCTAGCCAACATCTGCAACTACTAACAAAGGCAACGGAAAAGCGTATATCGAAGCGCCACCAAAGCGGCGTAGAAAGTGGTGAAAACCACCATTTTGACGTCATTTTATCGACACTAACATGGATATAGATTTTTTGACGCCTAACTTTCATCCAACTTTAACTTATTGTTTTTGAATGATTTTTTAACTTTCATACAGAACTTTTAGAATTTTCAAATCTCACAAGACAACAACACTTGCCGAACTATCGGAAAACTCCTTAGGATATAAAAAGACCACCAAGAAACAGCCTGCATCGCTACCGTTCTAGCGCGGCTTGATCCTGCGCGTCTGGCATTTCCATAACTTCTTGAACTGAGTATCTCGGCCGGCCTTGCGCCGCGCCTGGGGAGAGGGATCTATGAACATCAGTATCTTCGGACTTGGCTATGTGGGGGCGGTCTGCGCCGGCTGCCTGTCGGCACGCGGACACCAGGTACTGGGGGTGGACGTCGCCCAGGCGAAGATCGACATGATCAACCAGGGCCGCTCGCCCATCGTCGAGCCGGGCCTGGAGCAGCTGCTGCTCGACGGCGTGCGCCAAGGCCGCCTGCGCGGCACCACCGATGTCCAGGCGGCGATCCTGGCCACCGAGCTGTCGCTACTGTGCGTCGGCACGCCGAGCAAGGCCAACGGCGACCTCGACCTGGTGTACATGGAAGCGGTGTGCCGGGAGATCGGCGCGGCCCTGCGCGACAAGGCCAGCCGCCATACCGTGGTGGTGCGCAGCACGGTGCTGCCGGGCACGGTGAAGAACGTGGTCATCCCACTCCTCGAACAGGCCTCGGGCAAGCAGGCCGGTCGTGATTTCGGCGTGGCGGTCAACCCGGAGTTCCTGCGCGAGAGCACGGCGATCCAGGACTACGACTTCCCGGCCATGACCGTGATCGGCGAGCTCGACAGCCGTTCGGGCGACCTGCTCGCCGCGCTGTACGAAGGCCTCGACGCCCCGGTGATCCGCAAGTCGATCGAGGTCGCCGAGCTGATCAAGTACACCTGCAACGTCTGGCACGCCACCAAGGTCAGTTTCGCCAACGAAATCGGCAACATCGCCAAGGCCTCGGGGGTCGACGGCCGCGAAGTGATGGACGTGGTCTGCCAGGACTACAAGCTCAACCTGTCGCGCTACTACCTGCGCCCGGGCTTCGCCTTCGGCGGCTCGTGCCTGCCCAAGGACGTGCGCGCCCTCACCTACCGCGCCAGCCAGCTGGACGTGGCGCACCCGCTGCTGGCCTCGATCATGGACAGCAACCGCAATCAGGTACAGAACGCCTTCGACCTGGTGACCCGGGCCGGCAAGCGCCGCATCGCCCTGCTCGGGCTAGCCTTCAAGGCCAACAGCGACGACCTGCGCGAAAGCCCGCTGGTAACCCTGGCCGAGCAGCTGATCGGCAAGGGCTACGACCTGCGCATCTTCGACGCCAACGTCGACCACGCCCGTCAGTTCGGCGCCAACCGCCAGTACATCGAGCAGCAGATCCCCCACATCAGCGCCCTGCTGCGCAGCGACCTGCAGCAGGTGATCGACGAGGCCGAGGTGATCGTGCTGGGCAACAACGACGAGCGCTTCGTCCAGGCCCTGGACGTCGGCAACGGCAAGCAGGTGATCGACCTGGTCGGCTTCATGGCCGGCAGCAGCGACGCCCAACGCCACGGCATCTGCTGGTAAGGCACGCCGCCGCCCGCCGTCACGGCGGGCCCCGACCCAAGGAGCTACAACGCCATGGAACGACAGCAACAGCGGCCTTTCGCGGCCCCGGGGTACATGCGCGCGGCGGCCGGTTTCTGCGCCTGGGCGCTGCTCGCCGGGCTGATAGCCCTGGCCGCGCAGATGGTCGCGCCACAGTACCTGGACCCCGGCCACCACCAGTTCATCTTCATCATCGGCACCCTGGGCATGTGGCGCTATGGCAACGCCATCGTCCACTACCTGCGTGGCATGTACTTCCTGCACTGGCGCTTCCCGCGCCTGCGCCGCCGGGTCGAGCGCCTGGGTGACGCGGCCTTGCCGTCGCACATGTTCATGGTGGTGACCAGTTTTCGCATCCCCACCCACACCACCTTCAAGGTGTACCAGTCGGTGTTCCAGGAGGTGCAGCGGCTGAAGGTGCCGTGCACGGTGATCGCCTCGATCGTCGAGAAGGGCGACGAGCAGTTCATCAAGGACATCATGCGCGACGAGGTCCGGGGCCGCGACGATATCGGCCTGGTGATCGTCCGCGCCCGCGGCACCGGCAAGCGCGATGGCCTGGCCCACGCCTTCCGCGCGCTGTCGCGGCAGATGCCGCTGGACGACGCGGTGGTCGGCGTGGTCGACGGCGACACCATGATGCTGCCCGGCTGCGTCGAGCGGGCGGTCAAGCTGTTCGCCGTGCTGCCCGACGTCGGCGGCCTGACCACCAACGAGTTCTGCGAGGTCGAGGGCAGCCGCTGGATGCGCCAGTGGCACTCGATGCGTTTCGTCCAGCGGCACATCAACATGTGCTCGATGGCCCTGTCGCACCGGGTGCTGACCCTCACCGGGCGGCTGTCGTTCTTCCGCGCCGGGGTGATGACCGACCCGGACTTCATCCGTGACGTCGAGGCGGATTTTCTCGAACACTGGCGCCTGGGCCGCTTCCAGTTCCTCACCGGCGACGACAAGTCGAGCTGGCTGAGCCTGATGCGCGCCGGCTGGGACACCTTCTACGTGCCCGACAGCCACACCCTGACCGTCGAGCACCCACCCAGCGACAGTTTCTGGGTGGCCACCCGCCAGTTGATGTTCCGCTGGTACGGCAACTCGCTGCGGCAGAACTTTCGCGCCACCGCCCTGCTCGGCCGCGCGCGCCTGGGGCTGTTCACCCTGTACGTGCTGCTCGACCAGCGGGTGTCGATGTGGACCTGCCTGATGGGCCTGACCGCCTCGGTGCTGGCCGGCCTGGTGTTCGGCATCCAGTACCTGCTGGTGTACCTGTTCTGGGTGCTGGTCTCACGCAGCCTGGTGACGGTGCTGTTCGTCTTCGCAGGGCACCCGGTCAGCCCGATGTACCCGTTCGTTCTCTATTACAACCAGATCGTCGGTTCGCTGATGAAGGTCTACGCGATGTTCCACATGGACCAGCAACGCTGGACGCGGCAGAAGACCACCCTGGCCACCGGCAGCGTCGACTTCGACGCCAGCCTCAACCGCTGGTCCTCGAAGGCGATGCTGTGCTCCTCAATCGCCATCTTCTTCGGGGTCATCACCGTTCTCCTGGAACTCACGCAACGTTAAGGAAAGGCGCCTGCACATGAGTACTTCGAATACCCCGGCGGCCCCGGGCAAGACCGCGGCCAACATCGTCCACGAGGCCATCGACGAGCGTCAGTACGTGCGCACCCGCATGCACGCCCGGGTGCGCCTGTCCGGCGCCGGACGCGAACCGTTCGAGGCCGACCTTGCCGATATCTCGCTGGGCGGCATCGGCCTGCTGCACGAGGCGCAGCTGAGCGTCGGCGCGCTGTACGACGCCTCGATCCAGCTGCGCCTGAACCAGGTGGACCTGTCGATCGATGGCAAGGTGCGCATCGTCTCCCAGCGCGGCAAGGAGGTCGGCGCGCAGTTCGTCGACCTCGACGCGCAGAAGCGCGACATCCTGCGCTACCTGATCAGCGCCTACCTGTCGGGCGAAGTCGCCGACATCAACGGCCTGTTTAACGTGATGCAACGCGAGAACTACATCAAGGCGCGCAAGCACCAGCAGGCCAGCGCCCGCACCCCGGGCGAGCGCCTCAAGGCCGTGGCCGGCACCGCGCTGTACGCCGCCGCGGGCCTGGCCGCCCTGGGCTTCGTCGGCTACAAGGGCTACCTGCTGTTCTTCCGTGTTCCGGCGCTGCAGGCCACGGTGGCCGGCAATGCCCAGGTCATCAGCATGCCGGACAACGGCTACGTGAAGTACCTGCTTCCGGCCGGCGCCACCGAGGTGCAGGCCGGCCAGCCGCTGGCGAACATCTCCACCCAGCTGGCCACCAGCTTCACCAGCCCGGCTGACATGAAGGCCCTGGCCGACCTCGCCCCGGGCGACCTTCAGGCGCTGCTGGGCCGCGCCAGCGTCGAGACGGTGATCAACAGCCCGTGCGACTGCCAGGTCTGGTACCCGGCGCCGCCGCTGGACGGCTATGGCTACAAGGCCGCGCCGATGATGCACCTGCTGCCGAAGAACGAGGGCTTGTTCGTGCGCGCTAACGTGCCGTTCGACAAGCTCGCCGATGTCAGCCGCGTGCGCTCGGTGGACATGCAGGTGTTCGGCCTCGACCAGCACTTCAGCGGCACGGTGGTCGACGCCCGATCCGACGAGCTGAACCACAACCTGGCGCTGACCATCCAGCCGGACAGCCCGCTGCCGGCGGCGGCCTACCAGAAGGCCGTGGCGGTCGACCTGTACCTGGGCCTGCCGTTCGGCAGCGGCAACTGAGGGCCGCACATGAACGCCAAGAACGCCCCGCGCCTGTTGCTGGCCGGCCTCGGCCTGGCCTGGGCCGGCAGCGGCTGGGCCGGGCAGAGCCTGGAGCAGATCCGCTACGCGCTGTACAAGGACCCGAGCGCCGACGTCACGAGCGACCTGCGCGCCCTCGCCGAGCGCGGCGACCTGGCCTCCAAGCAGCTGCTCGGCGATGTGCTGGCCAACAGCGACAGTGCCAACCGCCAGGATATCGTGAGCCTGTACCAGGAGGCCTTCGCCGACGGCCACGGCCAGATCCCGGCGCTGGCCTCGCTGGCGCGCCTGCTCGACCGCACCCCGCGCCTGCAGCGCAGTCACGAAGCATGGGTGCGCCAGGCCCTGACCCGCTACCCCAACGACCGTGATCCGCGCAGCACCAGCACCAGCCTGGAGGTGTTCCTGGTGTATCCGCAGCAGTTCCCCGGCGAGCGCGCCGGCGAACTGCTGGCGCTGTACGAACAGAGCTGCCTGCTCAACTGCCGTCCCGAGCTGTACCGCGCCGTGGTCGCCGAGCGCCAGGGCGACCGCGCCGCAGCCGAGCGCTGGTACCGGCAGGCGGCACGCATTGACCCGCGTGGCATCGAGCGCTACTACCGCTTCCTCGGCGAGCGTCAGGACCCGGCCTTCCTCGCCTTCGCCCGCAGCCTGGAGCCGGAGATGGCCAGCCTGCCGGTGGAGGTGGTGCAGCGCATCGGCGCGCTGCTGGACAGCATCCATGGTACCACCCGCGCCGAGCTGGACGCCGAGCGCGAGCAGCGCCAGAGCCGCGCCATGGGCCCCAAGGTCGAGCCGACGCCCGAGCAACTGGCCCGCGACAAGGCCAACGAGCAGCTGCGCGCCGACGGCATCGCCGAGGCCCAGCGCTGGCTGGACAACGCCGTTGCCCGTGGCTACCTGCCGGCACAGGTGTCCAAGGCCAACTTCATGATCTCCAACCCCACCGAGCACAACGCCGAGCAGACCCAGGCGCTGATCGCCCAGGTGCGGGCCAAGGACCCGACCCGGGCCAAGGCGCTGGACGCGGCGTTCTACATGGTCAACAACTGGCTGACCCTGGATCCGCAAAAGTCCCAGGCGCTGATCGACGAACTGATCGCCGCCCATTACCCCGACGCGCAGCTGCTGCTGGGCGACCTGTACAGCAAGGGCGGCCTCGACCAGCCCGACCAGGAACGCGCCCTGACCATCTGGCAGCGGCAGGCCGAACAGGGCTCGACCGCGGCCTGGTACCGCATGGCCACCGTGCACCTGCGCGGCCGGGCCATCTGCCACGACCCGGTCAAGGCCTACACCTATGCCCGCATCGCCCTCGACCTGGGCGAGACCCGCGCCCGCGGCCTGATCAAACGGCTGGACAAGACCTTGCCCAAGGATGACATCGAGCGCGCCCTGGCCGCGCGCAACGATCTGTTGAAGGAGGCCACCCTGTGAAAGCCCACCCATCCCTGCTCGGCGCCCTGCTCGCCCTGGCGCCCTTGGCGGCGCCGGCGGGCGAGGAAGTCACCGGCCCCGAGGCCGACAGCAGCGCGCCGGTGCGCGTCGCGACCCTAGACGGTAGCGAGCCGGTGATCACCTCGGAGTTCTTCAACAAGCTCACCGTGCAGACCGGCTACGGGCCGCAGGACTCCCAGGTCGGCCGCGACCGCGAAAGCTTCTACAGTCTGCGCTACGAGCCGTCGTTCGCCTGGTACTCGCCGGAAAAACGTTGGGCCAAATGGATGGTCTATGGTCGCCTGTGGCTGAACTACGACTCCAGCCAGTCGAGCAACCTGGCCAACGAGTCGACCAACAACAACGAACGCGAGCAACCCGAGGGCTGGTACGCCGAGCTGCGCGAGCTGTACGTCAAGCGCAACCTGATCGGCGACGACCCGCGCTTCTCGCTGTCGATCGGTCGCCAACGGTTCTACGACGACTACGGCATCTGGTGGGACGACAGCCTGGAGTCGCTGCGCTTCAACTACCAGGACACCTTCAGCGACGCCTTCGTCGCGGTCGGGCAGAAATTTCGCAACTACAACACCGACGTCAACTCGCTGGCCGCAAGCGAAGCGCGCACGCTGTACCTGATGGGCCAGTACGCCTATCGCTGGAGCCCGAACAACCAGGTCGGCGTGCGCCTGATGCAGGAGAACGACCGCAGCGGCCACGACGCCGACGACCGCTACGACTTCACGGGTTGGCGCTACGGGTTGTTCTTCAAAGGCGACAACCTGCCGCTGGCCAGCGACTACCACCTGGAACTGGCGGCGCTGGACGGCACGATGGACAACACCGCCGGCAACGGCGTCACCAGCAGCGGCCACGGCAGCCGCGGCTGGGCAGCGCTGGGCGAGGTCGGCACGCGTTTCGAGACATTGCCCTGGACCCCGCGCGTGGCCCTGCGCGGCGGCCTGACCGACAAGCCGGACGACGACAACGACGGCTTCCGGCTCAACCCGATCCAGTCCGACCGCATCACCCGCCAGGGCTCGTACAGCACGCGCCTGACCAGCTCGTTCGTCGCCCTCGACCTGCGCAACCTGAGCTACTACGGCTTCGCCCTGGAGACCCGGCCCACGTCGCGCAGCGCCCTGGATCTGCGGGTGACCCAGCTCAACCTGCGCGATGAAGCCGGCGCCCTGCCGATCCGCATGGCCGCCGATGCCCGCGCCCGGCGCCAGAGCGACCTGAACGCCGGCCGGCACGGCAAGGGCGACAACGTCGGCCAGATGATCGACCTCAACTACTACTGGAAGATGTTCCCGGTAGCCCTCGACGGCAAGCACCTGGACGTCAACACCCTGGTCAGCGCCAGCTACCTCAACGCAGGCAACGCGCTGGACACCGGCGACGACTACCAGCTGAGTGTCGGCGTGGTGATCAGCTACTAAGGACCGGCCAGCATGATCTTCGCCTCCAACGTCTTCCTGTTCCTCTATCTGCCGCTGTTCCTGGCCATCTACTACCTGGCTCGGCCGCAGTGGCGCTCGCTGGTGATCGTCGCCGCCAGCTACGTGTTCTACGCCTGGTGGCGCCCGGACTTCCTGCTGCTGTTCGTCGCCATCACCGCCTGGAACTACGGCTTCGGCCTGTTCATCAAGGCGCGCCTGGACGCCGGCGACAAACGCCGCGCCCTGCGCCTGCTGTGGCTCGGCGTGGCCGGCAACCTGGCCACGCTCGGCTACTTCAAGTACGCCAACTTCGGCGCCGAGGTGCTGGCCCTGCTGCTGGCGCCGCTGGGCATCAACACCTGGACCCTGGAGAACATCTTCCTGCCGCTGGGCATCTCGTTCTATGTGTTCCATGCCCTGAGCTACATCGTCGACATCTATCGCAAGGACGCCACGCCCACCCGCAGCTTCATCGACTTCGCCGCCTTCGTCGCGCTGTTCCCGCACCTGGTGGCGGGGCCGATCCTGCGCTACAGCCAGCTCGCGCCGCAGCTGCACCAGCGCAACCACTCGCTGGAGCTGTTCTCGCTGGGCGTGTGCCGCTTCATGCTCGGTTTCATCATGAAGGTGCTGATCGCCGACCGCCTGGCGCCGATCAACGTGCTGTTCGTCGGCGAAGGCACCCTGCAGTTCAGCGATGCCTGGTTCGGCCTGGTGGTCTCGACCCTGCAGCTGTACTTCGACTTCGCCGGCTACAGCCACATGGCCCTGGGCCTGGCGCTGATGATGGGTTTCCGCTTCCCGGAAAACTTCAACCAGCCCTATGTGTCGCAGAGCATCACCGAGTTCTGGTCGCGCTGGCACATGACCCTGGCGCATTTCCTGCGTGACTACGTGTACCTGCCGCTGGTGCGCAAGCGCGTGGCCGGTGCCCTGCCGGCGCTGGTGTGGACCATGCTGCTGTCGGGCCTGTGGCACGGGGCCAGTTTCGCCTTCATCTGCTGGGGGCTGTTCTTCGGCATCGGCATGGTGCTGGAGCGCAGGTTCAACCTGGCGACCAAGGTCAGCACGCCCTACCACCTGGGCCGCAACCTGCGCACCGCGCTGCTGATCATCCTGAGCATGCCGCTGTTCTTCACCATGGACCTGCGCCACAGCCTGCAGATCTACCAGGCGCTGCTGGGCCTCAACGGTCTCGGTTCGCTGGAGCTCTACGTGCTCGGCGCCTCGAAGATGGCCATGGCCTTCGCCTTGGTGGCGGTCGCCTGGCTGATCCTGGCCGGGATCAACAACGTGCGCTTCTACGCCGGCAACAAGGAAGGCTACTTCATGCGTCACGTCGGCGTGCTGCACAGCCTGCTGCTGTGGGGGGGCTTTCTGCTGGCGTTGAGCAGCCTGGCGGCCAGTTCGTTCTCGCCGTTCCTGTATTTCCAGTTCTAGGAGAGTGCCATGTACCCGGTGATGAATTCGGCCGGCAAGGCCAACGGTGTGGTCTTCGCCCTGGCGCTGGCGGCGATGTTCGTCTACTCGCTGCCGCCGGTGCTGAACTTCGCCCGCGCCCAGACCGACAGCTGGAACCTGTTCGTCGACGGCAAACTGCTGCGCAAGTTCGAACAGGTCTACGACCAGCGCCTGTTCCTGCGCGAGCCTTCGCAGCGACTGTGGGCCGACGCCCAGTTCCAGCTGTTCGGCGAGGGCACCAAGGGCGTGGTGCTGGGCAAGGACGGCTGGCTCTACACCAACCAGGAATACCGCGTGCCCAACGACCTGGACGCCAGCCTGGCGAGCCAGCTGGAGCAGATCGTCAAGGTCCAAAGGCAACTGGCCGAGCACGGCAAGCACCTGGTGCTGCTGCCGCTGCCGATGAAACTGGATATCTACGCCAGCCACGCCGCGCACGCCTTCGATCCGCGAGTGCACAGCCTCTACGACCGCTTCGTCGCCGACCTGCAGCTACGCCGGCTGGACGTGGTGCCGCTACGCGACGCCTACCTGCGCAACCTGGCCGGCCCACGGCTGTTCCTCAAGTCCGACACCCACTGGAGCCCGGACGGCGCGCGCCTGTCGGCCTATGAACTGGCACGCCAGCGCCCGCAGTTGCTCGGCGACCAGGTGTACGTGTCGCGCAAGGCCGGCGACAAGACGGTCAAGGGCGACCTGATGAACTACCTGCAGTTCGACCACGCCCGCCTGGCGCCGCAGTTCGGCCCCAACCCGATCGAGCTGTACGAGACCCTCCAGGCCGAACAGGACAGCGACGCGCTGTTCGTCGAACAAACGCAAAGCCTGCTGCTGGTGGGCACCAGCTACAGCAAGATCGACGACTGGAACTTCGTCGGGTTCCTCAAAGAGGCGCTCAACCGCGACCTGCTGTCCATCGCCGTGGAGGCCCGCGGGCCGTTCGAGGCGATGAACCAGTTCCTCGCCGGCGACCAATTGCAGAACCCGCAGATCGACACCGTGGTCTGGGAGTTCCCCCTGCGCACCCTGTTGGCCCACCGTCCCGGCGCGCTGGCCCGCAGCGCCCAGCCCGGGCATTTCTGACGTCCCTAGGAGAACCTGATGAAGCTTTCGCCCCTGTTCACAGCCCTGGCCCTGGCCACCGCCAGCCACGCCGCCCTGGCCGCCGAAGGCAATGCCGACCTGTACGACGCCGTGGCCCCGGCCGATTCTGCGTTCGTGCGCGTGCTCAACCTGTCCGACGGCAACGTCGAGGTGGCCCTCAGCGGCAAGCTCAACCCGCAGAAGGTCGCCCCCGGTCAGCTCAGCGGCTACCGCTTCGTGCCGGCCGGCGTGCACAGGATCGGCATCGGCGCCAAGGCCATCGAACCGACCCTGGCGGCCAACGCCGCCAGCACCGTGGTCTACGACGGCAAGCAGCTGCAGTTGATCGCCGACCAGTACGTCAACGAGCCGAAGAAGGCCCAGGTGGCTTTCTACAACCTGACTCCAACCCAGGCCACGCTGCGCACCGCCGACGGCAAGCACGAGGTGGTCAAGGCCCTGGCCAGCGGCCAGACCGGCGCGCGCATGGTCAACGAAATCAAGATAGATTTCGCCGCCTATGTCGGCAGCCAGGAAGTGGCCAGCTTCGACGAGCTGTTCCTCAAGAAGGGCCGCTCGTACAGCTATGTGCTGCTGCCAGGCAACCGCAGCCTGAGCCTGGCCAACAGCATCGACCCGACCGAGTGACGCCGTGCCGCACGCAAGGATGACTGGCCCATGAACACCCTCCTCCCCCTCGGCCTCGCGGCCACACTGGCCCTGCTCGGCACGCAGGCAAAGGCCGCCGAGCCCGCCCGGCCCGGCTGCGAAAACCTGCAGTGCATGGTCTGCCCGGCCCTGGCCGAACCGCAGCACTATGCCGAAGGGCGCATGAAGCTGATGCGCCAGATCGTCCCCGGCAAGGAGCGCTGGCTGTTCCGCTCGATGGTCGACCTGACCAATGACTTTGGCATTCCCGCGCCCATGCGCCCGGAGTTCGCCCGGCTGATGGACGCGTTCCACCGCCAGGGCATCCAGGTGGCCATGGCGATCCAGCCGACCCGCGGCCTGATGCACCGCGACAAGCTCTATGCCGAGCAACTGCACGGGTTCGACTTTGCGCGTGCCAGCCGCAACCTCGACAGCTACTTGGGACAACTGCGCCAGGCCGGCGCGGTGGTGGCGCCGATGATGCAGCTGGTGCGCCAGCCGCCCCAGGCTGAATACTTCTTCCGCCGCGACCACCACTGGACCCCGGCCGGCGCCGAGGCAACGGCCAGGCTCATGGCCGAGGAGATCCGCCGCCAGCCGTTCTACGACAGCCTGACCAGGAAGCGCTACAGCACCGAGCCCGGCGTGATGGTACCCAAGGACGGCACCCTGAACCTGGCCCTGAGCTACATCTGCGGCAACAACTACGGTTTCCAGTACGTGCGCGGCTACCAGACCGTGCCGGTGGCCGACAGCAGCGACGCCCTGTTCGACGAGGCGCCCGACCCCGAGGTGATCCTGGTCGGCGACAGCAACGCCGCGGCCCGCGAGGACGAGAGCAAGCAGTTCAACTTCGACGGCTACCTGAAGCAATACCTGGAGGCGGATGTCCTCAACTACGCCCTGCCCGGCGTGGGCGAGGACGGCTCGCTGCTGGAGTACCTGCTGTCCGCCGACTACAAGCCCGAGGCGCCGCCCAAGCTGATCGTCTGGGAACTGCCGGCCAACTACCGACTGGATTCACCGTTGATGTACCGCCAGTTGATGCCGGCGATACACGGCGGCTGCAAGGCGTCCAGGGAAATCCTTGGCACGAAATTGCAGCGTCCGCCACTCAAGGTCGGCGAGCGCATAGAGTTGCTGAGCAATGCCGGCGGCGCCCGACAGGCCGTGTCCAAGGGCTTTCTCGATATCCGCCTGAGCGACAGGAGCGTCAAGGACTTCTACATCATCGTCTATTACGACAATGGCGCCCGCGACAAGGTGTGGTTCCGCCGCGAGGCGGCCGTAAGCGGTGGCCAGTACTACCTGGAACTGAGCAAGGCCCCCGAGTTCGCCGGCGCCAACCTGCTCTCGGTGTTCCTCGAACCGACCAAGGCCGGCACCGCCGCCACCGACGTGGAGACCCGCCTGTGCCTGTGAAACCGGCCCCTGGGGTGCTCCTGCTACTTGCAATCGCCCTGCTGCCCCTCCCCACCCACGCGGCTCAATCGATCTGGCCCGCCCGCGCCACCGCGCAATCGGCCATGATCGCCGACTACCGCACCCTCACCTGCAACAAGGCGCCGCCACCGCCCTACACCGCCAGCCTGCACCTGCAGAGCAAGTACGACCCGCGCGACGCCAGCAAGTCCACCCTGCGCGCCAGCCCCGACGCCGACAGCGAGCGGGTCGCCCGGCAGCTCAAGCAGTTCGTCGGAGGCCTGATCCAGGCCGGCAAGCGCTTCCAGAGCGCCAGCAAGCCGCAGCAGGCCAACATGGCCCTGGCCTGCCAGGACCAGTGGCTGGAGCACTGGGCGCAAGCGGGTGCCCTGCTCGACCCGGACGCCAGCAACACCGGCATGGCCGCGCGCAAGTGGGCCCTGGCGGCCATGGCCGGCGCGGTACTGCTGACCCAGGCCGCGGCCGACGGCAAGACGCCGCTCAGCCCCGTGCAACGACGCTGGTTCACCCAGCTCGGCGAGCAGGTGATTCGCGAATACGACCCGCGCCGCCAGTCCACCACGGTCTACTTCAACAACCACGACTACTGGGCCGCCTGGGCGGTGGCCGCCGCCGGCATGCTGGTGGACCGCGACGACTTCATCCGCTGGGCCGACGGCAACCTGCGCCGGGGCCTGGCCCAGGCCGTGCGCAGCGGTGACCAGGCCTACCTGCCGCTGGAAGTGGCACGCAGCAAGCTGGCCGCCAACTACAGCCAGTACGCCCTGGTGCCGCTGGTGCTGCTCGGCGAATCGGCCCGGGCCAACGGCCTGGCCTGGAGCGAGGACGACCAGCGCACCCTCGACCAGCTGGCCACCTTCGCCGCCCGCAGCGTGCTCGCCCCGGACTCCCTGCCCCAGCTCAAGGGTCAGCGCCAGGCCGACGTCGCGCCCTACAAGCTGGCCTGGCTGATCCCGTTCCTGGCCCGCCGGCCCGGGCATGCCCTCGCCCGCCAGCTCTACGACAGCGAGGACGGCGAAGTGGACAACTACAGCCAGATCGGCGGCCCGCTCAAGCCGGCCTACCCCAACCTGCCTTGATCAAGGACGCTCCCATGGCACCGTTCAGCCGCATTTCCCTCACCTGCCTGGCCGCCCTGCTGCTGGCGGCGACCGCCCAGGCCGCGCCGGTGCTGGACACATTGCCCCAGGCGCAGTATCAGCAGCAGCTGGAGCAACTGCGCCACCAGGCCCGCCAGGCGGTGACCTTCGAGCAGGCGCGCCGCCCGCCACCCGCGGGCCGCGCCAGCGTCAGCCTGCAACCGATGTTCTCGTCCCAGGCCGGCAGTTGGCCGTTCGAGCCGTTCGTCAACAACGGCCTGTTCCGCGCCATCGCCGGTTACCAGGCGCATCACCCGCAGGCCGTGGTGCTGCGCGGTGGCAGCATCACCCTGGCGCAACTGCACGATGCACTGCACGACCCTCGGGTCCTCAAGCGCTACAAGGACGGCTACCTGCTCAGCTACCCGTTGATGATCGGCGCCGATGCGGGGCTGCTGCTAGAGGGCACGAGCCTCTACCTGTACAGCTTCTCCGGCACCGCGCTGATCAACCAGGGCTGGCTGGGCCTGAACCAATCGACGCTGGAGAGCCTGGCCGGCGACAAGCCCGGCAACACTGACCGCGCCTGGCGGCCCTTCGTGGTGGCCTGGGCTGGCAGCCATACGCAGGTGATCGGCTCGACGCTCAAACGCCTGGGCTACAACGCCAACCTGTCCCGCGGCCTGAGCACCGCGCTCAGCCCCCAGCAGCCGGCCAGCACGCGCCCCACCACGCTGCTGGTGGAGGCCAGCCACTTCAGCGAGCTGTCCAGCGCGGTGGAGTTGCAGCACAGCCAGGCGACCGTCGTCGACAGCCGCTTCGAAGGCTCGCAGCAGTACGCCATCGACGCCCGCGACAGCCAGCTGAGCCTGCGTGGCAACCAGCTGCGCGGCGTCGACAACAACAGCGGCGTGCGCCTGCGTGGCCAGACCCGGGCATTGGTCGAAAACAACCTGATCCTCGGCGCCGCCAAGGCCGCCATCGAGATCAGCGACCAGCGCGGCGCCGTGCTGCTGACCGGCAACCGTATCGGTGACAGCCGTGGTCATGGCATCCAGCTGCGCAACCTCGCGCCGACGGCCGAAGCCCCGTTGCTGATCGACGACAACCTGCTGGCCAGCAGCCAGGGCAGCGCGGTGGACGCCAGCGAGGTCACGGGCCTGACGCTGGTGGGTAACCGGATCGGCAATACGCCGGAGTACGCCATCAGCCTGCGCAACACTACGCCACAGCCCGGGCCGCTGGTGATCAGCGACAACCGTCTGGGACAGGTGGGCAAGG
The DNA here is from genome assembly GCF_036324045.1 of Pseudomonas carassii. Taxonomy (NCBI): domain Bacteria; kingdom Pseudomonadati; phylum Pseudomonadota; class Gammaproteobacteria; order Pseudomonadales; family Pseudomonadaceae; genus Pseudomonas; species Pseudomonas carassii. Next base: position 130,200 of record NZ_JAZDCT010000009.1, on the reverse strand, counting down.
CGGTGGTGCGGGTCGAGGGGGTGCGCGAGGTCGAGCTGGGGGGCAACCGCTTCGATGGCAAGGCGCTGCTGCAGAACCTGCTGGCCGGCGACCTGCTGGCGTTGCAGGGGCCGGTGCTGGAGGCGATGCTGGTTCAGGGGCGGATGGTCAGGGTGCGCCAGAACTGAAATACACCGCCCCCTGTAGGAGCGGCCTTGTGCCGCGAAAGGGCCGCAACGCGGCCCCGGCGATCTTTGCTTCAACGCTGAAATCCTGGGGCCGCTGCGCGCCCCTTTCGCGGCACAAGGCCGCTCCTACAACGGATCGCGTCAGGGCACCGGGCGCTGCATCCGCACGAAACACTCGTCCATACCGACCTCGACGAACCCTCGGCGCTGGTACAGGCGCCGCGCCGGGTTGCTGCTGAACACCATCAACCGCAGCCAAGGCAACCCGCGCTGCGCGGTCCAGCCAGCCAACTGCTCCAGCACCCAGCCGCCCACGCCCCGGCCGCGCTGCTCGGGCAACAGGTGCAACTCGCGGATATACAGCGCCTGGCGGTCCTGGCTCAGGCTACAAAAGCCCAGCACCCGGTCGTCCTCGATCACCAGCCACTGTTCGCGCCAGCCCCAGGCTTCGTCGAAGGCTTCCTCGATCCACAACAGATCGAATTCACGGTAATACGGCAACATGGCGCGGCGCGTGAGGTCACGGGCCAACGTGAGGTGTTCGTCGCTGGCGGGGATCAGCTCAAGGGGCATAGCACACCGGCGAACTGGCCGGGCCACGGCGTTCCAGTTCGTCCTCCAGCCACCGGGCCAGGACCTGGGCGTTGTTGTGCTCGGTGTCCTTGCCGGCGTACAGCAAGGTCAGGTCGCCTTTGCCGGCCAGGTCCAGCAGCGGGTACCAGTGCTCGGGGTGGGCGGCCAGTTCCTGCTGGTAGCGCCGGGTAAAACCGGCAAAATCGAATTCGCCAGCATGATAAGCCTTGCGCAGTGCGTCGGACGGCGCCACTTCGCGTAGCCACTGCCCGTGCAGGTCTTCCTTGCGCGTGTTGCGAGGCCACAGGCGGTCGACCAGCACACGTTGGCCATCGCTCGCCATGACGGGATCGTACACCCGCTTGCAACAGATCATCGGAAACTCGCTTGGCAGTTGCGTAGTGCCTTCTAGACTAGAGGTTCCGTTGACCGAGGTCACGCGGGAGTAACAGATTGTTTCTAGGATAGGAAACCTTCCCTTTCTCCGTCGAAGCCCCCGGAGCCATCATGACAACTCCCTTGCTGGTCAGCCAGGATGCGCTGCCCAAGCTCGACTCCCGCCCCCATCTGTCCCACCGCCCCGGACGCGCCACCCTCACCCTGTTCTTCAGCCTTCTGCTGGCCGGCCTGGCCTACACCTTCTGGAGCCTCAAGCAGGATGTCAGCGCCAGCGGCACCGTGGTCACCACCGTCACCCCCTTCCTGCTGCTGGGCCTGGCCCTGCTGATCGCCCTGGGCTTCGAGTTCGTCAACGGCTTCCACGACACCGCCAACGCCGTGGCCACGGTGATCTACACCCATTCGCTGCCAGCGCCGGTGGCGGTGGTCTGGTCGGGGTTGTGCAATTTCCTCGGCGTGCTGCTCTCCAGCGGCGCGGTGGCCTTCGGCATCATCGCCCTGCTGCCGGTGGAACTGATCCTGCAAGTCGGCTCGTCGACCGGCTTCGCCATGGTCTTCGCCCTGCTGCTGGCGGCGATCATCTGGAACCTCGGCACCTGGTGGCTGGGCTTGCCGGCATCGTCCTCGCACACCCTGATCGGCTCGATCATCGGCGTCGGCGTGGCCAACGCGCTGATGCACGGGCGCGACGGCACCAGCGGCGTGGACTGGACCCAGGCCAGCAAGGTCGGCTACGCGCTACTGTTCTCGCCGCTGATCGGCTTCGCCTGCGCTGCCTTGCTGCTGCTCGCCCTGCGCGCGCTGGTCAAGCGCCGCGAGCTGTACCAGGCACCGGAAGGACAGACGCCGCCGCCCTGGTGGATCCGCGGGGTGCTAATTCTCACCTGTACCGGCGTGTCGTTCGCCCACGGTTCCAACGATGGCCAGAAAGGCATGGGCCTGATCATGCTGATCCTGGTCGGCACCCTGCCGATGGCCTATGCGCTGAACAAGACCATGCCCAACGAGCAGGCCCTGCAGTTCTCGGCGGTCGCCGAGGTCACCCGCCAGGCCCTGGTGCGCGCAGCGCCAGCCCCCGCGCCGGTCGATCCGCGCCAGGTGCTGACCGCGTTCATCGGCGAGCCCAAGGCCAGCGCCGAGCTGGTCCCGGCGCTGGCCGCGCTGACCGGCATGATCGGCGAGGAGGTCAAAGGCTACGGCTCGCTCAAGCGCGTGCCGGCCGAGGCCATGGCCAACGTGCGCAACGACATGTACCTGACCAGCGAGGCGATCCGCCTGATCGACAAGCACCAACTGGCCCGCTACGACGCCGACACCAGCCGCCATGTGCAGCTGTTCAAGCGCCAACTGGACGACGCCACCCGCTATATCCCGCTGTGGGTCAAGGTGGCGGTGGCCATCGCCCTGGGCCTGGGCACCATGGTCGGCTGGCGGCGCATCGTGGTGACGGTGGGCGAGAAGATCGGCAAGACCCACCTGAGCTATGCCCAGGGCGCTTCGGCCGAGGTGGTGGCGATGTGTACCATTGGCGCGGCGGACATGTTCGGCCTTCCGGTGTCGACCACCCACGTGCTCAGCTCCGGCGTGGCCGGAACCATGGTGGCCAATGGGTCGGGGATTCAACGCAAGACGCTGGTCAACCTGCTGATGGCCTGGGTGCTGACCTTGCCGGCGGCGATGTTGCTGGCGGGTTGCTTGTACTGGTTGCTGAACCAGATTCTCTGAATGTCGCTGAATCTGCAGGCGATCGCGCAGGAAACAAAGTTGTAAACATTACCAGCGTGGGAGCGGGCTTGCCCCGCGATAGCGATACTGAATTTTCCGACGCTATCGCGGGGCAAACCGCTCCCACAGATCCCCTGTCAGGCCGGGATCTTCAAACCGCGCTGGACCGCCGGGCGCTCGAGGAACTTGGCCAGCACCCGCTGAACTTCCTTGAACTCGTCGAACCCCACCAACTCGCGCGCGTTGTAGCGCTCCACCAAATTGCGCACCCAAGGAAAGATGGCGATATCGGCGATGCTGTACGCATCGACCATCCACTCCCGCCCCTGCAGGTGCCGGTCAAGCACGCCCAGCAGGCGCCTGGACTCATTGACGTAGCGGTCACGCGGCCGCTTGTCCTCGTACGCCTTGCCGGCAAAGAAGTGGAAGAACCCCACCTGGCCGAACATCGGCCCGATGCCGCCCATCTGGAACATCAGCCACTGCAAGGTCTGGTAGCGCTGGGCAGGATCCTGGCTGAGCAACTGCCCGCTCTTCTCGGCCAGGTACTGCAGGATCGCCCCCGACTCGAACAATGGCAGCGGCTGGCCACCTGGGCCATTGGGGTCGAGGATTGCCGGAATCTTGTTGTTGGCGCTCAGGGAGATGAACTCGGGGCTCAGCTGGTCGTCGTTGTCGAAACTGATCTTGTGCACCTCGTAAGGCAGGCCGATCTCTTCGAGCATGATCGAGACCTTGACGCCGTTGGGCGTGGCCAGCGAATACAGCTGCAGGCGCTCGGGATGCCGGGCCGGCCATTTGCGGGTGATGGGGAATACGGAAAGATCGGTCATGTTCGCGCCCTGAAGGTTGAGGGACTCAATTTAAAAACTGCCGGGCGCCCTGACCATCACCCAGTCTCGGTGCCGCTCGTCACCGCAGGGAAAGATCGCCTCGCCCACCTTGCGAAAGCCATTGCGCCCGTAGAACCGGATGGCCCTGGCGTTGAGCTCGTTGACGGTCAGGCGAACCGGACCACGGGTGTGGGCCAGGGTAGCCTCGAGCAGTGACTGCGCGGCGCCTGTGCCGTGAGCGGCGGGCAACAGGTAGCAGCGGGAAATCTCCACCAGATGATCGGCAGCGGCGATACCCAATTCGCCGGGCGCCAGGTCGAGCATGCTGTAGCCCAGCACCTGGCCGTCCTGCTCGACCACCAGCAGGCGCTTGTGCGGGTGGCACAGGTGCGCCTGGAAATGCTCCGGCTGCAGGTTGTGGGCGATGTAGTGCTGCTGCGCCGCCGGAGCGCTGTCGGGCGGGCTGGCCAGGGCGAAGGTGGCCTGGCCGATATGGCTCAGGGCTGTACAGTCGTCGCTGCGGGCCGGGCGGATCTGGTAGGGCATGGCAACATCCTGTCGGGCAGCCGGATCGCCCTCGACAATGCCAGCCCCTCCCGGCCAGTGCAAGGCTCAAGCGTCGCCGTGGGCCTGGCGCTTGAGCTTCTCGGTATCGACCCGCACGAACACCGAGTCAGCGGTGACGGTCAGCACATCCCCGGCCCAGACCTCGCAGATCACCCGGCTCTTGCGCCCCACCTCACCCTCGACTCGCGCCTTGAGCAGCAGCTCGACGCCCATCGGGGTGGGTTTGAGGTAGGTCAGGCTCAGTTGACCGGTGACGCAGTCGATACGCGGCAGGCTGCCGGGCTCGCGGCCTTCGGCGCGATAGTGGTGGGCCATGGCGGTCCAGTTGGAGTGGCAATCGACCAGCATGGCCAACAGGCCGCCGTAGACCAGGCCGGGCCAGCCGATGAAGGTCGGATCAGGGGAATGACGGCACAGCAGGTGGACGCCATCATCATCCCAGTGACTCTGCACGTGCAGGCCGCTCGGGTGGGAGCACCCGCAGCCATAGCAGGTGCCATCAGGGGCGGCCAGTTGTTGCAGGGAGAGGGTTTGCTCGGTCATACGCGTCCTTGGCTTGTTGGAGTTAGGAAGGAGGCTGACTGCCGATGGTAGCGCCCTGCCCGCTCCACGCCAATGAGCGCGGCCCCGAGGGCGGCACAGGCTACCCATCAAGATCAGGAAGAAAACGAATGACGGCAATCGAATAATTCGTTTGCGGGATGTATCCCCGCCACGCTTGGATACGATCTGACTCGAACAACAGGCCGCGTGCAGATGAATCAGGAAAGTATCAGCCAGTCCATCGCCATCGTTCACCCGATCACCCTTTCCCACGGCCGCAACGCCGAAGTCTGGGACACCGCCGGCAAGCGCTACATCGACTTCGTCGGCGGCATCGGCGTGCTCAACCTGGGCCACTGCAACCCGGCGGTGGTCGAGGCCATCCAGCAGCAGGCCGCGCGCCTGACCCACTACGCCTTCAACGCCGCGCCCCACGGCCCGTACCTGGAACTGATGGAGCGCCTGCGCCAGTTCGTCCCGGTCAGCTACCCGCTGGCGGGCATGCTCACCAACAGCGGCGCGGAAGCAGCGGAGAACGCCCTCAAGGTCGCCCGCGGCGCCACCGGCAAACGGGCCATCGTCGCCTTCGACGGCGGCTTCCACGGCCGTACCCTGGCCACCCTCAACCTCAACGGCAAGGTCGCCCCGTACAAGCAGCGCGTGGGCGATCTGCCCGGCCCGGTCTATCACCTGCCCTACCCCAGCGCGGACACCGGCGTGAGCTGCGAGCAGGCGCTCAAGGCCATGGAGCGCCTGTTCAGCGTGGAGCTGGCGGTGGAGGACGTGGCCGCGTTCATTTTCGAGCCGGTGCAGGGCGAAGGCGGCTTCCTCGCCCTCGACCCGGCCTTCGCCCAGGCCCTGCGCCGGTTCTGCGACGAGCACGGGATCCTGATCATCATCGACGAGATCCAGTCCGGTTTCGGCCGCACCGGCCAGCGCTTCGCCTTCCCCCGGCTGGGTATCGAGCCGGACCTGTTGCTGCTGGCCAAGAGCATCGCCGGCGGCATGCCGCTGGGCGCGGTGGTCGGACGGCGGGCGATCATGGACGCGCTGCCCAAGGGCGGGCTGGGCGGGACCTATTCGGGCAATCCGATCGCCTGCGCGGCGGCGCTGGCGAGCCTGGCGCAGATGACCGACGCGAACATCTCCACCTGGGGCGAACGGCAGGAACAGGCCATCGCGGCGCGTCATGCGCGCTGGAAAGCGTCTGGAAGGTGCGCCGCGCTCGGGCGCCTGACCGGCACAGGGGCCATGCGCGGGCTGGAGCTGGTCAACCCGGACGGCAGTCCGGCACCGGCGCAACTGGCCAAGGTGCTGGAGGCGGCGCGCGGCAAAGGTCTGCTGCTGATGCCCAGCGGCAAGGCGCGGCATATCATCCGCCTGCTGGCACCGCTGACCATCGAGCCCGAGGTGCTCGAGGAAGGGCTGGATATCCTCGAGCAGTGCCTGATGGAGCTGGGCTGAGGGTTACAGACCCAGTTCTTCAGGGGTGGGCATGTCGCACTCGAAGGCGATCCAGCCGCCTTCGAGCTCGGCGTGGCCGTTGACGATCGGGCCGTAGTAGCTCAGGCCGTTCTCCAAGGTGACGCAGATGTGCGTGGCGCCTTTCTCCGGCGCCCCGAGTGTACCGACGAAATGCACTTTCTTCAGCACCTCGGTCACCGCCTCAAGGCCCACGCGCATGTTGGTGTTCTCCGAGGCCTCGGTATCGCCCCCACGGTCTTCGGCGCTGATGGTCACGGTGGCGGTGTACGGGTACTTGGTACTCAAGCGGGGTTACCTCAACAGGTGTATTAGGCGTATGGCCGCGTAGAGTACGGCAGGCGTTCCCGGTTGTCTCTACCGACCTCATCGCGGGGCAAGCCCGCTCCCACGCCCGCCATCGAGCATGGCCTCCCCTGCCCTGATCTGTTAGGGTGCCCGGCGATGCACGCCACACCACGCGAGGATACCGAGTGAGCGCCGAACAACCCCTGATCGCCGACCTGTTCGAGGTCGACAAACGCTTGACCCTCAAGCCCGTCGTGGACTTCAACGCCTACCTGCGCAACGCTTTCGGCGACGGCCCCTGCCGCTGCCACCGTTGCGTAGAGGGCAATGGCGACGAGAACGGCTACGAGCACCGTCACAGCTTCGAACTGGAAGGCCGCACTCTGCACCGGCGCTTCGCCAGCACCGCCGGCAGCGACGTGCTGATGGCGCTGAAGAAGGCCTGGCTGTCCTACACCAAGGCCGAGCTGATTACCGTCGGTACCCTGGACATGACCACCCTCAAGTCGTTCACCGATACCGCCCTGCACGAGCGTCTGCTGGCCCTGCTGCCGGCCAGCGGCCTGGCCCGCGAAAGCGAAGGCCAATGGCAACTGCAGGTACTCGCCGACTGACGGTCGCCCCGGCAGGATTCTCCCGCTCTGCTACCTTGGGAGAATCCTCACCCACAGGTGATCCGACCATGGCCCGCACGACCCCCATCGAGCTGTACCGCAACATCGGTATCGTTGCCCACGTGGATGCCGGCAAGACCACCACCACCGAGCGGATCCTGTTTTACACCGGGGTCAACCACAAGATGGGCGAGGTGCACGACGGCGCCGCGACCATGGACTGGATGGCCCAGGAGCAGGAGCGCGGCATCACCATCACCTCGGCGGCCACCACGGCCTTCTGGCAAGGCTCGACCAAGCAGTTCGAGCACAAGTACCGCTTCAACATCATCGACACCCCCGGCCACGTCGACTTCACCATCGAGGTCGAGCGCTCGCTGCGCGTGCTCGATGGCGCGGTGGTGGTGTTCAGCGGCGCCGACGGCGTCGAGCCGCAATCCGAGACCGTATGGCGCCAGGCCAACAAGTACCATGTGCCGCGCCTGGCCTACATCAACAAGATGGACCGCCAGGGCGCCGACTTCCTGCGGGTGGTGAAGCAGATCGACCAGCGCCTGGGCCACCATCCGGTGCCGATCCAGCTGGCCATCGGCAGCGAGGAAAACTTCATCGGCCAGATCGACCTGGTGAAGATGAAGGCCATCTACTGGAACGACGCCGACCAGGGCACCAGCTACCGCGAAGAAGCGATTCCCGCCGAGTTACAGGCCCTGGCCGACGAATGGCGCGCTCATATGATCGAGGCGGCGGCGGATGCCAGCGAAGAGCTGACCCTGAAATTCCTCGACGGCGAAGAATTCACCACCGAGGAAATCAAGGCCGCCCTGCGCCAGCGCACCATCGCCAACGAGATCGTGCCGACCATCCTCGGCTCGTCGTTCAAGAACAAGGGCGTGCCGCTGATGCTCGACGCGGTGATCGACTACCTGCCCGCCCCCAGCGAGATCCCGGCGATCAAGGGCACCGACCCGGACGACGATGAAAAACACCTGGAACGCCACGCCGACGACAAGGAACCCTTCTCGGCCTTGGCCTTCAAGATCGCCACCGACCCGTTCGTCGGCACCCTGACCTTCGCCCGGGTGTATTCCGGCGTGCTCAGCTCCGGCAACGCCGTGCTCAATTCGGTCAAGGGCAAGAAGGAACGAATCGGCCGCATGGTGCAGATGCACGCCAACCAGCGCGCCGAGATCAAGGACGTATGCGCCGGCGACATCGCCGCGCTGATCGGCATGAAGGACGTCACCACCGGCGACACCTTGTGCGACATGGACAAGCCGATCATCCTCGAACGCATGGACTTCCCCGACCCGGTGATCTCGGTAGCGGTGGAGCCCAAGACCAAGGGCGACCAGGAGAAGATGGGCATCGCCCTGGGCAAGCTGGCCCAGGAGGACCCCTCGTTCCGGGTCAAGACCGACGAGGAGACCGGCCAGACCATCATCTCCGGCATGGGCGAGCTGCACCTGGACATCATCGTCGATCGCATGCGCCGCGAGTTCAACGTCGAGGCCAATATCGGCAAGCCGCAGGTGGCCTACCGCGAGAAGATCCGCAACACCTGCGAGATCGAAGGCCGCTTCGTCCGCCAGTCCGGCGGGCGTGGCCAGTACGGGCATTGCTGGATCCGCTTCGCCCCGGGAGACGAGGGCAAGGAAGGGCTTGAGTTCATCAACGAGGTCGTCGGCGGCGTGGTGCCACGCGAGTACATCCCGGCGATCCAGAAAGGCATCGAGGAGCAGATGAAGAACGGCGTGCTCGCCGGCTATCCGCTGATCAACCTCAAGGCGGCGGTGTATGACGGCTCGTACCACGACGTCGACTCCAACGAGATGGCCTACAAGATCGCCGCGTCCATGGCCACCAAGCAGTTGTCGCAGAAAGGCGGCGCGGTGCTGCTGGAGCCGGTGATGAAGGTCGAGGTGGTGACGCCCGAGGAGTACCAGGGCGACATCCTCGGCGACCTGAGCCGGCGCCGGGGGATGATCCAGGACGGCGACGAGACCCCGGCCGGCAAGGTGATCCGCGCCGAGGTGCCGTTGGGCGAGATGTTCGGCTACGCCACCTCGATGCGCTCGATGACCCAGGGGCGGGCCAGTTTCTCGATGGAGTTCACCCGCTATGCCGAAGCACCGGCGAGCATCGCCGATGCCATCGTGAAGAAGAATCGCGGGGAAGCCTGAGTTCAGCGGCCCCTGTGGGAGCGGCCTTGCGTCGCGAAAGGGCCGCAAAGCGGCCCCTGCAATTCATGCATCACCACCGAAAACCTGGGGCTGCGTTGCAGCCCTTTCGCGACGCAAGGCCGCTCCCACAAAGACTGCGCCCGCGGCCGGCATTCAGTGCTGCTCACCCGCCCGCTTGAGCAGCTTCTTGCAGCGCTCCGACAGGTGCACCACCCGCAACTGCTTGCCCGCCTTGGCATACCGCTCGCGCAAGGTCTGCAACGCAGCTATCGCCGAGTAATCGACAAAGCTCAGGTGCTGGCAATCCAGGGTAACCCTGGCCGGATCATTGGCCGGATCGAACTGGTTGAGAAACGGCGTGGTCGAGGCGAAGAACAGCGTGCCATGCACCTGGTACTGCTTGGTCCCCTCGGCGTCCACATGACTGTCGGCGTACAGTTCCCGCGCATGCTGCCAGGCAAAGTTGACCGCGGCGATGACGATGCCAAACAGCACCGCCGTGGCCAGATCAGTGAACACCGTGACCACGGTCACCGCGATGATCGCCAGCACATCGCTCACCGGCACCTTGTGCAGCACCCGTAGCGAGGCCCAGGCGAAGGTCTGCTGCGCCACCACGAACATCACCCCCACCAGCGCGGCCAGCGGAATGCGCTCGATCAGCGGCGACAGGAGCAGGATGAACAGCAGGATCATCACCCCGGCCACCACGCCCGACAGGCGCCCACGGCCATTGGAGCTGAGGTTGATCACGGTCTGGCCAATCATCGCGCAGCCGCCCATGCCGCCACACAGCCCCGAGACCATGTTGGCCGCGCCCAGGGCCACGCACTCGCGGTCCGGATAGCCCCGGCTCTCGGTGATCTCGTCAGTGAGGTTCAGAGTCAGCAGGGTTTCAAGCAGGCCGACCATGGCCATCAGGAATGCGTAAGGCGCGATGATCTTCAGGGTCTCGAGGTTCCAAGGCACCTCCGGCAGGGTCAGGTGCGGCAAGCCACCGGCGATATGGGCCATGTCGCCGAGGGTACGTGTCGGCAGGCCGAGCAGGTAGACCAGCAGGCCGACACCGAGGATCGCCACCAACGCCGGCGGCACCGCACGGGTCAGCTTCGGCAGGATGTAGACCACCAGCATGGTCAGGGCCACCAGGCCGATCATCAGGTACAGGGGCGTCCCGCTGAGCCAGTGCTCGCCATCCTTGAAGTGCTCCAGCTGGGCCAGGGCGATGACGATGGCCAGGCCGTTGACGAAACCGAGCATCACTGGATAAGGCACCAGGCGCACCAGCTTGCCCAGGCGCAACGCGCCGAACAGGATCATCACCACCCCGCCGAGCAGCACCGTGGCCAGCAGGTACTGGGCGCCGTGCTGCACCACCAGGGCGACGATCACCACCGCCATGGAGCCGGCGGCGCCGGAGATCATGCCGGGACGGCCACCGAACAAGGCAGTCAGGGTGCAAATGATGAAGGCGCCGTACAACCCCATCAACGGATTGAGGTGCGCCACCAAGGCGAAGGCGATGCACTCAGGTACCAGGGCGAACGAAGTGGTGAGGCCGGCGAGCAGGTCGGCACGTAGTCGGGCGGGTTTCATGAAGGTCCTGTAAACAACCTCAAGCGCCCACGCTGTGGAGACTTGAGTAATAAGCCTGAAAATCGAGGGCGCGATGTTACGGAATTTGTCTGACAGCAGCCACCGTCAATCCGCACGGCAAGTTGCACGCAAATTTGCCATCATGTCCATTCCACCCGCGGAGATCATGGACATGCCGCTACGCCCCCTGCTCGCCTCCCTGCTGCTGGCCGCCAGCCTCACCGCCCAGGCCGCCACCGAGGTCATTCCCCTGCAACACCGCGGCAGCGCCGAACTGCTGCCTGCCGCCCAGTCGTTCCTGGGCAAGGACGGCAGCGTCAGCACCTTCGAGGACAAGCTGATCGTCAACGCCAGCCAGGAACGCATCGACGACCTGCGCGCCCTGCTGCAACAGCTCGACACCGCGCCCAAACGCCTGCTGATCAGCGTCGACAACAACGACAGCAACTTCCAGGACAACCGCGGCAACGCCCGCGTGATCCGCTACGGCACCGCCAACCGCGAAGGCGGCATGCAGCAGGTGCAGGCCAGCGACGGTCAGCCGGCACTGATCCAGGTGGGCCAGAGCATCCCCGTCACCAGCACCGCCACCGACGGTTACGGGCGCATCCAGAGCAACACCGAATACCGCAATGTGACCCAGGGCTTCTACGTCACGCCACGCCTGAGCGGCGACACGGTTCGTCTGCAAATCAGCACCAATAATGATCGAATGAGCCAGGAACGTGCCGATGTAGTGAAAGTGCAGAGCACCGACACGACCGTCACCGGCAAGCTCGGCGAGTGGATCACCCTGGCCGGGTTCAACCAGCAGAGCCAATCCGAACGCAGCGCGTCAAGCCTCAGTTACAGCACCCAGCGCGGTGAAAACATGACGTTGCGGGTAAAAGTCGACCTTCTCGACTGAACCCAGGCAATTCAAGGCCTCGACCCAAGGCCTTGAAACTGACCGCCAAGTCGCATTAGACCAAATATGTAGTAAGCCGAAAAAAGCACTACAAAACATTTGACAGGCTCTTTTCGGCAAGGGCATGATGGCCTCGCTCCCGCTAATCAGAGGCCCTGGCAAGGGTCTTCGAGGTGCGCTCCTCCCACCGTGGAGGCACCTCGTGTCCATACGGCCCACAAGGCGGTTCGACGGGATTGCGACTGCAACGAAGAAGTTGTCCCGAGGGACGGAAGCGCATCACCGCAGTTCTGGCAATCGCGTCGCACCGCAGCAAGGCAACCACGAGCCGACCTGCAGGGCACACCTTCGCCTGGCCTGCACAACCCTTCCCCTTCGAGCCTCCTGCGTTCGCCGCCGCACTCCCCCGGACAGGACAGCCGCCTGGCTTCTGATCCGCGTATCCGAGCATCAGCACAATTACACTCAAGATCGATGCGACGAGGTTTATTTCCATGGCACTGACACGCGAACAGCAAATTGCAGCCCTCGAGAAAGACTGGGCCGAAAACCCGCGCTGGAAAGGCGTGACCCGTACCTACACCGCCGCTGATGTCGTTCGCCTGCGTGGCTCGCTGCAGCCAGAGCACACCTTTGCTCGCCAAGGCGCAGAAAAACTGTGGAAGCTGGTCACCGAAGGTGCCCACCCGTCCTTCCGCCCAGAAAAAGATTTCGTCAACTGCATGGGCGCCCTGACCGGTGGCCAGGCAGTGCAGCAGGTAAAAGCCGGCATCCAGGCCATCTACCTGTCCGGCTGGCAGGTTGCCGCCGACAACAACTCGGCCGAGTCGATGTACCCCGACCAGTCGCTGTACCCGGTCGACTCGGTACCGACCGTGGTCAAGCGCATCAACAACGCCTTCCGCCGCGCCGACCAGATCCAGTGGAAAGCCGGCAAGAACCCGGGCGACGATGGCTACATCGACTACTTCGCACCGATCGTGGCTGACGCCGAAGCCGGTTTCGGCGGCGTGCTGAACGCCTACGAGCTGATGAAGAACATGATTGAAGCGGGCGCCGCCGGCGTGCACTTCGAAGACCAGCTGGCCTCGGTGAAGAAATGCGGCCACATGGGCGGCAAGGTCCTGGTACCGACCCAGGAAGCCGTGCAGAAGCTGGTTGCAGCGCGTCTGGCTGCCGACGTTTCGGGCGTGCCGACCATCATCCTGGCCCGTACCGACGCCAACGCCGCCGATCTGCTGACCAGCGACTGCGACCCGTACGACCAACCGTTCGTGATCGGCGAGCGTACCCGTGAAGGCTTCTACAAGGTGCGCGCCGGCCTCGACCAGGCCATCGCCCGCGGCCTGGCCTACGCCCCGTACGCCGACCTGATCTGGTGCGAAACCGCCAAGCCGGACCTGGAAGAAGCCCGCCGCTTCGCCGAGGCGATCAAGAAGGAATACCCGGACCAGATCCTGTCGTACAACTGCTCGCCTTCCTTCAACTGGAAGAAGAACCTGGACGACGCCACCATCGCCAAGTTCCAGCGCGAGCTGTCGGCCATGGGCTACAAGCACCAGTTCATCACCCTGGCCGGCATCCACAACATGTGGCACGGCATGTTCAACCTGGCGCACGACTACGCCCGCAACGACATGACCGCCTACGTGAAGCTGCAGGAGCAGGAATTCGCCGACGCGAGCAAAGGCTACACCTTCGTGGCGCACCAGCAGGAAGTCGGTACCGGCTACTTCGACGACATGACCACCGTGATCCAGGGTGGCGCCTCGTCGGTGACCGCACTGACCGGTTCGACCGAGGAAGAGCAGTTCCACTGAGTTCGGTGAGCTGTTGAGCAAGGCCCGGGATTCGCGAGGATTCCGGGCCTTGTTCATTTTCAGGCCAAGCCCAGCCCCTCTGTAGGAGCGGCCTTGTGCCGCGAAAGGGGTGCGAAGCGGCCCTAGGGGTTCAGCGTTGACGCAAAGATCGCTGGGGCCGCCTTGCGGCCCTTTCGCGGCACAAGGCCGCTCCTACAGGGATCGCGCCACCAGCAAAACTGCAGATCAGGTCTAAGCTTGTGGCTACCCCACAGCAAGGACTGCCCATGCCCCGCCCTGGCCACCTGCTCATCGCCGCCGTCGCAGCCGCCGCCTTCTATCTATATGCGCTGGCCAGCGACAACGCCCTGCTTGGCCTGCTGGTCAAACCCATTCCGGTGCTCGCCCTGATTGCCTGGCTGGGCACCTTCCCCGCCACACCCTATCGCCGCTGGATCATCCTCGGCCTGGCTTTCTCGGTGCTCGGCGACATTCTCCTGGCGATCCCCCGGGACTTGTTCGTGTTCGGCCTTGGGGCGTTTCTCTGCGCGCACCTGGCCTACCTGCGCGGCTATTGCAGCCTCACGCGGCGTCCGGCCTACCCGGCCCTGGCCTTCGCCGTGTTGATAGGCGGTTCGCTGTTCGGCCTGCTCGCCGGCCATGGCCTGGGCCCACTGCTGATCCCAGTGGCACTGTACGCCCTGACCATCGGCGCCATGCTCTGGCGCGCCTTGGCCTGCGGCGGACTGGCCGCGCTGGGCGCCTGCGCTTTCGTGTTCTCCGACAGCGTCATCGGCATCGACCGCTTCGTCAGTCCGTTCGCCGCTGCCGAGTACCTGATCATCCTCTTCTACTGGCTCGGCCAGTGGCTGATCGCCGCGTCGGTCAGCCGCGACGCAAGCGACAAAGTATTGATCCAGAGCGGTACGCACAGTGCCGGAAGCTGCTAGAACGAGAGTTTTTCGCATTTGCAAGAGGGGCGCTCGGCAGATGAACTTTGCAAGGGCCAGAACAGCTAAAACATTACAGCTCAGGTTAAATGATATTAATTATCATTACGCAACTAGCCCGTCATTACGCGGGGTAAGAAACATAATTAACAAATCCGCGCGCAATGCCCGAAACTCAAGGGTTTCAGCCAGTTACGAAAGATTTTTGTTCTTAAACCTACGAATAAATTTGCAACGGAAATTTTACTTGCACTGGGTTTACCCATAAAATCAGCGCGATTGATTCAGCTGCGACATTTGGTCACTGCGTCTGCGACACCACGTCGCCGCTCTACTTTATTTCAGACTGCAGAGCTGGGTCTCTGTATAAGGATTTCTAGCATGTCCGATTCGGCAGGACTCATCGCCCACAACTGGGGCTTTGCCATCTTCCTCCTGGGTGTCGTCGGCCTGTGTGCCTTCATGCTCGGCCTGTCCAGCCTGCTCGGTAGCAAGGCCTGGGGTCGCGCCAAGAACGAACCCTTCGAATCCGGCATGCTGCCCGTCGGCAGCGCCCGTCTGCGCCTGTCCGCCAAATTCTATCTGGTCGCGATGCTGTTCGTGATCTTCGATATCGAAGCCCTCTTCCTGTATGCATGGTCTGTGTCCGTCCGCGAAAGCGGCTGGACCGGATTCGTCGAAGCTCTCATTTTCATAGCAATTCTGTTGGCAGGTCTTGTCTACCTATGGCGCGTCGGGGCGCTCGATTGGGCTCCCGAAGGTCGCCGCAAGCGGCAAGCGAAGCTGAAACAATGAGGCTTTGGCATGCAATACAATCTCACCAGAATCGATCCGGACGCACCCAACGAGCAGTATCCGGTCGGTGAGCGGGAAACCGTCACCGATCAACTGCTGGAAGACCAGGTCCACAAGAACATCTACATGGGGAAACTCGAAGATGTGCTGCGTGGCGCGGTCAACTGGGGTCGCAAGAACTCCCTCTGGCCGTACAACTTCGGCCTTTCCTGCTGCTACGTGGAAATGACCACGGCCTTCACGGCGCCCCACGACATCGCCCGCTTCGGCGCCGAAGTCATCCGGGCCTCGCCGCGCCAGGCCGACTTCATGGTCATCGCCGGTACCTGCTTCGTCAAAATGGCGCCGATCATCCAGCGCCTGTACGAGCAGATGCTTGAGCCCAAGTGGGTCATCTCCATGGGTTCGTGCGCCAACTCCGGCGGCATGTACGACATCTACTCGGTCGTTCAGGGGGTCGACAAGTTCCTCCCCGTGGACGTCTATGTGCCTGGCTGCCCGCCGCGCCCCGAGGCATTCCTGCAAGGCCTGATGCTGCTGCAGGAGTCGATCGGCCAAGAACGACGCCCGCTTTCCTGGGTGGTTGGTGATCAAGGCATCTACCGTGCCGAGATGCCCGCCCAGAAAGACCTGCGTCGTGAACAGCGCATTGCGGTAACCAACCTGCGCAGCCCCGACGAAGTCTGATCCAGCGACCTGCCGCCCGCTCCCGAAGGAGCCGGCGGCCTGGCTTCATTCTTAACGCTGACCCAAAGCGACCGAGACCATGACAGCGGACAACGCTATTTTTATTCCGCCCTACAAGGCTGACGACCAGGATGTGGTCGTCGAACTGCACAACCGTTTTGGCGCCGACGCATTCGTCGCCCAGGAAACCCGCACCGGCATGCCGGTACTGTGGGTAAAACGTGCCCAGCTCAAGGAAGTGCTCAGCTTCCTGCGCGGCGTCGCCAAGCCGTACAGCATGCTGTACGACCTGCACGGCGTCGACGAGCGCCTGCGCACCCAGCGCCGTGGCCTGCCCGCCGCCGATTTCAGCGTGTTCTACCACCTGCTGTCGGTCGAACGTAACAGCGACGTGATGATCAAGGTGTCGCTCAGCGAAGGCGACCTGAACCTGCCGACCGTGACCGGCATCTGGCCGAACGCCAACTGGTACGAGCGCGAAGTCTGGGACATGTTCGGCATCGACTTTGCCGGCCACCCGCACCTGAGCCGTATCATGATGCCGCCGACCTGGGAAGGTCACCCGCTGCGCAAGGACTACCCGGCCCGCGCCACCGAGTTCGACCCCTACAGCCTGACCCTGGCCAAGCAGCAGCTTGAAGAGGAATCGGCGCGCTTCAACCCGGAAGCCTGGGGCATGAAGCGTCACGGCGCCAACGAGGACTACATGTTCCTCAACCTCGGCCCGAACCACCCTTCGGCCCACGGTGCCTTCCGTATCGTCCTGCAGCTGGACGGTGAAGAGATCGTCGACTGCGTACCGGACATCGGCTACCACCACCGTGGTGCCGAGAAGATGGCCGAGCGTCAATCCTGGCACAGCTTCATTCCGTACACCGACCGTATCGACTACCTCGGCGGGGTGATGAACAACCTGCCGTACGTCCTGGCGGTAGAAAAGCTGGCCGGCATCCAGGTACCACAGAAAGTCGACGTGATTCGCATCATGCTCGCCGAATTCTTCCGTATCACCAGCCACCTGCTGTTCCTGGGTACCTACATCCAGGACGTCGGCGCCATGACCCCGGTGTTCTTCACCTTCACCGACCGCCAGCGCGCCTACACCGTGATCGAGGCGATCACCGGTTTCCGCCTGCACCCGGCCTGGTACCGCATCGGTGGCGTCGCCCACGACCTGCCGCGCGGCTGGGACAAGCTGGTCAAGGACTTCGTCGAATGGCTGCCCAAGCGCCTCGACGAGTACACCAAGGCGGCCCTGCAGAACAGCATCCTCAAGGGCCGTACCATTGGTGTCGCCGCCTACAACACCAAGGAAGCCCTGGAATGGGGCACCACCGGTGCCGGCCTGCGCTCCACCGGTTGCGACTTCGACCTGCGTAAGGCACGCCCCTACTCCGGCTACGAGAACTTCGAGTTCGAAGTGCCGCTGGCCCACAACGGCGATGCCTACGATCGCTGCATGGTCCGCGTCGAGGAGATGCGCCAGAGTATCCGCATCATCGACCAGTGCCTGCGCAACATGCCGGAAGGCCCGTACAAGGCGGACCATCCGCTGACCACGCCGCCGCCGAAAGAGCGCACCCTGCAGCACATCGAGACCCTGATCACCCACTTCCTGCAAGTCTCGTGGGGCCCGGTCATGCCGGCCAACGAGTCGTTCCAGATGATCGAGGCGACCAAGGGCATCAACAGTTACTACCTGACGAGCGACGGCGGCACCATGAGCTACCGCACCCGGATCCGTACCCCGAGCTACCCGCACCTGCAACAGATCCCTTCGGTGATCAAAGGCAGCATGGTCGCGGACCTCATCGCGTACCTGGGCAGTATCGACTTCGTTATGGCTGACGTGGACCGCTAAGCATGAACAGCACGCTTATCCAAACCGACCGTTTCGCCCTGAGCGAAACCGAGCGCTCGGCCATCGAGCACGAGATGCACCACTACGAGGACCCGCGCGCGGCGTCCATCGAAGCCCTGAAGATCGTCCAGAAAGAGCGCGGCTGGGTGCCGGACGGCGCCATCTACGCCATCGGCGAAGTGCTGGGCATCCCCGCCAGCGACGTCGAGGGCGTGGCCACCTTCTACAGCCAGATCTTCCGTCAGCCAGTCGGCCGCCACATCATCCGCGTGTGCGACAGCATGGTCTGCTACATCGGTGGCCACGAATCGGTGGTCAGCCAGATCCAGAGCGAGCTGGGCATCGGCCTCGGCCAGACCACAGCAGACGGGCGTTTCACCCTGCTGCCAGTGTGCTGCCTGGGCAACTGCGACAAGGCCCCGGCGCTGATGATCGACGACGACACCTTTGGCGACGTGCAGCCTGCCGGCGTCTCCAAGCTGCTGGAGGGTTACGTATGACCATCACTTCCTTCGGCCCGGCCAACCGCATCGCGCGTTCGGCCGAAACCCACCCGCTGACCTGGCGCCTGCGCGACGACGGCGAGCCGATCTGGCTGACCGAGTACGAGTCGAAGAACGGCTACGCCGCTGCCCGCAAGGCACTGGCCGAGATGTCCGCCGACGACATCGTCCAGAGCGTCAAGGACTCCGGCCTCAAGGGCCGTGGCGGCGCGGGCTTCCCCACTGGCGTGAAGTGGGGCCTGATGCCCAAAGACGAATCCATGAACATCCGCTACCTGCTGTGCAACGCGGATGAAATGGAGCCGAACACCTGGAAGGACCGCATGCTGATGGAGCAACAGCCCCATCTGCTGGTCGAGGGCATGCTGATCAGCGCCCGCGCCCTGAAGGCCTACCGTGGCTACATCTTCCTGCGTGGCGAATACACCACCGCGGCGAAGAACCTCAACCGCGCCATCGACGAAGCCAAGGCCGCAGGCCTGCTGGGCAAGAACATCCTCGGTTCGGGCTTCGATTTCGAGCTGTTCGTGCACACCGGTGCCGGCCGCTACATCTGCGGTGAAGAGACCGCGCTGATCAACTCGCTCGAAGGCCGCCGCGCCAACCCGCGCTCCAAGCCGCCCTTCCCTGCCGCCGTCGGCGTGTGGGGCAAGCCGACCTGCGTGAACAACGTCGAGACCCTGTGCAACGTGCCGGCCATCGTCGCCAACGGCAACGACTGGTACAAATCGCTGGCCCGCGAAGGCAGCGAGGACCACGGCACCAAGCTGATGGGCTTCTCCGGCAAGGTGAAGAACCCGGGCCTGTGGGAACTGCCGTTCGGCGTCACCGCCCGCGAGCTGTTCGAAGACTACGCCGGCGGCATGCGCGACGGCTTCAAGCTCAAGTGCTGGCAGCCAGGCGGCGCCGGTACCGGCTTCCTGCTGCCCGAGCACCTCGATGCGCAGATGTACGCCGGTGGCATCGCCAAGGTCGGCACCCGCATGGGTACGGGCCTGGCCATGGCGGTCGACGACAGCATCAACATGGTCTCGCTGCTGCGCAACATGGAAGAGTTCTTCGCCCGCGAATCCTGCGGCTGGTGCACGCCATGCCGCGACGGTCTGCCGTGGAGCGTGAAGATGCTGCGCGCCCTGGAGAAAGGCCAGGGCCGCGCCGAAGACATCGAGACCCTGCTGGGTCTGGTCAACTTCCTCGGCCCAGGCCGCACCTTCTGTGCTCACGCACCAGGTGCCGTCGAGCCATTGGGCAGTGCCATCAAGTATTTCCGCTCGGAGTTCGAGGCCGGCGTCGCCCCAGCCAGTGCTGGCAGCGAAGCCCTGCGCCCGAACCTGGCGAAGCCGATCGTGGTCGGCGCATAACAAGATGAACAGCGGATGGTCCGTGCCATCCGCCAGCCCGCAGGCCGGCCCGAACGATTCGTGGCTGGCCGCGGGCTCACCGATTTCCATTAGCCACGCCCGCCCACGCGGGCCAACGAAGAACTTTGAACAATGGCCACTATCCACGTAGACGGCAAAGCGCTCGAAGTCAACGGTGCGGACAACCTGTTACAGGCCTGTCTGTCGCTCGGCCTCGACATCCCCTATTTCTGCTGGCACCCGGCGCTCGGTAGCGTCGGCGCCTGCCGGCAGTGCGCGGTCAAGCAGTACACCGACGAGAACGACACCCGTGGTCGTATCGTCATGTCCTGCATGACCCCCGCCTCCGACGGCACCTGGATCTCCATCGACGATGACGAGTCCAAGGCGTTCCGCGCCAGCGTCGTCGAATGGCTGATGACCAACCACCCGCACGACTGCCCGGTGTGCGAGGAAGGCGGTCACTGCCACCTGCAGGACATGACGGTAATGACCGGCCACAACGAGCGCCGCTACCGTTTCACCAAGCGTACCCACCAGAACCAGGACCTCGGCCCGTTCATCGCCCATGAGATGAACCGCTGCATCGCCTGCTACCGCTGCGTGCGCTACTACAAGGACTACGCCGGCGGCACCGACCTGGGCGTGTATGGCGCCCACGACAACGTGTACTTCGGTCGCGTTGAAGACGGCGTGCTGGAAAGCGAGTTCTCCGGCAACCTCACCGAGGTCTGCCCGACCGGTGTGTTCACCGACAAGACCCACTCCGAGCGCTACAACCGCAAGTGGGACATGCAGTTCGCCCCGAGCATCTGCCATGGTTGCTCCAGCGGCTGCAACATCAGCCCCGGCGAGCGCTACGGCGAACTGCGCCGCATCGAGAACCGCTTCAACGGCTCGGTGAACCAGTACTTCCTGTGCGACCGTGGCCGCTTCGGCTATGGCTACGTCAACCGCAAGGACCGTCCACGCCAGCCGTTCCTCGCCGATGGCACCAAGCTGAGCCTGGACGCTGCCCTGGACAAGGCCGCCGACCTGCTGCGCGGCCGCACCATCGTCGGCATCGGTTCGCCACGCGCCAGCCTCGAGAGCAACTACGGCCTGCGTGAGCTGGTCGGCGCCGAGTACTTCTACTCCGGTATGGAAGCTGGCGAACTGGCCCGCGTGCGCCTGGCGCTGAACGTGCTGAACGACAGCCCGCTGCCGGTCCCGACCCTGCGCGACATCGAAGACCACGACGCCGTGTTCGTGCTCGGCGAAGACCTGACCCAGACCGCCGCCCGCGTCGCCCTGGCCGTGCGCCAGGCCACCAAGGGCAAGGCCGAGGCCATGGCCGACGCCATGCGCGTGCAGCCTTGGCTGGACGCCGCAGTGAAGAACATCGGCCAGCACGCGCTGTACCCGCTGTTCATCGCATCCTTGGCTGAGACCAAGCTGGACGACGTCGCCGAGGAGTGTGTGCACGCCGCTCCCGCCGACCTGGCCCGCATCGGCTTCGCCGTGGCCCACGCCATCGACCCGAGCGCACCTGCCGTCGCCGGCCTGGACGATGAAGCCAAGGCCCTGGCCCAGCGCATCGCCGACGCCCTGGTTGCCGCCAACCGCCCACTGGTGGTCGCCGGTACTTCCCTGGCGGACCCTGCGCTGATCGAAGCCGCCGCCAACATCGCCAAGGCCCTCAAGCTGCGCGAGAAGAACGGTTCGCTGAGCCTGGTCGTGCCTGAGGCCAACAGCCTCGGTATGGCAATGATGGGCGGCGAGTCCGTCGACGCCGCACTGGACGCGGTCATCAGCGGCAAGGCCGACGCCATCGTCGTGCTGGAAAACGACCTGTACACCCGCGTACCGGCCGCCAAGGTCGACGCTGCCCTGGCTGCGGCCAAGGTGGTGATCGTCGCCGACCACTCCAAGACCCCGACCCTCGACCGCGCCCACCTGGTGCTGCCGGCTGCCTCGTTCGCCGAAGGCGATGGCACCCTGGTCAGCCAGGAAGGCCGTGCCCAGCGCTTCTTCCAGGTGTTCGACCCGCAGTACCTGGACAGCAGCATCCAGATCCACGAAGGCTGGCGCTGGATGCACGCCCTGCGTGCCACCCTGCTCAACAAGCCGGTGGACTGGACCCAGCTGGACCACGTCACCAGCGCCTGCGCCGAAGCCGCGCCGCAACTGGCCGGCATCATCAATGCCGCACCAAGCGCAGCCTTCCGCATCAAGGGCATGAAGCTGGCCCGTGAGCCGCTGCGCTACTCGGGCCGTACCGCCATGCGCGCCAACATCAGTGTGCACGAGCCGCGTACCCCGCAGGACAAGGACACCGCGTTCGCCTTCTCCATGGAAGGCTACTCGGGCTCGGCCGAACCGCGCCAGCAGGTGCCGTTCGCCTGGTCGCCGGGCTGGAACTCGCCGCAGGCCTGGAACAAGTTCCAGGACGAAGTGGGTGGCCACCTGCGGGCCGGTGACCCGGGCGTGCGTCTGATCGAGTCGCAAGGCGACAAGCTCGACTGGTTCACCGCCATTCCGGGCGCGTTCAACCCGGCTCGCGGCACCTGGACCGCCGTACCGTTCTTCCACCTGTTCGGCAGCGAAGAGAGCTCCTCGCGCGCCGCACCGGTACAAGAGCGTATTCCAGCTGCCTACGTCGGCCTGGCCAAGTCCGAAGCCGACCGCCTGGGCGTCAACGACGGCGCAATGCTGAGCCTGAACGTGGCCGGCGTGTCGCTGCGTCTGCCGTTGCGTATCAATGAAGAACTGGGCGCTGGCCTGGTTGCGTTGCCCAAAGGCCTGGCCGGCATTCCGCCCGCCATCTTCGGTGCAGCCGTCGAAGGCCTGCAGGAGGCAGCACAATGAGCTGGTTCACCCCCGAAGTGATCGATGTGATCATTCAGGTCGTCAAGGCCATCGTGGTGCTGCTGGCCGTGGTGGTCTGCGGCGCGCTGCTCAGCTTCGTCGAGCGTCGCCTGCTGGGCTGGTGGCAGGACCGCTACGGTCCGAACCGCGTCGGCCCGTTCGGCATGTTCCAGATCGCCGCCGACATGCTGAAGATGTTCTTCAAGGAAGACTGGAACCCGCCCTTCGTCGACAAGATGATCTTCACCCTGGCGCCGGTCGTGGCCATGAGCGCCCTGCTGATCGGCTTCTCGATCATCCCGATCACCCCGGGCTGGGGCGTGGCCGACCTGAACATCGGCCTGCTGTTCTTCTTCGCCATGGCCGGCCTGTCGGTCTACGCCGTGCTGTTCGCCGGCTGGTCGTCGAACAACAAGTACGCCCTGCTGGGCAGCCTCCGGGCCTCGGCGCAGACCGTGTCGTACGAAGTGTTCCTGGGCCTGGCGCTGATGGGCGTGGTGGTGCAGGTAGGCTCGTTCAACATGCGCGACATCGTTGAATACCAGGCCAACAACCTGTGGTTCATCATTCCGCAGTTCTTCGGCTTCTGCACCTTCTTCATCGCTGGCGTCGCCGTGACTCACCGTCACCCGTTCGACCAGCCGGAAGCGGAACAGGAACTGGCCGACGGCTACCACATCGAATATGCCGGCATGAAATGGGGCATGTTCTTCGTCGGTGAGTACATCGGCATCATCCTGATCTCGGCGCTGCTGGTAACCCTGTTCTTCGGTGGCTGGCACGGTCCGTTCGGCATCCTGCCGCAAGTACCGTTCCTGTGGTTCGCCCTGAAGACCGCGTTCTTCATCATGCTGTTCATCCTGCTGCGCGCCTCGATCCCGCGCCCACGCTATGACCAGGTGATGGACTTCAGCTGGAAGTTCTGCCTGCCGCTGACCCTGATCAATTTGCTGGTGACCGCTGCGATCGTGCTCTACAACACGCCAGCCGTCGCGGCCCAGTGAGGATTTGACCCATGTTCAAGTATATCGGCGACATCGTTAAGGGCACCGGCACACAGCTGCGCAGCCTGGCCATGGTGTTCTCCCACGGGTTCCGCAAGCGCGACACCCTGCAGTACCCCGAAGAACCCGTGTACCTGCCGCCACGCTACCGTGGCCGCATCGTCCTCACCCGCGACCCCGATGGCGAGGAGCGCTGCGTGGCGTGCAACCTCTGCGCGGTGGCTTGCCCGGTCGGCTGCATCTCGCTGCAGAAGGCCGAGACCGAGGACGGCCGTTGGTACCCCGAGTTCTTCCGCATCAACTTCTCGCGCTGCATCTTCTGCGGCCTGTGCGAAGAGGCGTGCCCGACCACCGCGATCCAGCTGACTCCGGATTTCGAAATGGCCGAGTTCAAGCGTCAGGACCTGGTGTACGAGAAAGAAGATCTGCTGATCTCCGGCCCCGGCAAGAACCCTGACTACAACTTCTACCGTGTTGCCGGTATGGCCATCGCTGGCAAGCCGAAAGGCTCTGCGCAGAACGAAGCCGAGCCGATCAACGTGAAGAGCTTGCTCCCATAAGGACAGAAAGATGGAATTCGCTTTCTACTTCGCATCCGGTGTCGCCGTCGTCTCCACGCTTCGCGTGGTGACCGGCACCAACCCGGTGCACGCCCTGCTCTACCTGATCATCTCGCTGATTTCCGTGGCGATGATCTTCTTCTCCCTCGGTGCGCCGTTCGCCGGCGCCCTGGAAGTGATCGCCTACGCCGGCGCCATCATGGTGCTGTTCGTGTTCGTGGTGATGATGCTCAACCTCGGGCCGGCCTCGGTCGCCCAGGAGCGCGGCTGGCTCAAGCCCGGCATCTGGGCGGGGCCGGTGATCCTTGCCGCCCTGCTGCTGCTGGAGCTGCTGTACGTGCTGTTCGTCACCCCGTCGGGCGCCGCCATCAGCGGTACCACCGTCAGCGCCAAGGAAGTCGGCATCAGCCTGTTCGGGCCGTACCTGCTGGTGGTCGAACTGGCCTCGATGCTGCTGCTCGCGGCAGCCGTCACCGCCTTCCACCTGGGCCGCAACGAGGCGAAGGAGTAAATCATGGGTGCTATCCCTCTCGAACATGGTCTGGCGGTCGCCGGCATCCTGTTCTGCTTAGGTCTGGTTGGCCTGATGGTCCGCCGCAACATCCTCTTCGTGCTCATGAGCCTGGAAGTCATGATGAACGCCTCCGCCCTGGCGTTCATCGTCGCCGGTGCCCGTTGGGTCCAGCCCGACGGCCAGGTGATGTTCATTCTGGTGATCAGCCTGGCAGCCGCCGAGGCCAGCATTGGCCTGGCGATCCTGCTGCAGCTGTATCGCCGCTTCCACACTCTCGACATCGATGCTGCCAGTGAGATGCGCGGATGAACCTTATCTTCCTGACGTTCGTATTCCCCCTGATCGGCTTCCTGCTGCTGTCGTTCTCGCGCGGCCGCTGGTCCGAGAACCTGTCGGCGCTGGTCGGCGTCGGCTCGGTCGGTCTGTCGGCGGCCACCGCCGCCTACGTGATCTGGCAGTTCAACGTCGCCCCGCCTGAAGGCGGCGCGTACAGCCAGCTGCTGTGGCAGTGGATGTCGGTGGACGGCTTCGCACCGAACTTCACCCTGTACGTGGATGGCCTGTCGGTCACCATGCTGGGCGTGGTCACCGGTGTCGGCTTCCTGATCCACCTGTTCGCTTCCTGGTACATGCGTGGCGAAGCCGGCTACTCGCGCTTCTTCTCGTACACCAACCTGTTTATCGCCAGCATGCTGTTCCTGGTGCTGGGCGACAACCTGCTGTTCATCTACTTCGGCTGGGAAGGCGTGGGCCTGTGCTCGTACCTGTTGATCGGTTTCTACTACAGCAACCGCAACAACGGTAACGCGGCGCTCAAGGCGTTCATCGTCACCCGCATCGGCGACGTGTTCATGGCCATCGGCCTGTTCATCCTGTTCGTCCAGCTGGGTACCCTGAACGTGCAGGAACTGCTGGTGCTGGCACCGCAGAAGTTCCAGGCCGGTGACACCTGGATGGTCCTGGCGACCCTGATGCTGTTGGGTGGCGCGGTCGGTAAATCGGCCCAGCTGCCGCTGCAGACCTGGCTGGCCGACGCGATGGCGGGCCCGACCCCGGTTTCGGCGCTGATCCACGCGGCCACCATGGTGACCGCGGGCGTGTACCTGATCGCCCGTACCAACGGCCTGTTCCTGCTGGCGCCGGACGTCCTGCACCTGGTCGGCGTCGTCGGTGGCGTGACCCTGGTCCTGGCCGGTTTCGCCGCCCTGGTACAGACCGACATCAAGCGTATCCTCGCCTACTCGACCATGAGCCAGATCGGCTACATGTTCCTGGCCCTGGGCGTCGGTGCCTGGGACGCGGCGATCTTCCACCTGATGACCCACGCCTTCTTCAAGGCCCTGCTGTTCCTTGCCTCCGGTGCGGTGATCGTCGCCTGCCACCACGAGCAGAACATCTTCAAGATGGGCGGCCTGTGGAAGAAACTGCCGCTGGCCTACGCCAGCTTCGTGGTCGGTGGCGCCGCCCTGGCCGCCCTGCCGATCCTGACCGTGGGCTTCTACTCCAAGGACGAGATCCTCTGGGAAGCCTTCGCCAGCGGCAACACCGGCCTGCTGTACGCAGGCCTGGTGGGCGCGTTCATGACCTCGCTGTACACCTTCCGCCTGATCTTCATCGCCTTCCACGGCGAAGCCAAGACCGAAGCCCACGCCGGCCACGGCATCAGCCACTGGCTGCCGCTGGGCGTGCTGATCGTGCTGTCGACCTTCATCGGCGCCTGGATCCATCCGCCGCTGGCAGGCGTGCTGCCTGAGAGCGCCGGCCACGCCGGTGGCGAAGCCAAGCACTCGCTGGAGATCGCCTCGGGCGCCATCGCCATCGCCGGTATCCTGCTGTCGGCCCTGCTGTTCCTGGGCAAGCGCCGCTTCGTCACCGCGGTTGCCAACAGCGGTATCGGTCGCGTCCTGTCGGCCTGGTGGTTCGCCGCCTGGGGCTTCGACTGGATCTACGACAAGCTCTTCGTCAAACCTTACCTGCTGATCAGCCACATCCTGCGCAAGGACCCGGTTGACCGCAGCATCGGCCTCATCCCTCGGATGGCCCGTGGCGGCCACGTCGCCATGAGCAAGACCGAGACCGGCCAGCTGCGCTGGTACACCGCCTCGATCGCCGTGGGCGCCGTGCTGGTGCTCGGTGCCGTGGTAGTGGCCGCGGTATGACTATGAATCTTGCGACTTTGCCAAAGGAAACCAACCCGTCATGATTTTGCCTTGGCTGATCCTGATCCCCTTCATCGGCGGCTTCCTGTGCTGGCTGGGTGAGCGCTTCGGCGCTACCCTGCCGCGCTGGATCGCGCTGCTGACCATGTCCCTGCTGCTTGGCATCGGCCTGTGGCTGTGGGCGAACGGCAACTACACCCTGGCCCCCGCGCCGGGCGCCGAACCCGCCTGGGCCCTCGAATACAAGGTCGAGTGGATCAAGCGCTTCGGTATCAGCATCCACCTGGCCCTCGACGGCCTGTCGCTGCTGATGATCCTGCTCACCGGCCTGCTCGGCGTACTGTCGGTGCTGTGCTCGTGGAAAGAGATCCAGCGCCACGTCGGCTTCTTCCACCTCAACCTGATGTGGATCCTCGGCGGCGTGGTCGGCGTGTTCCTGGCCCTGGACCTGTTCCTGTTCTTCTTCTTCTGGGAAATGATGCTGGTGCCGATGTACTTCCTCATCGCGCTCTGGGGTCACAGCTCCTCCGACGGCAAGAAGACCCGGATCTACGCGGCGACCAAGTTCTTCATCTTCACCCAGGCCAGCGGCCTGATCATGCTGGTGGCGATCCTCGGCCTGGTGCTGGTCAACTACAACAGCACCGGCGTGATCACCTTCAACTACAGCGACCTGCTCAAGGCCCAGCTGCCGGCCGGCGTCGAGTACATCCTGATGCTGGGCTTCTTCATCGCCTTCGCGGTGAAGCTGCCGGTGGTGCCGTTCCACTCCTGGCTGCCTGACGCTCACGCGCAGGCACCGACCGCAGGTTCCGTGGACCTGGCGGGCATCCTGCTGAAGACCGCGGCCTACGGCCTGCTGCGCTTCGCCCTGCCGCTGTTCCCGAACGCCTCGGCCGAGTTCGCGCCGATCGCCATGACCCTGGGCCTGATCGGTATCTTCTACGGTGCCTTCCTGGCCTTCGCGCAAACCGACATCAAGCGCCTGGTGGCCTTCTCCAGCGTCTCGCACATGGGCTTCGTGCTGATCGGCATCTACTCCGGCAGCCAGCAAGCCCTGCAGGGCGCGGTGATCCAGATGCTGGCACACGGCCTGTCGGCCGCCGCGCTGTTCATCCTGGCCGGCCAGCTGTACGAGCGCCTGCACACCCGTGACATGCGCGAGATGGGTGGCCTGTGGCACCGCATCGCCTACCTGCCTGCGATCAGCCTGTTCTTCGCCGCCGCGTCGCTGGGGCTGCCAGGTACCGGCAACTTCGTCGGCGAGTTCCTGATCCTGATCGGCAGCTTCGCCCACGTCCCATGGATCACCGTGATCGCCACCACCGGTCTGGTCTTCGGTTCGGTGTACTCGCTGATCATGATCCACCGCGCCTACTTCGGTCCGGCCAAGGCCGACACCGTGCTGGCCGGCATGGACGGTCGCGAGCTGATCATGGTGCTGGGCCTGGCGGGCCTGCTGATCCTGCTGGGCGTGTATCCGCAGCCGTTCCTGGACACCTCTGCCGCCACCATGAGCGGTGTGCAGCAGTGGCTCGGTTCCGCTTTCACTCAACTCGCTTCGGCCCGGTAAGAGCGCTATGGAATTCACCACTCAACACTTCATCGCATTGGCGCCGATGCTGATCACCACCATCACCA
Source organism: Pseudomonas carassii (assembly GCF_036324045.1). NCBI lineage: Bacteria > Pseudomonadati > Pseudomonadota > Gammaproteobacteria > Pseudomonadales > Pseudomonadaceae > Pseudomonas > Pseudomonas carassii. Next base: position 101,642 of record NZ_JAZDCT010000009.1, on the reverse strand, counting down.
CGGTGGTGGTGATGCTGGCGATCGCCTGGAAGCGCAACCACTCGCAGACCTTCCTGCTGTCCACCGTGGGCCTGAACCTGGCCCTGCTGTCGATCCTGCCAGCACTCAAGGTCGCGCCGCTGGCGGTCACCTCGCTGGTGACCATCGACAAGTTCGCCTGCCTGTACATGGCGATCATCCTGGTGGCGACGCTGGCCTGCGTCACCCTCGCCCATGCCTATCTGGGCGAAGGCTCCAAGGGCTTCCCGGGCAACCGTGAAGAGCTGTACCTGCTGCTGCTGATGTCGGCACTGGGCGGTCTGGTGCTGGTCAGCGCCAACCACCTGGCCGGCCTGTTCATCGGCCTTGAGTTGCTGTCGGTGCCGGTCTACGGCCTGGTGGCGTACGCGTTCTTCAACAAGCGCTCGCTGGAAGCCGGCATCAAGTACATGGTGCTGTCGGCCGCCGGTTCCGCCTTCCTGCTGTTCGGCATGGCGCTGCTGTACGCTGACGCAGGCAGCCTGACCTTCGACCAGCTGGGCAAGGCGCTGGCCGCCACCAGCATGCCAAGCCTGCTGGCGCAGCTGGGCCTGGGCATGATGCTGGTGGGCCTGGCCTTCAAGCTGTCGCTGGTACCGTTCCACCTGTGGACCCCTGACGTGTACGAAGGCGCCCCGGCGCCGGTCGCCGCGTTCCTGGCCACCGCCAGCAAGGTCGCGGTGTTCGCCGTGGTCGTACGCCTGTTCATGCTCTCCCCCGCCGCCAGCAGCGGCGTGCTGAGCACCGTGCTGGCGGTGATCGCGGTTGCCTCGATCATCATCGGCAACCTGCTGGCGCTGACCCAGAGCAACCTCAAGCGTCTGCTCGGTTACTCGTCCATCGCCCACTTCGGCTACCTGGTCATCGCCCTGGTCGCCAGCAAGGGCCTGGCCTTGGAGGCCATGGGCGTGTACCTGGTCACCTACGTGATCACCAGCCTCGGCGCCTTCGGCGTGATCACCCTGATGTCCTCGCCGTACGCCGGCCGCGACGCCGACGCCCTGTACGAGTACCGTGGCCTGTTCTGGCGCCGTCCGTACCTGACCGCGGTACTGACCGTGATGATGCTGTCGCTGGCCGGTATCCCGCTGACCGCAGGCTTCATCGGCAAGTTCTACATCATCGCCACCGGCGTCGAGTCGCACCTGTGGTGGCTGGTCGGCGCCCTGGTGATCGGCAGCGCCATCGGCGTGTACTACTACCTGCGCGTCATGGTCACCCTCTACCTGGTCGAGCCGAACCTGCGTCGCCACGACGCCCCGCTGAAGTGGGAACAGCGCACCGGCGGCGTGATGCTGCTGGCCATCGCCATCCTCGCCTTCGTGCTGGGTGTCTACCCGCAGCCGCTGCTGGAGATGGTGCAGCAGGCTGGCCTGCAACTGATCGGTTGATCGGCTGCACGATGTGAAAGAAACCCCGCCTCGGCGGGGTTTCTTTTTGCCTAAAGAAGCCACTGCGGTATTACAGATCGACCACTGTGCTTCGTCTGCCCTTTGCAGCGTCAGACTCCCGCACTCGATCTGGAACCCCGTCCCCATGCGCCCCACCCTCCCCTACTCCCTGCTGGCCCTGTTCGTCGCTGGCACCGCCCAGGCCGCCGACCGCGTCGAACTCGACCAGGTGCTGATCCAGGACCGGCAGCAATCCGAACTGGAAGCCGCCGCCGACCAGCTGCGCGAGATACCCGGCGCCAGCAACCTGGTGGACATGGACAAGGTGGGCCAGGGCCGGGTGGCCAGCAACCAGGACGTGCTGGCCTATCAGCCGGGGGTGTTCGCCCAGTCGGCGGGCAACGATGGCATCAAGCTGTCGATCCGTGGCTCGGGCATCAACCGCGCGCCGGGCGCCCACGGTTCGGGCGTGTACACGATGTTCGACGGCCTGCCCCTGACCGGCCCGGGCGGCACGCCCTATGAACTGTTCGAACCGCTGTGGCTGAGCCGTGCCGAAGTGCTGCGCGGCGCCAATGGCTTCGACCAGGGCTCGCTGGCCCTGGGTGGCGCGATCAACTACGTGACCCACACCGGCCACGATGCCGCGCCCTTGCAGGTGCGCTACGAAGTCGGCAGCCGTGGCTACCAGCGCCGGCACATCAGCTCCGGGCAGGTGCTGGGCAATCTCGACTACTACGTGGCCCTGACCGATGCCAAGTACGACGGCTACCAGGACCACAGCAGCGGCAGCGCCAAAGGCATTGCCGCCAACGTCGGCTACCGCTTCAACCCGAACCTGGAGACGCGCTTCTACCTGCGCTACCGGGAAACCGAGAACGACCTGGCCGGGCGCCTGACCAAGGAGCAGATCAAGCACCATCCCCGTGCCGCCAACCCGGCGTACCTGGCCCGTGACGACAGCCGCCCGCAACCGGGCAGCACCTGGGTGGGCAACAAGACCACCTTCTTCCTGGATGACGATTCGCGCCTGGAGGCCGGGCTGGTCTATCACGACTATCCCATGGACCTGCGCGAAGGCCCGATGCGCCTGAAGGTCGCCTACACCGATGTCAGCGGCACGCTGAACTACATGCGGCGCGACACCCTGTTCGGCCACGAGAGCAAGACCACCCTCGGCTGGCGTACCACCAAGCACCTGCCCAACAGCGGCGCCTCGCAGTTCGCCCGACCCGGCGGCGACAACTTCGGCGCCCGCAGCCGAGATTTCAGCTACCAGGGTTCGGACACTGTGCTGCATGCAGGCAACGACTTGGAGCTGATTCCGAACCTGTGGCTGACCACGGGCCTGGCGATGATCTACACCCGCCGCGAAAGCGACGTCACCTACCCAAGCAGTGGCGGCAAGGTCAGCCAGCATGACTGGGACTACGCCCCACGCCTGGGCCTGCGCTACGACATCCGCCCGGACCTGCAGGTCTACGGCAACCTCAGCCGCTCGGTGGAGCCGCCGCACCCGTGGTCGCTGGTCTGGAGTGCGCCAGTCGCCAACCAGCCCATGAAGATGCAAAACCAGACCGCCACCACCCTCGAGCTGGGTGCCCGCGGCGACTCGGCACTGGGGCGCTGGGACCTGGCCTGGTACTACGCCCAGGTACGCCACGAACTGTTGAACGTGGAAGTGGTGCAAGGCTTGCCGTTCAAGGAGTTCAACGCCAGCCCCACCGTGCACCAGGGTGTCGAGGCCGGCCTGGACAGCCTTCTCTGGGAACAACCGGGCACCGGCAAGCTCAGCCTGCGCCAGGCCTACACCTTCAGCGACTTCCACTACCGCGACGACGACAAGTTCGGCGACAACCGCCTGCCCGGCATTCCCATACACTACTACCAGGCCGAACTGCGCTACGACTGGCCGAGCGGTTTCTACGCCGGGGTTAACACGCAGATGGCCTCCAAGGTGCAGGTGGACTACGCCAACAGCTACCACGCCGACGCCTACTCCCTGCTCGGCGCGCGCCTGGGCTGGGATTCGCCGAAGCAGGACTGGCAGACCTGGCTCGACCTGCGCAACCTGACCAACAAGCGTTACGCGGCGACAGTGACGCCGGGGTACAACGACGCCGGGCAGGACATTGCTCGCTCGACGCCGGGGGAAGGGTTTGGGGTGTATGCGGGGGTTTCCTACAGCTTCCGTTGAGCATTGGCCCTGTTCGCCGGCAAACCGACTCCTACGGGTCTTGTAGGAGCCGGCTAGCCGGCGAACAGGGCCCTCATGAAGGCAACTGCACCTGTGGCTTGGTCGAGGCAAAGATCGCCCAGCTGGAGATGAACAACGCCGCGATCAACGGCCCGATCACGAACCCGTTGAGCCCGAACACCGCCAGCCCACCGAGGGTCGACACCAGCACCAGGTAATCCGGCATCCGCGTATCCTTGCCCACCAGGATCGGCCGCAACAGATTGTCCACCAACCCGATCACCAGCACGCCGAACGCGGTCAGCACGATTCCCTGCCAGATCGCCCCGGTCAGCAGGAAGTACAATGCCACCGGCCCCCAGACAATCCCCGCGCCCACCGCTGGGAGCAACGACAGGAACGCCATCAGCACCGCCCACACCAGCACGCTGGGAATGCCCAGCGCCCAGAAGATCAGCCCGCCCAGCGCCCCCTGGGTGATCGCCACCAGCAGGTTGCCCTTGACCGTGGCCCGCACCACGCGCTTGAACTTCAACTGCAGGCGGCGCTTCTGCTGCTCGGGCAGCGGCACCGCCTGGCGCACCTTGCGCGCCACCTCCGCGCCCTCGCGCAGGAAGAAGAACAGCAGGTAGAGCATGATGCCGAAGCTCACCAGGAACTCGAAGGTGCCCTGGCCAAAGCTGAACGCCTGCCCGGCGAGGAACTGGCTGCCCTGGGTCGCCCACTTGCTGATCTTGTCGCGCAGGCCGTCGAGGTTGCCCATGCCCATGCGGTCGAGGAAATGCTGGGCATAGGCCGGCAGCATGTCCTTGCCGCGCTCGATATAGCCGGCGATATCCAGCTGGCCGCTCTCGATGCGCTGGTACAGCGCCGCGCCCTCCTGCACCAGCAGGGCACCGATGACGATCACCGGCAGCACGGCGATCAGCAGGCAGGTGAGCAGCGCCGTCGCCGTGGCCAGGTTGCGCCGCCCGCCGAAGCGCAGCAACAGGTGGCGCTGCAGGGGCGCGAAGAGTATCCCGAGGATCACCGCCCAGAAGATCGCGCCGGAGTACGGCAGCAGGATCCAGATGAAGGCGATGGTCACCAGTGCCAGCAGCACGGTCAGGGCTTTGTTCTGCAAGACGGCTTCGTTCATGGGCATTCCTCGAGGGCTCAACAATTTAGTGCCCCGCGCCTCGGCAAAAGTGCCGTTGACCCAGATCAATACCTGCGCAGTCCCGCCGTCTTAGCATCCGCGCCTTTTGCCCCCGGTGCGCACCATGACCTCTCCCGCCAAGCCCGAACTGCTCGCCCCCGCCGGCACCCTCAAGACCATGCGCTACGCCTTCGCCTACGGCGCCGACGCGGTCTACGCCGGCCAGCCGCGCTACAGCCTGCGGGTGCGCAACAACGAATTCGACCACGCCAACCTGGCCCTCGGCATCCAGGAAGCCCAGGCTCAAGGCAAGCGCTTCTACGTGGTGGTCAACATCGCCCCGCACAACGCCAAGCTCAAGACCTTCCTCAAGGACCTGGCGCCAGTGATCGAGATGGGCCCGGATGCGCTGATCATGTCCGACCCAGGATTGATCATGCTGGTGCGCCAGCACTTCCCGCAGATGCCCATCCACCTGTCGGTGCAGGCCAACACGGTGAACTGGGCCAGCGTTCAATTCTGGCAAGGCCTGGGCCTGACCCGGGTGATCCTGTCGCGGGAGCTGTCGCTGGAAGAGATCGAGGAGATCCGCCAGCAGGTGCCGGAGATGGAGCTGGAAGTCTTCGTGCACGGCGCGTTGTGCATGGCCTATTCCGGGCGCTGCCTGCTGTCGGGCTACATGAACAAGCGCGACGCCAACCAGGGCACCTGCACCAATGCCTGCCGCTGGAAGTACCAGGCCACCCCGGCCAGCGAGAACGCCACCGGCGATATCGTCCGTGAGTGCGAGCCGACCCTGGGCCTCGGCGCGCCGACCGAGCAGGTGTTCCTGCTCCAGGAGTCCAACCGCCCCGGCGAAGAGATGCCGGCCTTCGAGGACGAGCACGGCACCTACATCATGAACGCCAAGGACCTGCGCGCCATCCAGCACGTCGAGCGCCTGGCCCACATGGGCGTGCACTCGCTGAAGATCGAGGGCCGCACCAAGTCGCACTTCTACTGCGCCCGCGCCGTACAGTCCTACCGCCAGGCCATCGACGACGCGGTGGCCGGGCGGCCGTTCGACCGCGGCCTGATGAGCAACCTCGAGTCCCTCGCCCAGCGCGGCTACACCGAAGGCTTCCTGCGCCGCCACGTGCACGACGAGTACCAGAACTACCAGCGCGGCAACTCGGTATCCGAGCGCCAGCAGTTCGTCGGCGAGCTGACCGGAGTGCGCGTGGACGGCCTGGCCGAAGTGAAGGTGAAGAACCGCTTCGCCGTGGGTGACCACCTGGAACTGATGACCCCGCGTGGCAACTACCACTTCGACCTGCACCGCCTGTGCGACCGCCAGCAGCAGGGCATCGAGGTGGCGCCGGGCGACGGCCATGTGGTGTACCTGCCGATTCCCGAGCAGGTCTCGCTGGAGTTCGGCCTGCTGATGCGCGACCTGGAGGGTAGCGAGGCCGCTGCCTGACAAATCTGTAATCCGCGCCTCAGGTGGCTGACAGGCGCTGACGACGACCATCGGTGTCATTCCCGATCGCGGGGCAAGCTCCCACCGTGGGAGCGGGCTTGCCCCGCGATCGGATGGACCTTGCCAGCACCGAGAACCCGCCATGCCACCGACTCCAACCCGCCGCACCTTCGTCAAGGGCCTGGGTGCCGCCAGCGCCCTGGCCGGCCTCGGCCTCTGGCGCCCGCTGGCCCAGGCCGCCGAAGGCCGCCTGCCGCTGCACGACCTGAGCGGCCAGCAGTTCGACCTGTTCATCGGCCAGACCCCGGTCAACATCACCGGCCGCCCACGCACAGCGCAGACCATCAACGCCAGCCTGCCCGGCCCGCAGTTGCGCTGGCGCGAGGGCGACACCGTGACCCTGCGCGTGCGCAACCGCCTGGACCAGCCCACCTCGATCCACTGGCACGGCATCATCCTGCCGGCCAACATGGACGGCGTGCCGGGCCTGAGCTTCGCCGGCATCGAGCCCGGCGGCGACTACCTCTACCAGTTCACCCTGCGCCAGAGCGGCACCTACTGGTACCACAGCCACTCCGGGCTACAGGAGCAGGCCGGCGTGTACGGTGCGATCGTCATCGAGCCCCGCGAGCCTGAACCGCACCGCTACCAGCGCGACCATGTGCTGCTGTTCAGCGACTGGTCGGACCAGGCGCCGGAAGCGCTGATGGCCACCCTGAAGAAACAGTCCGACGCCTTCAACTACCACAAGCGCACGGTCGGCGACTTCGTCGACGATGTCGCGGAAAATGGCTGGGGCAAGGCCGTCGACAACCGCTGGGCCTGGGCGAAGATGCGCATGAGCCCGACCGACCTGGCCGACATCAGCGCCGCCAGCTACACCTACCTGCTCAACGGCCAGCCCCCGGACGGCAACTTCACCTGCCTGTTCCAGCCCGGCGAGACCGTGCGCCTGCGCCTGATCAACGCCTCGGCGATGACCTATTTCGATTTCCGCATTCCGGGCCTGAAGCTCACGGTGATCGCCGCCGACGGCCTGCCGGTGACCCCGGTAACCGTGGACGAACTGCGCATCGCCGTGGCCGAAACCTACGACGTGCTGGTCACCGTGGGCGACCTGCCCGCCTACACGCTGTACGCCCAGAGCATGGACCGCACCGGCTTCGCCCGTGGCACCCTGGCCCGCGCGGCGGGTCTGCAAGCCCCCGTACCCGAGCCAGACCCGCGTCCGGTGCTGACCATGGACGACATGGGGCACGGCGGCATGGGCGGGATGGACCATTCGAACATGCCGGCGATGGACCACGGCAACATGGCGGGCATGGATCACTCGGCCATGACCGGCATGGCCATGATGCAAGGCCACCCTGCCAGCGAGACCGACAACCCGCTGGTGGACATGCAGACCATGGCCCCCCGGGCCAACCTGGCCGATCCCGGCATTGGCCTGCGCGGCAATGGCCGCCGCGTGCTGACCTACGCCGACCTGCGCAGTCCCTACCCCGATCCGGACGGGCGCGAACCATCGCGGGACATCGAGCTGCACCTGACCGGCCACATGGAACGCTTCGCCTGGTCGTTCGACGGCATCAAGTTCAGCGATGCCGAGCCGCTGCGCCTGAAATACGGCGAGCGGGTGCGCATCACCCTGGTCAACGACACCATGATGACCCACCCCATCCACCTGCACGGCATGTGGAGCGACCTGGAGGATGAGCAAGGGCGCTTCCTGGTACGCAAGCACACCATCGACATGCCACCCGGCAGCCGGCGCAGCTACCGCGTCAGCGCCGATGCCCTGGGCCGCTGGGCCTATCACTGCCACCTGCTCTACCACATGGAGACCGGCATGTTCCGCGAGGTACGGGTCGATGAATGAGAACCGCAATCGCCACATCGTCACCGGTGTCGCGCTGATGGCCTTGCTGGCCAGTGAACGGGCCCTCGCCACGGGCATGGATCACATGAACCATGGCGCCATGCCGATGGACCACGGCCAGATGAACCACGGCAGCATGCCCATGGACCACAGCCAGATGAACCACGGCAGCATGCCCATGGACCACAGCCAGATGAACCACGCGGCGGCACCACCCAGCCAACCGCGCACACCGCTGCCGGTGATTACCGATGCCGATCGCCGCGCCGCCTTCCCGCCGTTGCCGGGGCATCAGGTGCATGACCGGGCGACCAACTGGGCGGTGATCGTCGACCAACTGGAGTACCAGAACTTCGAAAACAGCAGCGCCCTGAACTGGAACGCCACCGCCTGGGTCGGCGGCGATATCGACCGCCTATGGCTGCGCACCGAGGGTGAGCGGGAACAAGGCAAGACCCACAAGGCCGAGCTGCAGGCCCTCTGGGGCCATGCCATCAGCCCCTGGTGGGAGCTGGTCGGCGGCGTGCGCCAGGACTTCAAGCCCGCCAGCGGCCAGAGCTGGGCCGCCTTCGGCATCCAGGGCACGCCGCTCTATGGCCTGGAGCTGGAGGCCACTGCCTACGCCGGCGAGCGACAGCAGACCGCGCTGCGCCTGGAGGCCGGTTACGCTATGCTGCTGACCAATCGCTGGATCCTCGAACCGACTGTCGAAGCCAATTTCTTCGGGCGCAACGATGCCGGGCGCGAACAGGGCTCGGGGCTGGCCGAAAGCGAAGTGGGCCTGCGCCTGCGCTACGAGATTACCCGTGCGTTCGCGCCCTATGTCGGGGTCAGCTTCAATCGGCTTCATGGCAACCGTGCGGACCAGGCCCAGGAGGATGGCGAGGACATCGGCCAGACCCGGCTGGTGGCCGGGGTCCGCCTGCGCTTTTAAGGCCTGACGCCGCCCCTGTGGGAGCGGCGCTGATCAACCCGATGTGTTTTGTTTCACAGGAGCTCCACCATGCTGCGCAAACACCTGCTCACCCTCGGCCTGCTGGCCGTCACCGGCCTGGCCCAGGCCGCCGAGACCATCGACGTCTACCGCGACCCCAACTGCGGCTGCTGCAAGGAATGGATCAAGCACCTGAGCGATAACGGCTTCACCGTCAACGACCATGTCGAGCCGAACATGAGCGCGGTCAAGCAGCGCCTGGGCGTCGAGCCGCGCCTGGCGTCGTGCCACACCGGGGTGATCGACGGCAAGTTCGTCGAAGGCCATGTACCGGCCGAGCAGGTCCGCCTGCTGGCCAAGCGCAACGACCTCAAGGGTATCGCGGTACCCGGCATGCCCATGGGCTCGCCGGGAATGGAGATGGGTGACCACAAGGACGCCTACCAGGTCATCGGTGTGACCCGGGATGGTCAGGATACCGTGGTCGCCAGCTACTGATGCTCAGCCTCGGGGCGCTGTTCCTCAGCGCCTTCGGCGCCGCCACCCTGCTGCCGCTGCAATCGGAGGCAGTGCTGGTCGGGTTGCTGCTGCGCGAACCGGGCGCCTGGGCGACCCTGCTGCTGGTGGCCACGCTCGGCAATGTGCTCGGCTCCATCGTCAACTGGCTGCTGGGCAGGGCCATCGAGCACCTGCGCAAACGCCGCTGGTTCCCGTTCAGCGCCAGCCAGCTGGAACGCGCCCAGCGCCGCTACCAGCGCTGGGGCCAGTGGTCGTTGCTGCTGAGCTGGATGCCGGTGATCGGCGACCCGCTGACCTTGATCGCCGGGATCATGCGCGAACCCTTCTGGCGCTTCGTACTGCTGGTCACCCTGGCCAAGGGTGGGCGCTATATCGTGGTGGCGATGATCACCCTGGGCTGGTTTCACAGTGGGTGAACTGAAGGAATTCGAAGGACTGGCTGGGCCCTGAGGTCCCAGCCAGTATCAAGCTCAAGCCGCGTCGGCAGCCTGCAGGTCGCCGAGCAGGCGCCCTGCCATGTCCAGCTTCTTCTGCAGCGTGTCCACGAACGAGAGCGCGGAGTGGGCCTGCAACAGATTGGGCTCAATCTTACGCTGCCCGAAGAGATCGCCGTAGGAGTGGGACTGCCCTATCGCCGTATGGTCCAGGACCATTGAAGCGATTGCCTTTTCGGCAGCACTGCCATGCTTGGCCAGATGCTCCAGGTGCTCAAACGACTGCGAAAGCGGACTGGTCGGCCGCTGCAGCGAATGCATGGTCGCGTTGAAGTCATTGCGCGTTGGCAGAGCGACATCATCGTCAATCTTGACAAAGCCGAGCTTGACCTCCTTCAACGACGTTCCCGGATCAGGCTGATCGGCGGTAGTCACGTGGTAAACCGCTTCAGGCTCCACAGGCTGTGCAGCGTTCGCTCCGACTAAAGTGCCGGCCACCACCGAAGAGGCATCGTCGCTTGCATCCACCACGACAACTGGCGCCACTGCATCAGGCTTCTGGGCGAACCGTTCGATGAACTCGCCATCAACCTCTTTGACAAACTCCACCACCGCTTCAGGCCCCACCTGCTCGGGGTCTGGAAACTCGGCAAATCGCGAGGCCAGGAAGGTCACCGCATCGAGTACCTTGGCGGCAGCCATCGGGTCGCTCTGCATCAGTGCGATATTGTCCGGGAACTGGGCTTCCTTCAAAGAATATCCGCCGACGATGTCGACCTCGTTGATGCTCATCTCGACCTTCAGCTCTGGCACAAGCTCGCCCAGCTTGACGACATTCGACAACAGGCAGTTGGCGTTACGCATGATATTGCTGCCCGTGAGCTGCTCCGTGTAGCTGGCCATGAACTGCTCGGTTGGCAGGTCCTCCTGCTTGGCCAGTATTCCGTTTGCCTGCGACCTCATGACATCCGGGAGTCCCTTTGCCATCTGCTCGTTGAATGAACGCATCACGTCCGGCGCCGAAGCCGTGGCCTGCGTCCCAGCCGTCGCCACACCGGGACGAAAGCCGAAGAACTCGGCAATCGCAATGAACAGGCGCATCAGGATGCCGCACTTCTGCGGTTCCTCGTGGCGTGCCAAGCGCTGCGCCGACTCGCTGGTCTTCACCTGTGCGCAGTCACTGCTCTCGTTGACGGGGTCCAGGTCGGCGCCACATACCCAACTGGTTGAAACCGATTCGATCATCGTGCAAACCTCATCTTGCAGCATCGTTTGGCTTGAGAAAAAGACCGCTCTCACACCCGCAAGAGCAGAGGTCTTCTCCGAAGTTTCTTGCCTCCGACATGACGGAAGCTGAGCGAACGATACCGACGCCGCGCATCGGGCCCCATCAGCCCTTATCGCCTTTTTTGCACTTTTCGACTGTTACCTACCAGACACGCTGTCAGTGGATTCGCAGGCATGAAAAAGCCGCAAGGGCCAACGCCCTTGCGGCTCGCAACATCCTTTCAAGCAGCCAGGGGTATTCAGACCATCACACCCGCCGCTCTGATCCCCTGGTTATCATTGCGCAGGATTTCCTGGATCAGCTGACGCACCTGGTCGATCATCTTCGCCAAATCATCGGTACAGCGCTGGAACAACTCCTTCTGGTTGCCGGCAACCGCCGCCTCGAGCTCTTGCTCCTTGGCCCACACATCCTGCAGCGACTTGATGGCATGGGCGATGCCCGTGCCGGAGGCGGCGCCACTCTGGGCCACGCCATTGAGGGTGTGCAGCGTAGTGTTGCGGGTGTCGATGGCGTTCTGCAGGTGCTTGACCTCGATACGGTTCTCGGCAATCAGCTTTTTCGAGGCCATCGCCAGCTCGCCGGGCTTGGCATACTCGGCAGCATGGCTGGCGTATTCCAGGCCCTTGATGGTCCGCGCATCTCCCAGGTTCTTGAGCATGCCGGTAGTGCCGCTGGCCAAGGTGAACATGCCCAATGCGCCGCTGACGGCCGCCGAGGCGAACAGCGCATTGCTGGCGGTTCTCATCCAGCCGATCTGTTCCTTGCTCGCCAGCACGCTGACTTCGGCCTGGGTCCTGCGCCCCTGGGCGTTACCGTCACGCACCTGCATGGCGGCCCGGAGAATCGCCAGCAGGCTCTCCAGGTCCTGGCTGCATGGCGTGGCCTGCGGCGTATCCAAGCTCACCCGCCCATGCTTCTCGGCAGATACCGCCCTCGCGCTTGCGCAGGGCATGGCCAGCATCGCCCACAGCGGCTGCCCAACCTTCTGCCCCTCGGCGACCGGCAGTTGGGCGTCCATGAGGGACGAATGATCGATAGTGGAAATGGACAGACTCATGATTGACTCCTTGATCAGGCAATGACGTTTCGGCAAGCGATATCGGCGCAGGCTTTGCTGCGGTTGTTCAACAGTTCCAGCAATTGCTCGAAGCGTTGCTCCTTCCCCGCGAGCAGTTGTTCAAGCGCCTTGGCCAACTGCTCGAGAAAACTGTGTCCCTGGTCCAGCAGCAGGCGCATTTCTGCCAGCTGTGCCTCGCTGCGCAGCGCCAGACCCTGCATCACCGAACTGGCAGCCTGCCCGGCGCTGGACAGCGTGGTGGTGGCCATGCTGGCGCCGGTCAGGGTCATCTGCAGCTTGGCCTGGGTGCCCGCGCTGGCAGTCGAGGTGACCCCGGAGGAGGCAACGCTGTGGATCTTCTGGCCCACCGACAGAACCGTCTGTGCGACCTTGCCACTCACCTTTCCGGCCACCCTGGCGGCGACCACCGCGAGGCTGCCGCCGCAGGTCAGCACCACCGAGGCCAGCGCCAGGGCGACCTCGACCGCCATCAGCACTGGCCCAAGGTACTTCATCACCTCCTTGGAGATGTGTCCGTCCTCGGCCGCCTGGTTCAACGACATGGACACCACGCCCATGACGCCACCAGCGATCATCAGCGCGCCCGCGACGGCGCCCAGGCCAGTCGCGACCATGACGGTCCCCACCACAATGGACACGATGGCCGCGGCCCAGCCGAAGACCTTGGCGAACACGCTCGCCGTGCCAGCGTCCTGGTGCCGCTGGGCCACCTCCTCCATCTTCTGCGCGTTGAGCGCCATCTGCTGGCGGTTCTGTTCGGTGAGCTGACGTACCTGCTGCAGGTTCAGCTCGGTCTGGCGAGCACCCAACTGGCTCAGCAGTTCGGTGAGGCGGATATCCAGTTCGGCGTCGGAGATATCCCCGGCGAGTTGGCCGAGGATCAATGCACCGACATCAGGTACCGCGACCAACACCGGTTGCATGAGGCCTTCAGCATCGACCAGCTTATCGAGTACCAGCCCCTGCTGCTGTCCCGTTGCCAGTGGCGCTGGAGGATCCAGCCGGACGCTCATGTCTGGCTTGGTCGTTGTGACTGCAGACGGTGTGCCGGTCTCGCCGGGCAACTGGACCGCCATGGCCGGCAACGACGATTGCGCTTCGACTTCAGCAGGCATCAGGAGCAGTTGCTCCACAGACAGAAGCTCAGTTCGCATGACGTGCGTCCTCCTTCTGCTGCAGGGCCTCGAGCAGCACCTGTGCCTGACCTGCCAGACCGGCATGCTCGCTGTCCACCGCCAGGATCTGCGCCTGCTCGTAACCGCTGCGCGCCGAGGCAAGGTCGCCCAGCTGCTGGTGGCATTGCGCGGCATGGAAGGTGAAACGCGGGTCCTGCGGCGCGAGCATCGCGCCATAGGCATAGGCCGGCAATGCATCCTGGTAGCGCTCAAGGGCCTGATACGCACCTGCCACGCCCAGAAACGCCCTGGGGTCATAGTGGTCGAGTGCCGCCAGCCCCTTGAACAGCGTCAGCGCATCGTCCAGCCGTCCCGCCTGGTAGAAGTTGAACGCCTGGGCATAGAGCGTTTCCAGTTGTCCCGCGCAAACCCCGCGCAGCATAGCGAAGGTGCCGCCATCACCGAAGAAGCGTTCGATCGCATCGACGCCGTTAGCATCGGCATCGTGGCCGGCCATCTGTTGTACTGCCGTCATCACCTACCTCAGTTCTGCAGAATCTTCGACAACATCGAGAACCAGGTCTCGACGAACTTCATCATCACCTCGGTGGAGGTGGTGTACCGCGAGCCCACGTCGTTGAGCAGGGTGGTCTGTTCGGTCACCTTGTCGTTGACGATGCGCGTGCGGTCGCTCAAGGCCTGGGAGAAATTGGCCAGCGGGTTGTTGTCCTTGTCCCAGGCGTACTGCGCCTTCAGGTCGGTCATCGGCCCACTGACCTTTTGTTGGCGGCTACCGCTTTCATTCGACGAAGTGGCAGATTGCATGCCCTCGAGGAAATGCCGCACGGTGACGACCGCAGAGCCGTTGAAGGCGGGCTTGAACGTGTCCAGGCTCGAGAGCAGTCGATGCTCGGGACTCTTCTCCCAACTGTCTGCATCAAGGTCGTACAAGGTCCGGTCGAAGAGGTTGAAGCTTGAATCTTCCAGCTTGAAGGTGCCCTTGTCGGCCATCACCACGTTGACCTTCGACTGGATCACGCTGAAGATCTTCAGCTCCGCCGTGAGGCACTTGAGCTGCTCGCTGAGCTCGGTGCGTTCGGTCTTCTGCTTGCGCATGCGCAGGCCCATCGCCGCCATCACCAACTCGTCCATGCGCAGGCGCTCGCCCAGGTTCTGCAACTGCAGAGGCGCGCCCGGTAACCAGCTGGCATAAGCCTCAAGCAGTTGGCTCACTGCATCAAAATGCTGGTCGGACAGTGGTTGCGACAGCAGGTTGTCGAAGTAAGGGCGATTTGCCGCCAGCTGCGCCTGCCCTTCTGGCCCCAGCAGCGCCTCAATGGCCGGCCAGCGCAGCTCCCGGCTCAGCGGATGTCCTTGCCCATCAACGGCTACGATGCCTTTCTGGTCCAGAAGCGACTCAAGCCTCTGAATGTCCGCCCAGATGTCCGGCGGCGCGACGCGGTCGACGTACGGCAATGGGACAGGGTGAATACTTGTTTCAATAGAACTGCTCATCATCTGTATCCGGTTGGCCAGGTACCCGTCTTGGGGTACATGCAGATGAAGTCTATTGAAGGGCGAGCGGCCGCTCCGTCAGGCCCGGCCGCGATTTTGTAGTTTCCGGGTACGCGTTCTGACGCCAGGCGAGTGTCAGCCGATGCGCCCCAGTGGCTGGATATTGATCTGCGTGGTGAGCTCCTGGAACGACAGCACCGGCAGGTCGAAATAGATGCCCTCGACCAGCTTGCGCACATAGCGGCGGATATCCATCGACACCACCAGCACGGGTCTGGCCTGAACATCCTGCAGATCGCCCACCACGGCTTTCACCTGGGCGAGAAAGGCGTCGCTCTGCGCCGGTTCCAAGGCCAGGTAGCTGCCGGCGCTGGTCTGGCGGATGCCGTTGCGGATGATCTCCTCGACCGCCGGATCCAGCAGGTAGGCCGGCAGCAGGTTGTGGCCACTGGCGTACTTGTAGCAGATGTAGCGCTTGAGGCTGCTGCGCACGTACTCGGCCAGCTGCACCACATCCTTTTCCTTCTGCCCCCACTCCACCAGGGCCTCGAGGATCGAGCGCATGTTGCGGATCGAAATGCCCTCGCCCACCAGCCGCTGGAACACCTCGGTGATGCGCTGCAACGGCAGGATGCGCTGCACCTCCTTGACCAGTTCGCCATAGCCTTGTTCCATCTGTTCCAGCAGGTAGCGAGTCTCCTGAATGCCGATGAAGTCCCCGGCGTACTCGCACAACACCTGGGACAGGTGCCAGGCGAGCACCTGGTCGATCGCCAGGAAGGCGCATCCGGCACGCTCCAGGCGCTCGCGCTGGGCCTGCTCCACCCATAGCGCCGCACGCCCGGGTTGCAACGCTTCACCTTCCTCATAGGGCACGCCGACCAGTGCCAGCTGGCTGGGCTTTTCCTGCACCAGCAGCCGCTCCGGCATCAACCTGCCACGGGCCACCGGCACTTCCTGCAACAGGATGCGGTATTCGCCTGGGCCGAGCACGCTTGTGAAACGCAGGCGAATGCCTGGAAACGGCACACCATGGTCCAGGTACAGCGCCTGGCGGACCCGCGCCAGTTCGTCGTTCAGCGAGGCGGCCTCCAGTGCAGCCTGCAAGCCACTGTCCACGTCGATGAGCAACGGCACCGTCAGGGCGAACGCTTGCGTGTCAGTGGCCGTCTTCGCCTTGCCGGAAGGCTTGAGCGTGGGGGCGCCGGCGCCATTGGCCAACAGCGCCGGCAGGCCACCGCTGTGCTGCCGGCCATTCTCCTCGATGCGCCGCTGGCGGTTTGCCCACCAGCCACCGCCCCCGACTAGCAGTGCCAGAAGGAAAAAAGTAATCGTCGGAAAACCCGGGATGATGCCGAACAGCGCCAGCAGCGCGCCGCCAATCATCAGGGCCTTGGGTTGCGCCATCACCTGGCTGCCGATGTTCGCCCCCAGGTCGCGCGCCCCTTCGCCGTCGCGGGTGACGATGATGCCCGCGGTGATGGCGATCAGCAGCGCCGGCACCTGGCTGACCATCCCGTCACCCACGGTAAGCACCGCGTAGAGCTGCAAGGCATCCCCCGCCGTCATGCCCTTCTGCATCACGCCGATGGCCAGCCCCGCCAGCAAATTGACCACGATGATCACCAGCCCGGCGATGGCGTCGCCCTTGACGAACTTCATCGCCCCGTCCATGGCCCCGTACATCTGGCTGGCCTTCTCCACCTCGCCACGGCGCTCGCGGGCCTCGTTGACATCGATGACACCGGCGCGCAGATCACCATCGATGCTCATCTGCTTGCCCGGCATGGCGTCGAGGGAAAACCGCGCGCTGACCTCCGCCACCCGCTCGGCGCCTTTGGTGATGACCAGGAACTGCACGATGGTGATGATCAGGAACAGGATGCAGCCCACCACCAGGTTGCCGCCGACCACGAAGTCGCCGAAGGTCTGCACGATCTGCCCGGCGTCGGCCTCCAGCAGGATCATCCGCGTGGTGCTGATCGACAGCGCCAGGCGAAACAAAGTGGTGACCAGCAGCACCGAAGGGAACACCGAGAAATGCAGCGGCGAGACGACGTACACCGACATCATCATCAACACCACGGCGATGGTCATGTTCAGGGCGATCAGCAGGTCCAGCAACAGCGGTGGCAACGGCAGGATCATCATGAACACCACCGCCAGCAGCATCACGGCCAGCATCAGGTCCTTGCGCGCGCCAATATGGCCGAGCATCCGGGTCAAGGTGTTCATGGGCGTTCCTTGCGTCGCAGGTACTCGGCGAAGGTGGCCTGTGCCTGCTCAAGGCGGCCCGCCATCTGCTGCGCCTGGCTCAGACACAGCCACAGGGGTGCCTGCTGCTCGCCGGCGTCTCGCAGCGCCAGGCACTGCTGCTCGGCACGCGCCCAGTCACCCAGCTCCAGCGCCGCCACCACCGAGGCGCGCCTGCCGGCGAGGTGAGCGGGCTCAATCCGCAACAGCACCTCAAGCAAGGTTTGCGCCCCCTCGGGCCGGCCGCATCGCAGATGCAGCCAGGCCAACAGCTGCAGGACATCACGCTGTTCAATCGTCAATTGCATCTCTTCATACCTTGAGCAGAAAGTTCGCGTAGCGCTCCAGCAGGTGCCGGTCGGCCAGCAAAGTTTGCAGCAGCACCGCTGCCTGGCGGTCCTCGCGGGCCTGGGTGTTCAGAAGCTGCTCCGCCAGGGAATCCAGTGTCGTGGCGAAGCGCTGCGGGTCGTACAGGGCGCGCAGCTCATGCTCGGGATTGGCGTACGACAGGCGCAGGCGTGCCATTTGCTGCTGCGGGTACAGTGCACGCAGATGAGCCTGCACGGGTTGTCCCGGCATCGACATCGGTTCGCCCGCCGAGCGAGGGAGTGCTGTGTCGGCTGCCAATGATGACAACCACAGGTCATGGGGCTGCCCGGCTCGCTCGATCACGCTCATGCCGCGAGCACTTCGGCGCGCACTCGCAACAACAGCCGATAGGCCTCGTGCAGCCGCTGTTCGGTCACCCGGCGTTCATCGAAGCTGACCAGAAACACCAGACGGTCGTCAGGCAGCAGGCCGCAACGCAGCAGCTGACCAGGTGCCTGCTGGTCATGGACATGCCTGAGCGCACTCGACATGGCGTGCTCGAACAATGCGCCCTGCACGGTAAAGCTCAGCCAAAGCGTCAACTGCCCCGCCAGCCGTTCGAACTGCAGGACACCGATATCCGCGAGCTCCAGACGTAGCAACGTTTCCGGCGGATGCGCCAGCAGCACGCCCTGATCGCGACAGAACCGGGTGATGGCCTCGGAACAAGGGTCCATGCTCATTCCTCCTGCCCGCCACGCAGCGACGCTTCCTCATCGTCGATGAGCTGGTCCATGGTCAACTGACAGATCGACAGCAGGTGCTCGCGCTGTGCCTCTTCGCTGAACACCTGCAAGGGCAGCAACCGAAAGATGCGCTGCAGTTCACGCAGGCAGTGGATGCGTTGCCCGCCAGGAGCGAGCGGCAGCGCGGCGAGCAGGCGCAGGATGTCCTGCTCGCTGACCCAGCGCTTGTCGATCAGCGCCAGCAGGTCGCTGACCAGGTCAGAAGGCCCGTACGCCACTGGGCTCTCCGGCAAGCTGGCGGAACAGCGCGACTGTATCGCCTTCCAGTTTCTTGAGGGCCTGCACCAGCTTCATGTCACTGATGACCTGCTGCAGCTGGTTGCTGTCCAGATACGAGGACGGTCCACTGATATGACTGGCCAGGCCGTTGAGCATGAACTGGGCGATATCGCCGATGGCAGCGTCGCCGAAGCGTGTCCGCAGGTCATCCCAAGCGTGCCTGAGCCCGCGATAACCGCACAGGAAGTCGCGATAAACCTCGCGCAGCGCGGCCACCTCGGCGACACCCTGAGCCTGGGTCGCCTGGGCCAGCGGACCGATCTCGATCCCCAGCGCGATCGCCTGGCCCTGCGTTTGCGCCATGCTTGCCATGACCTGGTCCAACGTGTCGAGCGCCCCACTGCCATCAGCCGTCTTGCCCAATGCGTCGCGGGCATAGGCCAAGGCCAGGTAGCGATGGCAGACCTCGCCGGAAAAACCATCCAGGCGTGCTTCCAGCTCGCCCGACGTCAGGCTGGGATGCTGACGCAACCAGGCCACCAATTCCTCCAGGGCGCGGCGCTGGACGTCCGGCACCTTGGCCAGCATCTCCTCGGCCGCCTGACCCGTCTGCAACCCATGCTGGCGCGCATCGGTGACGCGGCTGCGGGTACTGAGCCGGGCATTGGCCAACGACGAGAAGGCCATCGACACCTCCTCCGCCATCTCGGCCTGCTGCCCCATCGGGGTCACTTGCCGCGCCTGAAGGGTTGCCTGCGTCTCCCAGCCGCCCTCCATGGCCACCCTCGGGTCAACCCGGGCAAAGCCGATGACTTCGCTCATCCCCACCTCACATCGAAATAAATGAATGAGCGGCATGCTAGAGGCAAGCCTGCAGCCGTACTGTCAGCGTCGGGCGCTTCTTTTTAGCCGGCCGGCGCGCGCAACACGTGGCGACCGACATCTAAAAACATGCGACTCCCAGTGAAATCCGTCCCCGGGCAAGCCTCCTAGAATGCTCGCCTTCATTCACGCACCCACATCGTTCCCATGTCGCCATCGCTGCTCCAGATTCCCCAGACCCTTGAGTCTGCCGTGAACGGCGCCACCCTGGTCCAGGTCAACGGCAAGGTCTCCCAGGTCACCGGTACCCTGATCCGTGCGCTGGCGCCCAGGGTGCAGGTGGGCGAACTGTGCCAACTGCGCAGGCCCAACCATGAGCAGACGCTGCTGGCCGAGGTCATCGGCCTGCAACAGGACCAGGCGTTGCTCGCCCCTCTGGGCGACATGCAGGGCCTTTGCACGCGCACCGAGGTCTGCCCCACCGGGAGCATGCATCGCGTGGGCGTGGGGGATCATTTGCTGGGAACAGTGCTCGACGGCCTCGGCAACCCGCTCGACGCCAGCATGCCGACCACACCGCAAGCCTGGTACCCGGTGCACCGGGATGCGCCGGCGCCCTTGAGCCGCAAGCTGGTCGACACACCCTTGAGCCTGGGCATCCGTTGCATCGATGGCCTGCTCACCTGCGCCGAAGGGCAACGCGTCGGCATCTTCGCGCCTGCCGGCGGCGGCAAGAGCACGCTGCTGGCCTCGCTGCTGCGCAACGCGCAGGCAGACGTGATCGTCCTCGCCCTGATCGGCGAGCGCGGCCGCGAGGTGCGCGAGTTCATTCACCATGAACTCGGCGAACAAGGCCTGCGCCGTGCGGTGCTGGTGGTCGCGACGTCAGACCGTCCGGCGATGGAGCGGGCCCGGGCGGGCTTCGTCGCCACCACCGTGGCCGAGTATTTCCGCGACCAGGGTCGCAAGGTCCTGTTGCTGATGGACTCGCTGACCCGCTTCGCCCGGGCCCAGCGGGAGATCGGCCTGGCCGCTGGCGAGCCGCCCACCCGCCGTGGTTTTCCGCCGTCGGTATTCGCCCAGTTGCCGCGCCTGCTCGAACGCGCCGGACACTCGGACAAGGGCTCGATCACCGCGCTCTATACCGTGCTGGTCGAAGGCGACGACCTGAACGAGCCGATCGCCGAGGAAACCCGCTCGATCCTCGATGGCCACATCGTGCTGTCACAGGCGCTGGGAGCGGCCAATCACTACCCGGCCATCGACGTGCTGCGCTCGGTCAGCCGGGTCATGCACCAGGTGGTCAGCCCTGCCCACCGCGCCGCCGCCAGCCAGTTGCGCCAGTGGATGGCGCGCTATGAAGAAGTCGAGCTGCTGCTGCGGGTCGGCGAATACACCCGAGGCCAGGACCCGGCCGTGGACCTGGCCATCGACAAGCGCGATGCAATTCGTGCCTGGCTGTGCCAGACGCCGCACGAACACAGCTCGCTGCAACAGAGCCTCGAACACCTGCTGGAGATCGCCCGGTGCCCTTGACCGCCCTGTTATCCATCAAGCAACGCCGACTGCAACGGGCCGAGCGCGAAGCGCGCACTCAGCAGGCACGCTTGCAGGCGGCCCAGGCGGACAAGGCGCAATCGGTCGAGGCGCACCTGGCGTATCGGCGGTGGGCTCTCGAGGAAGAGCAGCGTCTGTTCGATGCGCAGGTGGGCCGCCTGACCAACCTGCATGGCCTGGAACACTGGCGTCGGCAGGTCGGTCTGCTCGGTGAGCGCGAAGCGAGCCTGCGTGGACAGGTGGTGGCCTGCGAGGACGCGCTGATGCGCCAGCACTCGGCACGTCAGCAGGCGCAAGCGAAGCTCGCCAAGGCCAGCCAACAGTTGGACAGTTTCAAGCAGTTGCACGAGCAAGCTTCCCGGCAAAACGCTCGGCGCACAGAGCACAGCCAGGAGCTCGAAGTGGAAGAGCGCCATGCCCAGGGAGGTTCGCCATGCTGAACACCCTGCCTGCCCCTGCACTGCCGGACAGCCCATTGCCTGACACGCCTGGACCTGGGCCTTGCAACGAGCAGCGACTGTTGTTCGAACACCTGCTGGAAGTTCCACGGCTCAAGCGCAGGGCACCGCAGGATACTGGCCATCGGCCCGCCCGGGACCAAGCCAGGCCTGAACGCCCTATCACCCCGGTAGTCCTGAACATGGCTGCCTTGATCGCAAAGTGCCCGCCCGCCTGCGCAGCAGAACGACCTGCGCTGATCGAGGACGTCATCGAACGGCCCCTTCCGGAGCCCATGCCAGCGATACCTGATGTAGTCGAGCCAATCTCATTGACCGAGGCAAGTCGTGCCGAGGCGGGCCCTCAAACCGTCCGCGACAGTACCGACAACGTGCCGGATCGTCTGCTACCCAGTGATATCGACCCAATCCTTGCGCCCCCTGCCCCATCGAGCGAGCGCCCCCTGATCGACAGGGTCCTGCCATCAACTGTCGTTGCCCCCGTTCAGGATCTGCAGACGCTTGTGGAGCGCCTGCAATTGCAACTGTTCGCCCGCAGGACTGACACCCGCGAACAGGCCCTGTTGCAGGTGCAGTTACCTCAGCTGGGCCCTGTCGAAGTACGCATGAACCATCTGAGCGCAGGCCTGCAGGTGGAGGTCCAGGCTGCGCCGCCCGCCTTGCGGCAATTGCAGGTGGCCGGTACGGACCTGCTTGAGCGCCTGCAACGGCTCGATCCCGCACAGGCGGTCAGCCTCGGCTTCGGCGCAAATGGCGACAGCCAGCAAGGCTCGCGCAACAAGCGCCATGTTGAGGACGAAGGTTGGCCTGAACCATGAGTACACCGAACTTACCTGCCGCCCACGCTCAGGAGCTGCGCTTGCAGCAGTTACTGAGCCATCGCCAACCCCATTATGCCGACGATCAAGGGCAGGTCTCGCTGAGCGTCAGCGTTCCTGGCGATGACCTGGATCTGGCCGTGCTGATTGATTGGCACGGCGCGCCGGCTCGCCTGCTGTGTCGTCAGCAGCAGCTGGCACAATGGCTCGCACCACAGTTGCAGGCAGCCGCCTTCGCCGGTCTCCCCTGCGCGCTGCAGCTGGCGGTGCTGCAACGGGATACCCCTCGCCTACCCGGCCTGCAATGTCTGGGCATCGAGCCGGCAGGCGCCATCGAGCGCTCAGCCGGTCTGCAGGTGACGCTGAGAAGCGCGCAAGGCCTGCTGCCCTGCTGGGTACAAGGCGACAGCGAGCACCTGCTGGCGGCCTTGCCACGGCGTCCACTGCGCGAACGCCTGAACATCCAGCTCAACCTCTCGCTGCAGTGGCGTCCCCTCGAATTGACGTTGCACGACCTGCGCGACCTGGGCACGGGCGACATCCTGCTGCTGCCTGCCGGTACGCCAAGCTCCCCGCGACTGCTGGGCGTACTCGAGGGCCACCGCTGGGCCGAGCTGCAACTCGACAACACACATCTGGAGCTAGTCCGTATGCACGACACCCCCCCTGTGACCGACACCCCGCTGGACGCGCTGGAGCAACTGCCCATCCCGGTCAGCTTCGAAGTCGGGCGCCAGACCCTCGACCTGCACACACTGTCGACCCTGCAACCTGGAGCGCTGATCGAACTGCACAGCCCGCTGGATGCTCAGGTGCGCATCCTCGCCAACCAGCGCTGCATCGGCACCGGCCTGCTGGTACAGATCGACGGCCGCCTCGGGGTACGGGTCGACCGCCTGCTGGAACAGCAACCGACATGATCCAGCTGCCGGACGAACTGAGCCTGATCCTCGGCCTGGCGCTGCTGTCGCTGGTGCCTTTCATCGCAGTCATGGCCACCTCGTTCCTGAAGATGGCCGTGGTCTTCTCGTTGCTGCGCAATGCCCTGGGCGTCCAGCAGATCCCGCCGAACATGGCCCTGTATGGCCTGGCGATCATCCTCAGTATCTACGTCATGGCCCCGGTGGGCATGGCCACCTACGACTACCTGAGCACCCATCAGACCACCCTCGGCGATGCCCGCTCGGTCGAACGCTTCCTCGACGAAGGCATGACGCCGTTTCGCAGCTTCCTTGATGGTCAGGTCAACGAGCGCGAGCGCGCCTTCTTCCTCGATAGCGCCCGCCAGCTATGGCCCAGCCAATACGCCGCACGGGTCGATGGCAACAGCCTGCTGGTGCTGCTGCCGGCGTTCACCATCAGCGAGCTGAGCCGGGCCTTCGAGATCGGCTTCTTGATCTACCTGCCGTTCATCGCCATCGACTTGATCATCTCCAACATCCTCCTGGCCATGGGCATGATGATGGTCTCGCCCGTGACCATCTCGCTGCCCTTCAAACTGCTGCTGTTCGTCCTGCTCGACGGCTGGGGGCGACTCTCCCATGGCCTGGTGCTGAGCTACGGAGGCTGACATGGGCAGTACCGAAGTCCTGCACTTCGCCAGCCAGTCGCTGTGGCTTGTGCTGGTCCTGTCACTGCCGACGGTGCTGATGGCCGCGCTGGTCGGTACCCTGGTTTCCTTGGTACAGGCGTTGACGCAGGTGCAAGAACAGACCCTGGGTTTTGTCGCCAAGCTGGTGGCGGTGGTAGTAACCCTGTTCGTCACCGCCGACTGGATGGGCAGCGAGCTATACCGCTACACCGATCTGGTGCTCAACCGGATTCCCTCGGTGCGATGACGGTCCAGGCGCTTGAACAGATGTTGCTGAGCTTCAGCCTGATCCTGCCCCGGTTGTTCGGCTGCTTTGTCCTGCTGCCGATCCTCGGCAAGCAGGTGCTGGGTGGTGCGCTGGTGCGCAATGGCGTGGCTTGTTCGCTGGCCCTGTTCATCTACCCCTGCGTAGCCGACACCCTGCCCGCCGAACTGGACGGGTTGCAGTTGGGCCTGCTGATCGGCAAGGAAGTGCTGCTCGGCCTGCTGCTGGGCTTCGTGGTGGTCATCCCGTTCTGGGCCCTGGAGGCCTGCGGTTTTCTCATCGACAACCAGCGCGGCGCCACCCTGGCGTCCACCCTCAACCCGCTGCTGGGTAGCCAGACCAGCCCCACTGGTGCCTTGTTGGCGCAGACACTCGTTACCCTGTTCTTTACCGGCGGCGCCTTCCTGGGGCTGCTGGGGGCGCTGCTGGGCAGTTATGCCAGCTGGCCGCTGGCAAGCTTCTACCCGCACATCGGCAGCCAATGGAACACCTTCTTCCTCGCCCAGTGCGACTACCTGCTGACCCTGTGCGCACTGTTCGCCGCGCCGTTGCTGATCGCCATGTTCCTTGCCGAATTCGGCCTGGCCCTGGTCAGCCGCTTCGCGCCGTCGCTGAACGTGTTCATCCTCTCCATGCCGATCAAGAGCCTGGTCTGCAGCGCGCTGTTGGTACCGTACCTGTTGCTGCTGATGACATTGGCCGAAGATCAAGTGTTCATCGCGCTGGCCAAGGTACGTCTGCTCGGTCCGTTGCTGGAGCATCCATGAGCACCGAAAAAACCGAACAGCCCACACGAGCGAAACTGCGCGATGCACGCAGTAACGGTCAGGTGGCCAAAAGCAAGGAACTGGTCTCCACGGTGCTGATCCTGAGCCTGGTTGCTTTGCCCATGGCATTTCCCGATTACTTTCTCGGGCATCTTGGTGAGCTGATGCTGCTGCCCGCGCCCTTGCTCCACCTGCCCTTTCGCCAGGCGCTGGAGCTGATGCTGGAGCAACTGCTGCATGAGTTGCTATGGCTCACCCTGCCGTTCCTGCTGACAGCGGTACTCGCCGCCATCGCCGGCAACCTGCTGCAGACCGGCTACGTGTTCAGCGGCCAGTCGTTGGCACCCGACCTGAAGAAAGTCAGCCCACTGGAGGGTGCGAAGCGGATCTTCTCGGTCAGGAACCTGCTCGACTTTCTCAAATCGTCGCTCAAGGTGCTGCTGCTCGGCGCGCTGGTGCTTGGTCTGCTCAGCGATCACCTGCGCACGCTGCTGCGGGTGTCGTCATGCGGCATCGAATGCGTCCTGCCGTTGCTGGGCAACCTGATGGGCCAGCTGATCGGGGTCTGCGCCGTGGGCTTCCTGGCGATCTCGGCAGCCGACTATGGCCTGGAGCGCTGGCAGCAGCTCAAGCAATTGCGCATGAGCAAGGAAGAGGTCAAGCGTGAACACAAGGAGATGGAGGGCGCCCCCGAGCTCAAGCGCGAGCGCCGCAAACGCCATCGCGAAATGCAGAGTGGCACACTGCGCGCGGATGTCAGGCGCTCCTCGGTCATTGTCGCCAACCCAACCCATATTGCCGTAGGGCTGCGCTACAGGGCCGGGGAAACGCCGCTGCCGCTGGTTACCCTCAAGTACACCGACGAGCAAGCCCTGCTGGTCCGGCGCATCGCCGAGGAAGAGCGGATACCGGTGCTCGAACGTATTCCCCTGGCCCGGGCGCTGTTCGCGGATAGCTTGGTGGAGCAGTACATTCCAGGCGACTTGATCCAGCCGGTCGCCGAGGTGATTCGCTGGTTGCAGGCGCAGGAGGAGATTGCATAGGTCTACAAGAGATTGCCAAGCTCCTATGGCTGCGCTGTCGCGCATGGAGCATGCGTTGCAATATCACCCGCTCCCACGCGTTCTTTTTGAATCACAATTGGGGATCGCTAGACCAGAATTCCCCGCTGCGGCAATGGTCGGCGCACAAGTAAGGTATCTGCGCCCTCTCTCGCCGGATTTCCTGCAGGCTGGCGAAGCTGTGTCCAGAACACCTGGAGCAACGCATCGCGCTCCTGATCATCACGGATCGCCCGCTTGGCTGCGGCCAACACGGCTTCATTCATGGCGTTCCAGCCTCATCATCAAGGTGCCGTTGCGTCAGCGCCCGCTGCAACGCGGCCAACTGCCCGTCGATACTGGCATCGATCACACAGCCTGCGGTCTCCAGGCGACAGCCGCCTCGCGCAAGCCTGGCATCGGCGCATACCTCGACCGGCCCGACCTCGGGATACAGTGCGAGCACTTCATGCAAACGCTGGCGAACCTCAGGCAACTGATCGGGCCCCACGTGCAGCAACAACGCTTCCCGTGGCTGAACCTGCGCCAGCGCCTGACGGGTCGCGGCCAATGTCAGCTCGATATCAGGATATTCCCCCAGCACCTTGCACACGGCCTGGCGCACCACCTCGCTCATCTGCCGGTCGACCTGGCGATAGAAGGCGTCGCAGCGCACGCGTGCTCCATGCAGCAACGCCGCCTGTTCGACGGCGGCCATTTCCAACCCGATCTCCCGCCCAAGCCGCTGATGCTCATCGAGCACCGCATCGGCCCGGGCATCGATGTCCCGGGCACGCTGACGGGCGTTTTCGGTCAGTACGCTGGCATCGAGGTACTGCTGATAGTCAGCGCTGCGCACTACGTTCAGGCTCGGGTCGATCATGGGCCGGGCCTCTTTCAATTCAATAAATGGCAACATTCCGGGCTCCTGTCTCGGGCTACCTTCAGGCAAAGGGTGCGGGCCAGGCCGCGTAGTTCATCGTCCATCGGCCAAGTCGGCACTAAGGTCACGCCGGGCAGGCGCAGGTTCAGACGCCGAGCGAACCCCGAATCGACCTCGCCGCATGCCTGCAGCCAGAACGCCAGGCCACATCCGGGCAGGTACGCGTCCAGGTCACCGGCTGGCAGCGCCTGTTGCCAGCCCACAGGCCAAGGGCCGATGACGAGACGCCACTTTTCCAGGCAATAGCGCAGGCCCTGTGGGTCGAGTGCCACTTGCAACCGCGCCTGACCTGATCGGTCGAGTACTTGTCGGATGGCCTGGCCATGCAGCAGGCCACCCAAACTGGCCAATACCCGCTCCAACGCCGGCTGTGAAAACAGGGCCAGACTACCGAGCCGTTCTGGCAGGTCGAACGGCTCGCACAGCTCCAGCACCGACATCAGCCAGCCGTTGACCTCGCGACTCTCCCGCCAGTACGGCAAGGCCTGAACCATCTGATCCAGCACTTCGGGACAATGGGTCGAGTGCAGGTAGTGCGCCGGGCAATAGCGAAACTGGAACTCGGTCATGCTCTCTGACGCCACCACAGGTACTGCGCCAGGTTGCTCAGTACCAGCAGCCCGAGCAGCACGCCCAGCAGCGCCACTAGGCGCCAGCGCGAGCCTTCCAGAACCTGGACCGACAACAGCGTGACATGGCGCAGGCCCGCCAGCGGTTGACGCGCCTGGTTCGACGGCACCAGCACCACACTGATCCGCTCGTAGTCCAGGCCTTCGATACTGTTGCTCAACAGCTGCTTCATCTGCCCGATGTAAAGGTCCAGCGCCGCATCCGCCGCGTGCTTGATGAAGATCGACGCCGACGCCGCGCCGGCTTGCGGACGCAGGCCGTCACGGGGTTCCGGCAACACCACATGCACCCGCGCCACCAGCACGCCATCGATCTCCGACAGGGTCCGCGACAGCTCCTGGGACTTCACATAGGTCAGCCGCGCCAGTTCCTCCAACGGCGAGGAGATCAGGCTGTCCCGGGGAAACACGTCATTGACCGTGGAGAACATCTCCCGCGGGTAGCCCTGGCGCTTGAGCGCCGCCACCGCATGGCCGATATCGGCCTCGTCGATCAGGATCTTCACCTTGCCGTCCTTGTCCTGGGACTTCACCGCTGCGATGCCCTCGGTGTCCAGCACCGCGAGCATCTCGTTGGCCTCGCGCTGGCCGAGGCCGAGGTAAAGCTCGACCCGGCAGCCGCCCAGTGCCAGCACCAACAGAAGCAGCATGCACTGCCATGATCTTTTCACAGGGCACCTACTGGGCTTTCATGAGGGTTTCGATGTTCTGCGTGGTGCGCCCCACACCCTTGGCGATCAACTCCACCTGCAGGTTGCTGCGGATCAGCGCCCAATGAGCATCCATCAGCGCCACGGGATCGCCTGTGCCAGAGACCAGGTTGGCGTGCGCGCCCTGCCTGGCCTGTGCATGTTGCTGGCTGATCTGCCCGAGCTGATGCAACAGCCCGCCCTCAAGGCTAGTGGCAGCAGCGGACAACGCCTGCTCGAACTCGGCCACCTGCCGGGCATCGACAGCCGGTGCCGACAGGGATTGCAGATCGGTGACCATCAGGGATACCTCGGCAATGCCACTCATGCTTCGCCCTCTACCGTGAAGGAGTCATTCAGAAGGTCCATCGCCATGGCGAGTACCTGCAGGTTCATTTGTTGCGTCAGTGCCAAGGACGCCTGCTCGCGGTGCTGATGTTCAACCAGGCTTGCCTGGAATTGGGCGGCGTGTTGGGCGGCGTGGGCGGGCAACGGGGTCAGTGCGTCTTGCGTGGCGGACACCAGCATCGAGGTCAGCGGATTCATGCCACCACCTGGGCGCGCATGCCCTCGGCGAACCTGACCAGATCAGGGTCCTGGCTCTGTGTCATGCGTTCAAGCCGCCGTTCCAGCGCGGCCATGTAGCCCAACTGACGCTCGCACAGTGCCAGCCATGGCCCCAGGGACGGCCAGGGCGCCTGGTTGCCCTCCGCCAACGCCTCCTCGCATTGCCCCTGTCCCATCAGGCTGGCAATGCGTATCGCACAAGCGGCCTCCATCGTCGCCGGCTCACGAGCCAGCCAGTGCGCAATCGACAGCGCCTCTTCATGGTGACGATGCTCGACACCCAGCAGGCCCAGGCGGGCCAGCAGATTGTTCACGGAATGGTTCATGCTCAGAACTTCTGCAAAATGCTGCTGATGGTGTTCTTGAAGGTCTGGCCAAGGGTCGCATCGACCTGGAACACGTTCGACCAGATGTTCGAACGGTGGCGCATGTCGGCCAGCAATGCGGGGTCGTCACTTTTCTCGTTGAGCTTCTGCAGGGCGTCGAGCACCGCCTTGTTGGCTTGTTGCGCCTGCTTGACCATGCCCTCGTGGACCATGTCCATGGTGTTGCTGGTGCCGTCGTAGAAGCCGCTGCTGATGTTCGTCATTTCAGTGTTCCTCCAGTTTCTCGAGTATTTTCAAGGCAGCTTCAAGAGCCGCCAGTTGTTGGTGCAATACCTGGAACTCGGAAGGTGGCAGCGGCTCCGACAACTGCCTGGCACAGGCCTGCCGTGCGTGCTCCAGCACCGAGAACATTCGCGCCTGCTTACGCGGATCACGCACCTCCCGCATGAGTTCATCCATCATCTGCCGGTCTCTCTTTCAGGTTGATCAGGTAGTTCCGGCCGCCCTTGCTCAGCGTGATCGCCTGCCGATCGATCGCCAGAATGCGAATGCCGGAGGGCATCAGAGCTCCCACTGGGTAACGGCGGTTATCGCTCAGCGTCACGTAGGGCAACCGCCCCAGTGAGACGCCTCGAACAGGAAAGTCGAGTTTCGCGGGTGCAGGTGCCCTGCCCTCGTCGACCAAGCGCAATGATGGGTGGTCGCCGAATGCCTCGCGGTACTGTCGCTGCAGGTTCTGGTAGTCCTGAACCTGGCGCTCGCGCAGCGCTCCGTGCAGCACCAGGGTGTGTCCCTGGTCGGTCACGCTCAAGGTGTCCTCCAGGCGCCATTCGCGCAGCAGTTGCGCCAGCCGCGTCCGGGCTTGCTCCTGGGGCTGGGACGGTCGCTCGACGGGCGCTACCACCGCCGTTGGCGTGTCCTGTGCCTCAGCGTCGGCAATCAACAATCTAGTGAGCAGCACGAGCAGCAAAAGCAACCCGGCACCCGGCACCATGAACCAGCCGTAGCGCAAGCCTGACCGAGGACGCTGCGCGGGAGGCCACTCGGCGAACATGTCGTCTTGATTGCAGAAGGCCCACTGCAACGGACCGCAACATTGAGTCGCCAATGCCTGTAGTTCGGCCTGCGCTGCCACCTCCCGTCCATCCTGGGTGGGTGCTTCGCTCGAACCCCACTCCAGCAGGCGTACGCCACCGGCCTCGACCATCAGCACCAGGTGAATGGCGGCAATGCCCGTATCTACCAGGACCAGGTCGGCCTGGGTCGGATCGGTGCCGATGACCACCCGCCCAGGCATCAGGGACACCTCGGCGCCGGCATTCAAACCGCTGTAGACCCTCAGTTTCCAGGTCATGTCAGGCACGCTCGCCAAGCTCGGGGTCAATCAGCCTCGGCTCGATCAGGAACAGCCGCACCGAACGCCGGGTGTTGCTCGACTGATAGCGGAACAAGGTGCCCACGAAGGGAATGTCACCCAGCAACGGGACCTTGCGGATGCTTTCGCTCGTCTCATCGCGATGGATGCCGCCGATCATCAGGCTTTGTCCAACATCGACCCGGGCCAGCGTGTCGACAACCGTGCGGCTGATGGTGGGAATGCCATCGGGCCCAGTGCTGTTGGGCTTCTGGCTGCCGTCCTCGATATGCAGGCTCAGGCTGATTTCCGGCCGATCCGTGCTGCGGATCAGGCGCGGCGTCATCTTCAGCAAGGTGCCGTAGGTAATGGCCTTGAGCTCGGCCACCCGCTCGCCCATCACCCGCACATAGTAGGTTTCGCTATGATCGATCACCGCCAGGGTGTTTTCCTGGGTCAGCAAGGTCGGTCGCGACACCACCTGGGCATGGCCCTCGCCCTGCATCAGGGTCACCTTGGCCAGTAGCCGGTTCAAGCCGCGACTATCGACCAGACTGCCGGACAACGTGGTTTGCGATAATCCCGCTTGGGTCCGGATGTCCATCAGTTGATGCTTGCCGATTCCGAACTGCCATTCCACGCCAAGCTCATCCAGGTGTTCGGCGTTGATATCGAGGATCGTCAGACCTACTTCGATCCGCGCTGCCGGCCGGTCCAGCGCCATGACCAGGCGTCGGTACATGGGCAGGCGCTCGGCGTGATCACGCACGATGATGGCATTGAGCGACGGTTCGGCCTGGACCACGGCCCGACCGGCACGCACGGGCGCGCCCTCTCCCACGGACTGGCCGTCGACCGCCACTACATTGGCGTCGGCCAACACCCGGGAAAGGAGCGAGGCCACACCGGGCACCGCCACCTTCTGGTCGCGATAGTCGATCTCGCGGTCCACGGCCACCGCATGCCGGAGCGGGATCACCTCGACGCTCAGGCTGCCACCCAGTTCATCCTGCAGGCTCGCCTGCTGCTCCAGGGCCTTGACGGTCTGCTCGACCCGATCCAGGTAACGCGGTGGCCCCGAGGCATACACCAGCCGCCCACCTGCCGCAGCACGCCAGGCAAAGCGCGAGGTCCAGCCACCACCCTCCTGGAGCGCGGCGCGCAGTTGTGGCTCGCGCACCTTGTCCAGGTGGATCAGCCGGGTCTGCACTTCGCTCGACTTATCGACATGCAGCACCGCGCCGTCGTAGTACCAGGCCAGGTTGTAGAGCACCGCGACCTGCTCGAGAAACGCCTGCGGGTCCGGTTGCTCGAAGGTGGCGCTGACCTGGTCCCTGACCTTGTCGCTGACCACCACCGAACCTTGATAGCTGGCGGCAAAATTGGTCAGCACGTCACGCAGGCTCTCGCCCTGGGCGATGTAGTGGAACGGTTCTTCCGACCAGTCCAGCGGCTCGCCCTGGGCGACAAGACTGGCCAGCAGGGCTGCCAAACCGGTGGCAAGCGATCTCATGGCAGCCATACGCTGGCCCCCCTGGCAATCACAGGTACTGGACCGAAACGTTGCTCACACAGACGATTCAGCAGGGCGACCTGCACCCCAAGCACATATTCGAGGATGTCCACATCCCCCGACGAAGTATCTACCCAAGCTTCGAGCATCAGCTCTCCCTCAGGCGTCAGCGCCAGCCGCTGCGGGCAATGCGCGGCCCACGCCGTGACCATGCCCAACAGGCGCCGCAGGGCCTGCTGATCGAGACCGGCACCTTGCCCAACCACTGACGATAGCGAACTGCGTACCATCAGCTGTACGCCTCGCGGTTCAAGCCGCAGGCCATGGCCATCGATGCACAGGTGGTAGCCGCCAGCGTGATCGGCCAGCCAGTGCGCCATGCCCAGGCGATGGGCCAACTGCGTTGAAAGTCTGTTCATGCAGGTCTTGTCCATGCGGGGTAAGGGATGGCGTCTAGCGACGGGCATCGCTGGGCGTACAGCCGAAACGCCGGCGGTAGCTCTGGCTGAAATACGACTGGCTGGAAAAGCCGCTTTCCATGGCGATGTCGACAATGCTCATGCGCGTGTTCAGCAGCAGATGATGCGCATGGACAATCCTGCGCTCGGTGATCCAGGCCCGCGGCGAGCAGTTGTAGAAGGAGCAGAACAGGCTCTTGAACGCCGTCAGGCCCAACCCGAAGGCCTCGGCGTACTGGTCCAGGCGCCACTCGCGCAGGTAGTGCTGCTCCATGAAGGCGTGCAGCCGATCGACATGGCGATTGCCCTGTTGGCGCAGGGCCGCCAGCAGCGTCCGACCTTGCGCTCCGAACACCAGCAGCAACAGCAGCTCCTCCAGGCGCAGCATCGCCAGCATCGACGAGGTACCCTCGCCTTCGAGCGCCGCCAGGCGGGTCACGCATTCCTGCGCCAAGGTGCAGGGATGAAGTCGCAGGGTGTTCACACAGGGTTCGCCGCAGCGCTCGAGGTGGCTCAACTCCTGGCCGTGACGCTGCATGAACGCCTGCACGAAATTCACATCCAGCGGCAGCCACAGGACTTGGCACGCCTGCCATCGGGTCGCCACCAGGTAGGTGCCGCGCTTGACGAACAGCAGTTCGCCGGCCTGTAAATCGATGACATTGTCTTTTTCGCGCACGGCCAGCTCGCCTGCCATGATCGCGTAGAAGCCTTCCTGCCCCTGGGACGCAAAACCCGCCCCAACAACATCCAACTGCCGCCCTTGCACACACCAGTCCTCAACTGGAGAAATCCCTCTCGCACCAGGCCGTACTTCCCGTAGGCCTCTTTACACACCACGTCGAAGCTCAACTGATGTAGACATGGCCATAGGCTACGATGCCCTCCCATGCTTGAACGCAGGGATTGTCCTGGCATGGGCAGAGGCATTTCGCCATCACTTGTAGGAAGTTCGCTGGACCTGGTGCGCGGCAGAAAGTGAGCGACAGCCTGCAGCTAAAAAATGACGACAGCTTCCGATAGTCGGGCAAACAGCATGGTCGTTACCGTGGCGGCCCCATCCAACGAGAATTCGCCATGCCAGGCACGAACTATGACTATGCACTGACCCAGCTGTACGCGGCCTTGAAACTGGAACCCCCTGTGGCCTTCGAGCCCGTGATCAGCCTGCGGGTAGGCCCCCATGTGTGCAACGTGACCGAGCACCCTGCCGACCAGTTGCTGATGTTCATCGAACTACCCGCCACCGATGGCGTGTGCTGGGGCCAGCAGAACCTGTTCTGCCAGGACCTCTGCAAGCCCATGCTCGGGGTCGATCCGCTTACGGGCATGCACGTGCTGTGGAACCGCCAGCCCCTGGTCCAAATGGACCGCGCCATGGTGCATCACCAGCTGGAACAACTGGTTCAGGCCGCCCACGACCTGGCCGACAGCGAAACGCCTTGAGCCGCGTTCAGCGCTGCGCCCAGATCTGCGCCTCGCTCCAGCCCAGGGCGGCAAAGTCCTCGGCGCGCAGCGACGCCTCCTCCTCGCAGAAGAACTCATCCAACTGCGGAGGCCTGACCGACGTGTCGCTGAGCATCGCATGTACCTGGCCGCGGTGATGGATCTGGTGCTCGAACAGGTGCGACAGCAAGCGCAGGCGCGGCTCATGCTGCATCCGCTCTGGCCGCACGATGCTGACATAACGTCCGAGCTGGTCATCACGCAACTGCCGGCAATAGGTGATCAGCCGCTGATCGGCCTGAACCTGCTGGGCTTGCAGGTCAGTGCACGTGGCAAAGGGTTGCTCAGGCACAAAGAAGCGCTCGCCGTCAGGATCGGGCGCTTCACCGCGCTGCTCGCACTCCAGCGCATCGAGGTAGAACCAGTCCACCGTCAACAGGTGGTTGAGGGTGGCCTTGATCGAGGGAAAGAAGCTGCAACGAGGGGCGACGAACTCGTCCTGGGTCAGTTGCAGGCAAGCCTTGTACAGGCGGTGGTTGGCCCAGCCATTGTTGTAGGCCTGGGTCAACAGATGATGCGACAGCGGCTCCATGGTCGGCTCCTTCAGGCGAAGCGTTGCAGTTGCATCTCCCGTAGCCGGCTCAGGGTCCGTTGGTACGGGAACGCCAGATACCCTTGAGTGTAGAGCGCTTCCAGCGGGACCTCGGCCTCCAGGTACAACGCGACTCGACGGTCGTAGCACTCGTCGACCAGCGCGATGAAACGCCGCACGCTGTCATCCTTGGGCGCCAGGGTCGGCAGTTCGCGGTCTCCGGCCTCGACACGGGCCGCGCCATCTTCCGTCCCACGGGCGATACGCCCGGCCTGCTGCACGCCGCCCAGGGCCGGTACATCACTCAGCAAAATGGCCGGGTAACGGTCGCACAGCGCCATGAAGTCCATGGCGGCCAAGGGCTGCTCGCACAGATCGGCAAATCGGCACCAGAGCGCCCGGTCGCTGTGGCGCACCACCTGCACGTGGCGCGAACCAATCTGAACGGCCTGCGCGCTACCGAGGTCATCCGGGCTCAACTGGTCGAACACAGCCGCCAGCGCCCCGCCACCGCCCGGAGGTGCCACCCAGTAGCGCTGCAGCTGCGCCCCCGGGTGCAGGCGATGGTCCTGCTCTCCGGCCACCGACAGCACGCGCATATGCCGCTCGATGGCTGCGATGGCCGGCAGGAAACGCTCGCGGTTGAAGCCGTCGCGGTACAACTGGTCAGGAGGCTGGTTGGAGGTCGCGACCACCACTACCCCCTGGTCGAACAGCACCTGGAACAACCGGCCGAGGATGATCGCATCACCGATATCGCTGACGAACAGCTCGTCGAAACACAGCACGCGGATCTCGCCGGCCAACTCCCGGGCCAGGGCCTTGAGCGGGTCGGCGGTACCGTTGAGCTGGAACAGGCGCTGGTGGACCCAGGCCATGAAGTGGTGGAAGTGCTGGCGCCGGGCCGAAAGCTTTAATGAACGGTGGAACAGGTCCATCAACCAGGTCTTGCCGCGGCCGACCGGGCCCCAGAGGTACAGGCCCTGGGTCGGCATGCCCTGGGCCAGGGTGTCGAAACAGGCCTGCAATGCCGTAACGGCGGCCGCCTGGGCCGGGTCAGGAAAGAAACCGCGTTCGCTGAGCGCTTGCTGGTAGAGGGATTCTGGCGTCATGCCGGCCATGGTACGACACTTTCGCCCCTCTAGTGCGTGGGAGCGGGCTAGCCCCGCGATAGGCATCAACCGTCCTTCAATCCCACCTTTAACAAAGCCCCGTCCTTGGCATCGGTCAGCACATACACATAACCATCCGGCCCCACCCGCACATCACGGATCCGCGCCTTGAGATCGCCCAACAGGCGTTCTTCATGCACGATCTTGTCACCATCGAGCTGCAAACGAATCAACTCCTGGGTCGCCAACGCGCCAATGAACAGGTTGTGCTCCCACGCCTTGAACGTCGGGCTGTCGTAGAACGCCATGCCGCTGATACCCGGCGACTTCTCCCACACATGGTGCGGGTCGACCATGCCCTCGACGTGCTTGCCCTTGGCTTCCGGGATCGGCAGCATCGAGTAATTGATGCCATTGGTGGCGATCGGCCAACCGTAGTTCTTGCCGGGCCGCGGAATGTTGATCTCGTCGCCGCCACGGGGGCCGTGCTCGTGGGTCCACAGCTGGCCGGTCCAGGGGTTCAACGCCGCGCCCTGCTGGTTGCGATGGCCGAATGACCAGATTTCCGGACGCACATTGTCGCGGCCGACGAAGGGGTTGTCCTTGGGTACCTCGCCATCGGGCAGGATGCGCACGATCTTGCCCTGCAACTTGTCCAGGTCCTGGGCGGTGGGCCGCTGGTTGTTCTCGCCCAGGGCGATGAACAGGTATCCGTCGCGGTCGAACACCAACCGCGAACCGAAATGATTGCCTTCGGAGAGCTTGGGCTGCTGGCGGAAAATCACCGTAAAGTTCTCCAGACGGACCCGGTCCTGGGACAACTGGCCACGGCCAACCGCAGTCCCCGCCTTGCCGTCGGGGCCTTCCTCGGCGAATGACAGATAGACCGTTCGGTCCTTGGCGAAGTCAGGCGACAGCACCACGTCGAGCAGGCCACCCTGCCCTTCGGCCCACACCTTGGGCACGCCGGACAATGGCGGGCCGACCTTGCCCTCGGCGCTGACGATGCGCAGATTGCCGGGGCGTTCGCTCACCAGCATGTCCTTGCCACCCGGCAGGAAGGCCAGGGCCCAGGGATTGCGCAGGCCGTCGGCGACGGTGCTGACGGTCAGTTGCCCCTCTTCACTGGGAAATTGCTGCTCGGCGGCCGCCTGGGCCAACAGCGGAAACAGGCCGGCGGCGGCCAGGGTGGTCAACCAGGTGCGTGGCGTCATGCTCGATTCCTTCGATAGGGCTCACGGCACGCGCAGCGAATCGCGTGGTGGCCGGGTGGGTTCCAGGTTCGGGGTCTGCTGCTCGCGGCGCAGGTTGTCGCCATTGCCGATACCCCGGTTGTCGAGGGTTGGCGGGCGCGGGTTGGGCTGCGTGGACGGGCCGCGCACTGGCGGCGTGGCGGGTACGCTGCCCTGGCGGCTGTTGGGGTTGGCACGCATGATCGGGCTGTTGTACGGATTGTTGCTGTCGTTGGCAGCGAGCAACGGCGCCGGCAGCGGCGCAGCCTGGAGCGGCATGGCCAGCAACAGGCCAAGGCCCAGGATTGGCAGGGTGGGGTTCATGCTTCACCTCCGGTACGAAAAGGCGCGCTCCAGGGTTGGATAGCCTAAAGCGCGCAGGGTTCGACGCAAAAGGATGAATATGGGTCCTGATGTTTCAGTATGGCCCCCTGGGGCTGCCATGCAGCCCCGGTGTCAGCCGGCTTTATCCACCTTGTGCCGCGCCGCATACAGGCACAGCATCTCCATCGCCAGCGTCGCCCCGGCCAGCGCGGTGATGTCGGCATGGTCATAGGCCGGCGCCACCTCCACCAGGTCCATGCCCACCAGGTTGATCCCGCGCAAGCCGCCTAGGATCTCCAGCGCCTGCACCGTGCTCAGCCCGCCGCATACCGGCGTGCCGGTGCCGGGCGCGAAGGCCGGGTCCAGGCAGTCGATATCGAAGGTCAGGTACACCGGTCGGTCCCCCACCCGCTGGCGGATCGCCGCGATGATCGCCTCGGTGCCCTGGCGATGCACCTGGCGGGCATCAAGAATGGCGAACCCCTGGCTGTCGTCATTGGTGGTGCGCAGGCCGATCTGCACCGAGTGCGCCGGATCCACCAGGCCTTCGCGCGCCGCGTGCCAGAACATGGTGCCGTGGTCGATGCGCTTGCCCTCCTCGTCTGGCCAGGTGTCGCTGTGGGCGTCGAAGTGGACCAGCGCCAGCGGGCCATGCCGGCGGGCATGGGCCTTGAGCAGCGGATAGCTGATGAAGTGGTCGCCCCCCAGGGTGAGCATGGCGCAACCGGCCTCGAGGATGTGCTCGGCGTGCGCCTCGATGCTGTCCGGCACCGACGCGGGCGTGCCGCTGTCGAAGGCGCAATCGCCGTAGTCGATCACCGCCAGGTGGTCGAACGGGTCGAACGTCCAGGGCCAGTGCCGGGCCCAGGCCTGCTGCACCGAGGCGGCGCGGATCGCCCGCGGGCCGAAGCGCGCGCCGGGACGGTTGCTGGTGGCGGTGTCGAACGGCACGCCGCTGACTACCACGTCGACACCGCGCAGGTCGCGGCTGTAGCGGCGCCGGGAAAAACTGGTGATACCGGCATAGGTGCTCTCGGCGGCGGTGCCGTAGAGGCTGTCACGGGTCATGGCCTGGTCGTTGTCCTGGGCGAGATCCACGGTCTGTCTCCTGTCGTTGTTGTTCACTGGCGGCTGCGGAAGGCGGTCCACAGGCGGTTGCGCTGGCGCAGGTCGGACAGCGCCATGCTGCGGTCGGCGAACAGGCGCTGGCGCACCTCGGCCGACGGGTAGATATCCGGGTCGTTGCGGATCGCCGCGTCCACCAGCGGCGTGGCGGCCTGGTTGGCGTTGGCGAAGAACAGCGTGTTGGTCAGCGCCGCCACCGATTCGGGGCGCAGCATGAAGGCGATGAAGGCGCGGGCCGCCTCGGGGTGCGGCGCGTCCTTGGGAATCACCAGGTTGTCCTGCCAGACCAGAGTGCCCTCGCGGGGGATGCGGTAGATCAGCTCGAACGGCTTGCCGGCGCGACGGGCCTGGTCGGCGGCCATGGCCGCGTCGCCGTTGTAGGTCAGCGCAAGGCACACGCTGCCGTTGGCCAGGTCGTTGATCTGGCGACCGTTGGCCACGTAGCTGATCGACGGCTGCAACTGCTGCAACAACGCCTGGGCGGCGTCCAGGTCGGCCTTGCTCTGGCTGTACGGGTCCTTGCCCAGGTAGTTGAGGGTCAGGCCGATCACCTCCTGGGGCGAGTCCGGCATGGCGATCCCGCAGTCCTTCAGGCGGCTGGCGTATTCGGGCTTGAACAGCAGGTCGAGGCTGTCCAGCGGCACGTCACCGAGGCGCTGGCGCACGGCCTCGACATTCACCCCCAGCCCCAGCGTGCCCCAGGTGTACGGCACGGCATGGCGGTTGCCGGGGTCGGCCTCGGCCAGCTTGGCAAGCAGATCGGGGTCTAGGTTGGTGTAGCCGGGCATCGCCTGGGTATCGAGCGGCTGCAGGGCGCCGGCCTTGAGCGCACGGGCCAGCACCGTGGCCGACGGCACCACCACGTCGTAGCCACTGCCGCCGGTGAGCAGTTTGGTCTCCAGCACCTCGGTGGTGTCGAAGGTGTCGTAGCGGACCTTGTAACCGGTCTCCTGCTCGAACCGCGCCAGGGTTTGCGGGGCGACATAGTCGGCCCAGCTGTACAGGTTGACGACCTTCTCCTCGGCCTGCAGCGGCAGGGCGATCAACAATGAAAGCAGGCACAACGTTCGACGCATGGCGTTCACCTCGGCTTGGGGGTGGATGCCGCCAGCATGCCTGCCGGGTTACATTGTAAAAATGGCAACTATTCAAAGCTGACATTCATCAGGAGCAATGTGATGCTCGGACAACTGCACGACCCCGACCTGCACCTGCTGCGGCTGTTCGTCACTGTAGTCGAGGCCGGCGGCTTCAGCGCCGCCCAGGGCGTGCTGGGGCTCAGCCAGCCCAGCATCAGCCAGCAGATGGCCAGGCTCGAGACCCGCCTGGGCTATCGCCTGTGCAGCCGTGGCAAGGGCGGATTCCGCTTGACCGAGAAAGGCGAGCTGCTACTCCAGGCGACCCGCGGCCTGCTGCTGCAGATCGAGCAGTTTCGCCAGCAGGCCAACGGCGTGGCCGGGCGCTTGCTCGGCACGCTGCGCATCGGCCTGGCCGAGAACCAGGACCGCGACGTCACCCTGCGCCTGGCCCGGGCCATCGCCCGCTTTCGCCAACGCGACGAGCACGTGCGCCTGGAGGTGACCTGCGCCCCACCTGCCGAGCTCGAGCGGCTGTTGCTGGAGCAGCGCCTGGATTGCGCTATCAGCTACTTCTCCGGCAACCAGGTGGCGTTCGACTACCTGCCGTTGTTCGAGGAACGCCAGCGGCTCTATTGTGGCAAGGGGCATGAGCTGTTCGACCAGGGGCAGGTGAGCCGCGAGCAATTGCTTGAGGCCGACCAGGTCTGCCACCCGTATCGATTTCTCAAGCAGGGAGAACCCTTTCAAAGCCGAAACAGCCTGGCGGTGGCGGAACAGATCGACAGCGCGCTGACCTTGATCCTTTCAGGCCGGCATATCGGCTACCTGCCCTGCCACTGCGCCGCGCCCTGGGAAGCCCAGGGGCTGTTGCAGGCACTGGATCAGACATTGGATTTCGTGGTGCCGTTCACCCTGGCACGCCACCGCGGGCAGGAATCCGGCGAAGCGCAGCGGGCGTTCATGGAGGATCTGCGCACTGCATTCGCTCCATCGGGAGCGACGCAAGCACCGCACAGACCCTGAGCGGGCTCTTCCCGCGATGGCGTCGATGGGTTCAGCGAACGATCAGGAACGCTCCAGCGCGCTGACCAGGTCATGGAAGGCTTCACGGTTGGAGTCGTTCAAGCCCATGAGGATCTTGTGCGCCTCCAGCACCTTGGAGCGCACCACGTTCTCGTCCTGGTCCTGGGACGGCAGGTCGGTCAGGCATTCCGGGCACGGCACCGGGCGATCGACGATGTTGAACACCTGATCGAAGCCCATGGACTGCAGCAGACGGGAAATGTCCGGGTTGGTGGTGACCACGGTCGGCAGCAGGCCGACTTTCTGCCGGGACAGGATCGACAGCTTGGCCAGCAAGCCGAGGGTGGTGCTGTCGATGCTCTCAGTTTCGGTCAGGTCGATGACGATGGCCGAGAAGTTCAGCGCGGTGAAGATCTTCTCGATCGTCGCATCCAGCGCCGAACACAGGGTCAGGCGCACTTCACCGACAAATTTCAGAACGAAGGTTCCGCTCTGCTCGGCGAACTGGATTCTACCAGTACTCATTCAAGGTTCCTGCTCAACACCAATAGGGCGATATCATCCGGCATCTCCCCAAGC
Organism: Pseudomonas carassii; assembly: GCF_036324045.1. Lineage (NCBI taxonomy): Bacteria > Pseudomonadati > Pseudomonadota > Gammaproteobacteria > Pseudomonadales > Pseudomonadaceae > Pseudomonas > Pseudomonas carassii. The sequence goes on along the minus strand of NZ_JAZDCT010000009.1, from coordinate 60,778 downwards.
GTAGCCAATTCGAATCGTTGGCGCAGCCCCTCCAGGCTACCACCCGCCGCCTTGACGATTTCCGGCAAGGCCGCTTCCTTATCTTTGAGTGTGTCCCCGGGCAAAAGGTCCAGAATGCCATCGGACATCAAGGTGAGGCTGAACTGCGGTGGCAGTTCCAGCACCTGGTCCTGGTAGCTGGCCTCGTCGAACAACCCCACCGGCAGGCCGCGGCCTTCCAGGTAGCGGGCCTGGCCCGGGGTGTACAGCACCGGCAGGGGCAAGTGGCCGCCGACGCTGTAGGTGAGCAGGCCGGTGTCCTCGTCGATGACGCCACCGACCATGGTCACATGCTTGCCCAGCTTGCAGTTGATCAGCCCGCGGTTGATGTGGCTGAGCACCTGCGAAGGCTTGAATTCGCGCATTTTTCCGCCGCGCTTGAATTCGAACAGCAGGCGCGTGGTCATGAACTTGAGCAGCACCGTGACGAACGCCGACGAGGCGCCGTGGCCAGAGACGTCCGCCAGGTAGAAGGCAATGCGCCGATCGTCCACGCGGAAGTAGTCGGCAAAATCGCCCGACAGGTACAGCGACGGGATGATCTGATGCTCGAAGCTGAACTCGCCGGCCACCCAGGGGTTTTCCGGGAGCATGTTCATCTGCACCTGGCGACCGGCGGTCTGGTCCTCCTGCAGCAGGTGCAGGCTGGCCTCCAGCTCGCGGTTGGCCGCTTCGAGCTTCTCCCGGTAGCGCTGGTTCTCCAGCACCAGGCGCGAGCGGTCGAGCGCGCGACGCACCGAGTGCTCGAGCACGGCCAAGTCTTCCAGGGGCTTGATCAGGTAGTCCGCCGCGCCCAGGCGCAAGGCTTCGACCGCGTCGCTCATGACGCCGGCGCCGGACACCACGATCACCGGCAACTGCGGCGCGCGCTCGCTGATCCGGCGGATCAGTTCGAGGCCGCCCATCTGCGGCATGCGCAGATCGCAGATCACGAGGTCGGGCTGGTGTGCTTCGAAGACCTGGAGGCCCTGCTGGCCGTTACCGGCCTGGAGGACGCTGAAGCCGCTGTCTTCCAGATAGGCGGCGAGACTGGCACGGACCACCTCGTCGTCATCGATGATCAGCAGCGTTGCACTGGGTTTCTGCATGTGGGCGAACGGCGCCAGATTTAGGTTGGCGTAGCGGCTGTGGAGGACCGACAGACGGCTACTGGAATGCTCTCTAGCCACTCTCTATTTGAGTTGTAGGACAAGAAGACTGGTCCGGCAAATAGCGAGGTGCCCTGTAAGGCGCTGACGGTACTCCCATCCGCCTGGCGTTTCAAGCATGGCAAGGATGACTTCCGCGCACTTTACAGGGCAAATCACCCGGCGTTATAAGAAAGCACATCGGCGCAACCTGACGAAAGGATGCAAGCATGTCCCAGCCTCCCGTGGATTACAGCGAAAAACGCGATTTCATACGCATGCGCATTGAAACCGAGGTCAGCCTGCTGCACGCCGGACAGGTGATCAGCGCCGTGTGCATCGATCTCTCCAGCAGCGGCATGCAGGTCCAGGCACCGCAGCGGTTCAAGGTGGGCGACCAGCTCGAGGTGCGCATCGACTCCGACCACGCCGCCCTCGCCGGCCTGCATGCCAGCACCGAGGTGGTGTGGATCGCCGACCAGCCCGGCGGCGCGCAGAAATTCGGCCTGCGCATCCTGGCCATGCATTGAACGGTCACGAAAAAGGCGACCCGAAGGTCGCCTTTTTCGTCATACGACAGATCAGAAGTCGTCTTCGACCTGGCCGTCCTTGACCTTGAACTCGCGGTTCTGCAGGTAGGCGTTGCGCAGGAAGATGTACTTGTCGCCCTGGATCAGCTTCTCCGCCGACAGCAGGCTGGCACGGGTGTCGATCACGTCCATCGCGAAGATCGAGTTGCGGGTCGGCACATGGTCGATGTAGCGGTAGGGTTCGGTGTAGGTGTCCGGGTACTTGGCCAGGCCGTCACGCACGGTGCTCGGACCAAGGAACGGAATGACCACGTACGGCCCGCTGGGCACGCCCCAGTAGCCGAGGGTCTGGCCGAAGTCCTCGTCGTTGCGCTGCAGCCCCATCTTGGTGCCGACATCGAAGAAGCCGCCCAGGCCGAAGGTGGTGTTGACGATCAGCCGCGCCGTGTCGATACCCGCCGCTCGAGGCTTGAGCTGCAGCACGTTGTTGGCCAGGTTGGTGACGTCGCCCAGGTTGCGGAAGACGTTGTGGATGCCATCTTCGAGGAACTGCGGAGTGACGTACTGGTAACCCTGGGCCAGCGGTTTGAGGGCATAGGTGTCGAGGACATCGTTGAACCTGAAGATCGGTCGGTTGACCGACTCCCACGGATCCTCCTCGGTGGCCGCCTGGGTGGCTGCCACGGGCGCCAGCAGCAAGCTGGCGCAGACACAGGCCTGGGTGACTCGCTCGATCACTCCGGCACCGATCCTACGCATAGATGTTTCTCCATCGGATTTCACGGCGGCAACGGCCTTTGGCGCGCTGCTCGATAGGGCGCAAGTATACTGGCTTGCTGGCTGAACGGTAGTTTTACATATCTCTGTCAAGATTTTGTGAACAACTGCAGCCGTCATCCTTCGGTAACAATCGCTGGATAGCCTGCGAGCTATTTAGGGTCTGTACGAAATGTGTCTGCGCGAAGGCCAGACAAGGCGAAACGGGGGGAGCAAGCGCAGTGTACTGGAGTACATGAGCATTCCGAGCCCCGTTTCAACGCAGTATGGGCGAGTGCAGATACATTTCGTAGAAAGTCTAGGGACGTTGCCATGCAAGACGCACCCGCCTTAACCGCCGTGCTGTTCGGACTGCGCGGCTGCCTGGTCCAGGCAACCGACAGCGGCACCCTGCCCGCCCCCGGCGCCCTCGATTCCCTTCACAGCCTGCACTCGCAGGCTGTGCCGTGCATCTGGCTCGACGAACTCAGCGCCGCCCAGGGCAAGCGCCTGAGCAGCGTGCTGCCCGACTGGCTGCCGGGCCACCTGGTCAATGGCTGCAAGTGGCCGGCGCCCAACGCCTGCTGGCAGGCGCTGATGTGCCTCGACAGCCAACGCCTGGAAGGCTGCGTACTGGTCAGCGGCGAGCCGCGGCTGCTGCAGGCCGGGCTCAACGCCGGCCTGTGGACGGTGGGTCTGGCGGCCTGCGACCTGGGCTCCAGCCAATGGCAGGCCATGACCCGGCAGGAACAGGAGCGTACCCGTGGCAAGGCGACCCTGGCGCTGTTCGGCCTGGGCGTGCACTCGGTGATCGATCACCTGGAATCCCTCGACACCTGCCTGGCGGACATCGCCCAACGCCGGCACAAAGGCGAGAAACCCTGATACATCCCCGTTGATACGGGTCATGCAAAGCAGCGGCAGGTGGATTACGCTAGAAGGCAGGCCAGAACCTTTACCGTGTCGCCGAGGTCCATGGCTTGCCAAGTCATTGATGGAGAACGAACAATGCCTGCCCGCGAACTGCAAGAGCAACTCGATAGCCTGCGCGAGCAACTGGACCGCAATCCACCGCTCTCGCTGGAAGAGCGCGACCACCTGCATGAATTGATGCAGCAGATCGAAGCCCAGATCAAACTCGAGGAAGCGACCAAGGACAACAACCTGGTCGATGGGGTCAATACCGCCGTCGAACGCTTCGAGGCCGATCACCCAGACCTTACCGCCATCCTGCGCAATATCGCCAATCACCTGCACAGCATGGGGATCTGAACCGAATGGGGCCGCAAACGCGGCCCTATTACATTACTGACGTACCAACCGTAGATTCTGCGGGCTGATCGCCCCAGTGCTGCGGTACGGGTTGATATCCAGCCCGCCACGGCGCACATACCGCGCATACACCGTCAGGTGCTCAGGCTTGAGCAGGTTCTTCAGGTCCAGGTAGATCCGCTCCACGCACTGCTCATGGAAGTCGGCATGCTGACGGAAGCTGATCAGGTAGGTCAGCAGGCTGGCATGATCCAGCGCCTGCCCCTTGTACTCCACCACCACGCTTCCCCAGTCCGGTTGGCCGGTGACCGGACAGTTGGATTTGAGCAGGTGGCTGTGCACGGTCTCTTCCACCACGCGCTCCGACGAACAACGCAGCAGCTCCGGTTGCGGCTGCTCGTAGTTGCTGATGTTCACATCCAGCGCATCGATGCACTGGCCCGGCAACGCGGTCACGCCCTGCCCCTCGACCTCGGCCAGGGTGCTGACCTTGACCGCGACCGGCTTACCAGCCGCAGCGGACAGATCCTGCACCAGGCACGCCTGCAACGCCGCTACCGACTCGAACACCGTCTGGTTCAGCGAGTTGAGGTACAGCTTGAAAGATTTGGACTCGATGATGTTCGGCGAATCACATGGAATGGCGAACTCGCCGATGGCTACCACCGGCTTGCCCGAGGGCAGCAGCCAGGAGAGCTCGAAGCAGTTCCAGAAATCCACGCCCTGCCACGGCAGCGCGTCGCCGCTCACGCCCAGCTCGGCCCATTTGGCCAGGCGAGGAATCGGGAACAGCAACGAGGGGGTGTAGGTGGCGATGTATTCGCTGGACTTGCCCAGCGGGGAATGTTCGGCGGCGGGATGCATGGAAACTGACCTGAAGGTTCGAAATTGCCCCTAGTCTACCGGTTTTGCACCCCGCCTTGGAGCCGATGTCACTCGATGGTCAGCGGCCCGACCATGCCTGCCTGGTAATGGCCCGGCACGTTGCAGGCGAACTCGATGGGCGCCGACTTGCGGAAGGTCCAGGTCAGCTCGGCGCGCTGGCCGGGCTGCACCAGCACGGTGTTGCCGCCCGCATGGCCGTGGCCAGCACCCATTTGGCCGTGATCCATCTGGCCATGGTCCATGCCTTCGTGGTTCATGCCGGCAGTGAACATCTTGCCCTGCATGGCGATCATTTCCTTCTGGTGCTCGGCGTGCATGGCCTTGTCGCCCAGGTTGAACTCGTGGGGCAGCTTGCCTTGGTTGACCAGCACGAAGCGCACGGTCTCGCCGGCCTTGACCTTGATACTCTTGGGTTCGAAGGCGATGTCCTTGAGCACCACCTCGACGGTGCGGGTGGCCTTGGCCGCCTCGGCCGGCTCGCCGAAGGCGAAGGGTTTACTGCTGTCGGCGAAGCTCGGCAGGCTGACCAGTGCGAGGGCGGCGGCGATAAACAGGTGTTTCATGGGTGACTCCGGGTCGTTCTGGGAGAATGAGGCCATTCTCGAAAAGGCTGGCTGGCAGCTGGCTGACGGGAAGATTACAACTTTGTCAGCTTGGGCAGGCCGCCGGATCGTCACGTATCATTTCGGCATCACGTTGGCCCTAACCGTTGGTAAACACATGAAACTGCTGATCGTCGAAGACCAGGCCAAGACCGGCCAGTACCTGAGCCAGGGGCTGAGCGAAGCCGGTTTCGCCACGGAGCTTGCCATCGACGGCGACACCGGCCAGCACCTGGCCCTGACCGGTGACCACGACCTGCTGATCCTCGATGTGATGCTGCCGGGGCGCAACGGCTGGCAGATCCTCCAGGCCGTGCGTCAGGCCGGGCTGGACACGCCGGTGCTGTTCCTCACCGCCCGCGATGCCGTCGAGGACCGCGTCCACGGCCTGGAACTGGGCGCCGACGACTACCTGGTCAAGCCGTTCGCCTTCTCCGAGCTGCTGGCCCGGGTGCGCAGCCTGCTGCGCCGGGGCGCCAGCGCCAGCCAGGACACCTGCCTGAGCCTGGCCGACCTGCGCCTTGACCTGATCCGCCGCCGCGCCGAGCGGGCCGGCCAGCGCGTCGACCTGACCGCCAAGGAATTCGCCCTGCTCGAACTGCTGCTGCGCCGCCAGGGCGAGGTGCTGCCCAAGTCGCTGATCGCCTCGCAGGTGTGGGACATGAACTTCGACAGCGACACCAACGTCATCGAGGTGGCCATCCGCCGCCTGCGCCTGAAGATCGACGACACCCACGCCACCAAGCTGATCCATACCGTGCGCGGCATGGGCTACGTGCTCGAGGAGCGCCAGGACTGATGCGCCGCCTGTCCCTCGGCAGCCGCCTGGCGCTGCTGTTCGCCGCCTGCACCGCCAGTGTTTCACTGGGCGCCGGCCTGCTGTTCAGCCGCGCCAGCGAGCAGCATTTCGTCGAACTCGACCAGCAACTGCTCAGCGGCCGCCTGTCGCTGATGCGCAGCCTGCTTGACGGCGTGACCAGTCCCGAGCAACTGGCCACGCGCCTGCCGGGGCTGCTCAACGAGCTGAGCCACCAGTCCGACCTGGCCTTGCGCGTGCGCGCGGTCGACGGCACCACCTGGTTCGCCAGCCGCAGCGACCTGCCGGACGCCCCGGACCAGCCAGGCCTGGCTACCCTGCATACCCAGGGCATCGACTACCGTGGGCTGAGCCTGCCGCTGGACGAAACCCGACCCGCCTCGCCGCAGCTGACCCTGTTCCTCGACATCACCCATCACCAGCACTTCCTGCAAGGCATGCAGCGCCTGATCTGGCTCACGGTCGGCCTCAGCGCGCTGGTCACCGCGCTGCTCGGCGCCTGGGCCGTGCGCCGTGGCCTGAAGCCGCTGCGGCGCATGGGCAAGGTCGCCGCCAGCGTCAACGCCCGCTCGCTGACTACCCGCCTGCCGGCCGCCGAGATGCCCGAGGAGCTGGCCGAGCTGGCCGGCACGGTGAACGCCATGCTGCAGCGTCTGGACGATGCTTTCCAGCGCCTGTCGGCGTTCTCCGCCGACATCGCCCACGAGTTGCGCACGCCGCTGTCCAACCTGCTGACCCACACCCAGGTCACCCTCACCCGCCCGCGCAGCCTCGAGGAGTACCGCGAGGCCCTGCATGGCAACCTTGAAGAGTTGCAATGGATGGCCCAGCTGGTCAACGACATGCTTTACCTGGCCAAGGCCGACCACGGCCTGCTGATGCCCAACCGCCAGGCGCTGGACCTGGCGACCGAGGTCGATGCGCTGCTGGAGTATTACGCGCCGCTGGCCGAAGAAGCTGAAGTCAGTCTGTCACGCGAGGGCCAGGCGCATGTCGAAGGCGACCGGCACATGCTGCGCCGGGCCTTGTCGAACCTGCTGGACAACGCCCTGCGCTTCACCCCGGCGGGCGGCGAGATCCGTGTGAGCCTTGCGCCGGGGTTGCGCATCGAGGTGGCCAACAGTGGCCCGGCGATCGCCCCGCAACTGCTGGAGCGGCTCTTCGACCGTTTCTATCGGGCAGACCCGGCGCGCCAGGAAGGCAGCAGTGAACATGCAGGGCTCGGGCTGGCTATCACCCGCTCGATCGTGCAGGCGCACGGTGGGAAGATTCGGGCGGAGTGCGAAAATGGGTGGACTCGGTTCGTGATCGAGTTGCCGGCGAAAGGGGCGCAAAGCGCCCCCGGTGTTGCCATGCCTTACTCGTAACGCAACGCCATCGCCGGCTCGATCTGCGAGGCGCGGTACGCAGGATAAATGGTCGCCAGGAAGCTCATCACCAGCCCGGCCACGCAGATGATCGCCACGTCGCCCCACTGCAGCTCCGACGGCAGGCTGCTGATGAAGTAGATGTCGGAGGTGAAGATGTGCTGGCCGCTGACCCGCTCGATCCAGCCGACCACGGCGCTGACGTTCAGCGCCAGGAGCACCCCGAGCACGCCGCCGATCAAGGTGCCGACGATGCCGATCAGGCTGCCCTGGACCATGAACGTGCCCATGATCTGCGCCGGCGTCGCGCCGATGGTGCGCAGGATGGCGATGTCCGCGCCCTTGTCGTTCACCACCATCACCAGGGTGGCGATGATGTTGAAGGCGGCCACGGCGATGATCATCATCAGCAGCAGGCCGATCATGGTCTTTTCCATCTTCATGGCGCTGAACAGGCTGCCCTGGGTGTGCGACCAGTCGTCGGCGCGGTAGCCGTCGCCCAGCCCCGTGGCAATAGCCTTGGACACCTGCGGTGCGGCGTACAGGTCGTGCAGTTTCAGACGCACGCCCTGCACCTGGCCCGGTGCCCAGCGCTGCATCTCGCCGGCGTCGGCGATATGGATATAGGCCTGGGAGCCATCCAGCTCGGCGCCGACCTTGAAGATGCCGACCACGGTCAAGCGCTGCATGCGCGGGGTGATGCCGCCCGGCTCCTTGCTGATCTCCGGGACGATCAGGGTCAGCTTGTCGCCGGTGTTCAGGCGAAAGCGTCGCGCCGTCAGCTCACCGATGACCACGCCGTACTCGCCCGGCACCAGGTCCTGCAGGCTGCCCTGGACGATATGCTGGGTGACGATGGAGACCTTGCCCTCCTCGGCCGGGTCGATGCCGGCAACCTGGATCGGCTGCATCGCCCCCTTGTACGAGAGCATGCCTTCCATCTCGGTGATCGGCGCCGCAGCCATCACCGCCGGATTGCCTTCGGCGGTGATGGCGACCTTGCGCCAGTCGTCCAGCGGCTGCGCGCCGAGGATCGCGGCATGGGGCACCAGACCCAGCACGCGCGAACTCATCTCGCGCTGGAAGCCGTTCATCACCGACAGCACCGTGATCATCGCCAGCACGCCAAGCGACAGCCCGATCATCGAGGTCATGGAGATGAACGAGATGAAGTGGTTGCGACGCTTGGCACGGGTGTAGCGAGCACCGATGAACAAGGACAAGGGTCTGAACATGAACAGGGATACCCAATCTAAGTGTGAAACGGGAGGCCTCGTGGCGCCCCGCGCAAGCGATTCAGATCGCCACCAGGCGCCCGTCTTCCAGGCTCAGCACGCGGTCCATCTGGCGCGCCAGGTTGAGGTCGTGGGTCACCACCAGGAAGGCGGTCTGCGAATGCGTGGACAGCTCTCGCATCAGTTCCTGGATCCCCATGGCCGTATGGTGGTCGAGGTTGCCGGTGGGCTCGTCGAGCATCACCAGGCCCGGGCGGTTGACCAGGGCGCGGGCAATCGCCACGCGCTGGCGCTCACCGCCGGACAGCTCGGCCGGCTTGTGATTCAGCCGGTGCCCCAGGCCAACACGCTTGAGCAGTGCCTCGGCGCGCTCGCGGGCCTCGGCGATCGGCGTCTTGCCGATCAGCAGCGGCATGCAGGCGTTTTCCAGGGCGGTGAACTCCGCCAGCAGGTGGTGAAACTGATAAACGAAGCCCAGGGCGCGGTTGCGCAGCAGGCCACGGGCCCGCTCGCCCAGCGCCGACAGCTCCTCGCCGGCCAGCCAGACACTGCCCTGGGTCGGCGTGTCGAGGCCGCCGAGCAGGTTGAGCAAGGTACTCTTTCCCGAGCCCGAGCTGCCGACGATGGCCACCCGCTCGCCCGGGTGCAGCTCGAGGTTCAACCCCGACAGGACCTGGACCGACTCCGGGCCTTCCTCGTAGCTCTTGCCCAGGTTGCGGCAGCTCAACACGGCTTTATCACTCATGCGCGACTCACTCATAACGTAGCGCCTCCGCCGGCTGGGTGCGCGAGGCGCGCCAGGCCGGATACAGGGTGGCGAAGAAACTCAGGACCAGCGCCGCACCACAGACCATGTACACGTCCTGGGCCTGGATCTGCGACGGCAGGTAATCGATGAAGTACACGTCGGCATTGAGGAACTTGTGCCCGATCAGGGTCTCGATGCCGGCGATGGCCGCGCTCACGTTGAGCGCGCCGAGGATGCCCAGCACCGCGCCGATCAGCGTGCCGACCACGCCGATCACCGTGCCCTGGACCATGAAGATGGCCATGATCTGCCCGGGTGTGGCGCCCAGGGTGCGCAGGATGGCGATGTCGCCGCGCTTGTCGTTGACCACCATCACCAGGGTGGAAATGATGTTGAATGCCGCCACCGCGACGATCAGCAGCAACAGCAGGCCGATCATGGATTTCTCCATGCGGATCGCCTGGTACAGGTTGCCGTGGGTGCGGGTCCAGTCACGCGGGTAGAACTCCTGCTCGCCCAGCTGCTGGGCGATGGCCCAGGCGGCACGCGGGGCCTGGAACAGGTCGTCGAACTTCAGGCGCACGCCCTGGACCTGGTCGGCCTTCCAGCGGTGCAGGCGCGACAGGTCGGCGATGTTGGTCAGCCCCAGGTAGCCGTCGATCTCGCCAGCACCGACGTGGAAGGTGCCGACCACGGTGAAGCGTTTCATGCGCGGGAACATCCCCGCCGGGGTGACACTGACCTCGGGGGCGACGAAGGTCAGCTTGTCGCCGATGCCCACGCCCAGCTTCTGCGCGGCCTTGTCGCCGATCATGATGCCCCACTCGCCCGGGGCCAGCTTGTCGAGGCTGCCGTCGAGGACGAACTTGTCGATGATCGACACCTCGCGTTCGCGGGCCGGGTCGATGCCGTTGAGCAGCACCTTCTGCACCTTGCCTTCATGGGTCAGCAGGCCCTGCATCTGGGTGAACGGCGCGACCGCCAGCACCTGCGGATTCTGCTTTACTTTAGAGGCGAGGGCCTGCCAGTCGTCGATCGGCTGGCCGGTCTCCAGCGTGGCGTGGGGGATCATCCCCAGCACGCGGGTACGCATCTCGTGGTCGAACCCGTTCATCACCGAGAGCACCACGATCATCACCACCACGCCCAGGGCGAGGCCGATCATCGAGGTGAGCGAAATGAACGAGACGAAGTGATTGCGGCGCTTGGCACGGGTGTAGCGCGTACCAATGAATACGAATAGAGGTCTGAACATGTCGGGGCTTGTTCGGATGAAAGGGAACGTCCTTGTGGCGAGGCGCCTACGGCGGCTTTACACTCGGACCACCGCCGTAACCTTGGGTTCGCCATGACGACATTAGACGAAGAAGATCGCCGCGAATACTACCGCATCGAAGATCGGATCGCACTTCAAATCAGCCCCCTCAGCGCGGCCGAAGCCCTTGAAACAGAACTGTTGCAGGATGATTCAGAGCTGTTCAACCTGCTCAGCGAGCTGCACCTTTCGGACTTCGAGTCGCAGCACCTGCTACGCCAGTTGAGCGAGAAGGACCGCACCCTGGCCGCCTTCCTGCGCGCCCAGAACAAACGCCTCGACCTGCTCAGCGCCGTGGTCGCCCAGAGCCTGATCGGCGAGATTGGCCAGCCGCAACCGGTGATCATCTCCGAAGGCGGCATCGAGTTCGCCCAGGCGCAGAAGATCGCCCCCGGCACCCGGGTCAAGGTGAAAATGGTGCTGATGCCCCGCGCCCACGGCCTGCTGCTGCGTGGCCGGGTCACCCACTGCGACCCGCGCCCCGACGGCGATTACGAGGTGGGCACCGAGTTCATCGACATGACCGACGCCCAGCGCCAGCTGCTGGCCCGCTACATCCTGCAGCGCCAGCAACAGCAACGACGCCAGGCGCTGGAACAGAACGATCCCGCTTCCTGAAGCCCTTTTCTCTCTGATTTGAAGGAACGAACGTGACCTTGATCTATGGCCACCGCGGCGCCAAGGGCGAAGCGCCCGAGAATACCCTGCAGAGTTTCCGCCAGTGCCTGTCCCATGGCGTGACCCGCTGCGAACTCGACCTGCACCTGTCGGCCGACAACGAGCTGATGGTGATCCATGACCCGACCCTCAAGCGCACCACCGGCCGGCGCGGCAAGGTGGTCGAGCACACGGCGGCCGACCTGGTCACCTACGATGCGCGCAAGGGCGGCCCGGGGCATGTGCAGCCCTGCCCCATCCCGCGGCTCGAGGAGTTGTTCGAGAAGTGCCCGTTCGAGCACTGGCAGCTGGAGGTCAAGAGCGCCTCGCGCACCCGCGCCGCCAGCACCGTGCTGGCGATCCGCGAACTGGCCCAGCAGCATGGCCTGCTGGACAAGGTGACCATCACCTCGAGCTCACGGGAAGTGCTGGGCGCCGCCCAGGAATTGGTGCCGGACATCAAGCGCGGGCTGGTTGCCGAGTACGCCTGGCTAGACCCGCTGAAGGTCGCGCAGAACTACGACTGCGAGATGCTGGCGTTGAATTGGACGCTGTGCACCCCCGAGCGCCTGATCAAGGCGCAGCGCCAGGGTCTGCACGTGTCGGTATGGACGGTCAACGAACCGGCGCTGATGCGCCGGCTCGCCGACTTTGGCGTGGACAGCCTGATTACAGACTTTCCCGGTTTGGCCAGGACCACCCTCGGGTAGGGCTGAAATCGGTCTCCCCGACCGGCTCAGGCCACCGGTCGGAGCCGCTCAAAAAAGCCGGTTCAGACCATCATAGGCAGCTACCCGATAGGCCTCGGCCATGGTCGGGTAGTTGAAGGTGGTGTTGACGAAGTACTTCAGGTTGTTCTGCTCGCCCGGCTGGTTCATCACCGCCTGGCCGATGTGGACGATCTCCGAGGCCTGGTAGCCGAAGCAGTGCACGCCGAGGACTTCCAGGGTCTCGCGGTGGAACAGGATCTTCAGCATGCCTTGCGGCTCGCCGGCGATCTGCGCGCGGGCCATGCTCTTGAAGAAAGCCTTACCCACTTCGTAGGGTACCTTGGCCTGGGTCAGCTCCTGCTCGTTCTTGCCGATCGAGCTGATCTCCGGAATGGTGTAGATGCCGGTCGGCACGTCGTTGACGAAGCGCCAGCTGCCGTTGTCGACGATACTGCCGGCGGCCGAGCGGCCCTGGTCGTGGGCGGCGCTGGCCAGGCTCGGCCAGCCGATCACGTCACCAGCGCCATAGATGTTCGGCACGCTGGTGCGGTAGGTCTCGTCGACCTCGATCTGGCCACGGCTGTTGACCTTGATGCCGATGTTCTCCAGGCCCAGCTTGTCGGTGTTGCCGGTACGGCCGTTGCACCACAGCAAGGCGTCGGCCTTGATCTTCTTGCCCGACTTCAGGTGCAGGATCACCCCGTTGTCCAGGCCTTCGACGCGGTCGTATTCCTCGTTGTGGCGCACGGTGATGTTGTTGTTGCTGAAGTGGTAGCTCAGCGCCTGGGAGATTTCCGAGTCGAGGAAGCTCAGCAGCTGGCCGCGGTTGTCGACCAGCTCGACCAGCACACCCAGGCCGCTGAAGATCGAGGCGTATTCGCAACCGATCACCCCGGCGCCGTAGACGATCAGCTTGCGCGGGGTGTGGCTCAGGCTGAGGATGGTGTCGCTGTCGTAGACGCGCGGGTGGTGGAAGTCGATGTCAGCCGGGCGGTACGGGCGCGAGCCGGTGGCGATGATGATGTGCTTGGCGTTGAGCTTCTCGACCACGCCGTTGGGGCAGACCACTTCGACGGTCTGCTCGTCGGCGAAGCTGCCGGTGCCAACGAACACGTCGACGCGGTTGCGCGCATAGTAGCCCGTGCGCGAGGCGACCTGCTTGCTGATGACCTTCTCGGCGCTCTTGAGCACGTCGGGGAAGGAGAACCAGCGCGGCTCACCGATGGCGCGGAACATCGGGTTGGTGTTGAACTGCATGATCTGCCGCACGGAGTGACGCAGCGCCTTGGACGGGATGGTGCCCAGGTGGGTGCAGTTGCCGCCGACCTGGCGACGGCTGTCGACCATGGCCACCTTGCGCCCTGCTTTGGCGGCGTTCATTGCCGCGCCTTCTCCGGCCGGGCCGGAACCCAGCACCACTACGTCGTAGTTGTAGACAGCCATGCGTACTCCTTCAGAACTGGCCCGCCGGCCGGATGGCCGCGGGGCGCGATCATGTCGCCGGGGCGCCATGAGAAAATTCGGGTGCAGTCTAATCAAGCGTGAACGCCGCGCACATTAACCCTTGGTCGCGTCGTAGGCCATTATTGCCTGCACTACATGTCGTTTCACCGTATCCGTGGCATTGATCATCCGTGGCTTGCCTTTCACTCGCCTTTCACCACTCGCTCGAAGGCCGGCGTGGAACGGGAGACGAAACCACCCTCGACCCGGGTCACCAGCACCGCGGCGATGCCGTGGGCGATGGCGAAATCCCAGCCACGCTGCAGCCCGAGGATCAACAGCACGGTCGAATAGCCGTCGGCCCGCAGCGCCGAGGCGTCGAGCACCGTCACCGCCGCCAGGTCGTGCTCGACCGGGCGCCCGAGACGGGCATCGAAGGTGTGCGAATAGCGCCGGCCATTGTCCTCGAAATAATGCCGATAGTCACCCGAGGTCGACACGGCCATGCCCTCCACGTCGATGACCTGGCGGGCGATCTGGCGGTCCTCGCGCGGCAACTCCAGGGCCACCCGCCAGGCACTGCCATCGGGCTTGCGGCCCACGGCCTTGAGCTCGCCGGTGGCTTCGGCGAGAAACGCCTCGATGCCCATGGCGCGCAGGCGCTGGGCGATCAGGTCGACGGCGTGGCCAGCGGCGATACTGTTGAAATCCAGCTCGATGGCGGCGTCCTTGCACAGGGCGTCACCCTCGATACGCAGGTGGCGGTAGCCCACGCGCTGGCGGGCACGGGCCAGCGCCTGCGGGTCGGGCACATGCATTTCGCGGGCCTGGGGGCCGAAACCCCAGAGGTCAAGCAGCGGCTCGACGGTCAGGTCGAAGGCGCCCTGGCTCTGCTCGGCCAGGTGCTGACCGAAGCTGGCCAGCTCGAACAGGTCGGCGTCAATGGGCAGGCACTGATTGGCCGGGAGCTGGTTGAAACGGCTGACGGTGGAGTCGCCACGGTAGGTGGAGTAACGGCTATCGATGGCCTGGAGGATGGCCTCGACCTCGGCCTGGACCTGCTCGGGCGCAGGACCACCGGGCTGGCGCACGTACTGGATGCTGTAGCTGCTACCCATGGTCGGGCCGCCGAAGCGCTCGAGGGTGGGGCCTGGGTTGCAGGCTGATAACAACAACAGGCAGAGCAGAAGAACTGTGCGCAACATGGATCTCTCGGTTGACCTGCCCACGCGGTCGGTGTAGGAGCGGCCTTGTGTCGCGAAAGGGCTGCGCAGCAGCCCCGGCAATTGTGGCAGTGACGCTGAAAACCTGGGGCCGCTTTGCGGCCCGTTCGCGACACAAGGCCGCTCCTACAACGACCGCGCTGATGCGGAAAGCAAAAAAAACGGGAACCCGAAGGTTCCCGTTTTTTCAACGCATTACAAGCGGATCAGCGTGGAAACGCTGGCGGGTTCACACCGGCCATGTCTTCCATCACGCGCACTACCTGGCAGCTGTAACCGAACTCGTTGTCGTACCAGACGTACAGGACAACGCGGTTGTCGTTGCAGATGGTTGCCTCGGCGTCGACCACACCGGCGTGACGCGAGCCGACGAAGTCGGTGGACACCACTTCCTGGGAGCTGACGTAGTCGATCTGCTTGTGCAGTTCCGAGTGCATGGCAGTCTGGCGCAGGTACTCGTTCAGCTCTTCGCGGTTGGTGGCCTTCTCGAGGTTCAGGTTGAGAATGGCCATCGACACGTTCGGTGTCGGCACACGAATGGCGTTGCCGGTCAGCTTGCCCTTGAGCACCGGCAGCGCCTTGGCTGCGGCGGTGGCGGCACCGGTCTCGGTGATGACCATGTTCAGCGGCGCGGCGCGGCCACGACGGCTGCCCTTGTGGAAGTTGTCGATCAGGTTCTGGTCGTTGGTGAACGAGTGAACGGTTTCGACGTGACCATTGACGATGCCGTACTGGTCGTTGATGGCCTTGAGCACCGGCACGATGGCGTTGGTGGTGCAGGACGCCGCCGAGATGATCTTGTCATCGGCGCTGATGTCGCCGTGGTTGATGCCGTGCACGATGTTCTTCAGCGCGCCCTTGCCAGGCGCGGTGAGGATCACGCGGGCAGCGCCCGGGCAGGCCAGGTGCTGGCCGAGGCCGTCGGCGTCACGCCATACGCCGGTGTTGTCGACGATCAACGCATCATGGATGCCGTACTGGGTGTAGTCGACTTCGCTCGGGCTCTTGGCGTAGATCACCTGGATCAGGTTGCCGTTGGCGGTGATGGTGTTGTTGGCTTCATCGATGACGATGGTGCCGTCGAACGGACCGTGCACCGAGTCGCGGCGCAGCAGGCTGGCGCGCTTGACCAGGTCGTTCTCGGCGCCCTTGCGCACGACGATGGCGCGCAGGCGCAGGCCGTCACCACCACCGGTCTTCTCGATGAGGATGCGCGCCAGCAGGCGGCCGATGCGGCCAAAGCCGTACAGGACGACGTCGGTGCCCTTGCGTGCGGAAGCGTTCTGCTGACCCACGACGTCGGCCAGTTCGTCACGGACGAACTGCTCGGCGCTGCGGCCGTTGCCTTCGACCTTGAACTTGTTGGCCAGCTTGCCCAGGTCCACCGAGGCGGCACCCAGCTTAAGCTCGCTCATGGCCTTGAGCAGGGGGAATGTCTCGTGGACGGACAGCTCGGTCTCGTCGGTCTGACGGTGACGGGCAAAGCGGTGGGCTTTGAGGATCGAGATAACCGAACGGTTGATCAGGCTGCGGCCATAGATCGAGCTCACCACGTTGTTGTTGCGGTAGAGCTGACCGATAAGCGGGATCATCGCTTCAGCCAGGGCTTCACGATCGATCCACTCACCAAGACACTGGTCGGGCTTCTGAGTCACGGTAACCTTCCACATGTAGGGGAACAAAAAAGGGGCTACATTATGACGCCCCTCGGCGTATCGGGCAATGAGCGCCTGTCGCCGACGCCAGACCCCGTCGTCATGCCCTCGCGAGCCTGACAGCGAGCCCCGTCACCGGTACAATCGACCTCTTTGCCGCAACGCTTGGAGTCCGATCTCCCGTGTCAGTTCTGCGCCTACCGCAAATGTCGGCCACGGCCGGCAAACAAACCTGGGGCAACCTGCCCGGCGCCGCCTTGAGCCTGGCCATCGCCGAGGCGGCCAGTACCGCCGGTCGCTTCACCCTGTTGCTGACCGCCGACAGCCAGGCGGCCGACCGCCTCGAGCAGGAGCTGCGCTTCTTCGCGCCGGCGCTACCGGTGCTGCCGTTCCCCGATTGGGAAACCCTGCCCTACGACCTGTTCTCACCGCACCAGGACATCATCTCCCAGCGCATCGCCAGCCTCTACCGGCTGCCGGAGCTGGACCACGGTATCCTCGTCGTGCCGATCACCACCGCGCTGCACCGCCTGGCCCCCACGCGCTTCCTGCTGGGCAGCAGCCTGGTGCTGGACGTCGGCCAGAAGATCGACGTCGAGCAGATGCGCACGCGCCTCGAAGCCAGTGGCTACCGCTGCGTCGACACGGTCTACGAGCATGGCGAGTTCGCCGTGCGCGGCGCGCTGATCGACCTGTTCCCCATGGGCAGCAAGCAGCCGTACCGCATCGACCTGTTCGACGACGAGATCGAGACCCTGCGCACCTTCGACCCGGAGTCGCAGCGCTCGATCGACAAGGTCGATTCGATCCGCCTGCTGCCGGCACGCGAGTTCCCCATGCAGAAGGACGAGGTGACGCGCTTCAAGGCGCGCTTCCGCGAACGCTTCGACGTGGACTTCCGCCGCAGCGCGATCTTCCAGGACCTGACCAGCGGCATCATCCCCGCCGGCATCGAGTACTACCTGCCGCTGTTCTTCGAAGAGACCGCCACCCTGTTCGACTACCTGCCGACGGACACCCAGGTGTTCTCCCTGCCGGGCGTGGAGCAGGCCGCCGAGCACTTCTGGAACGATGTGCGCGGGCGCTATGAAGAGCGTCGCGGCGACCTCAGCCGGCCGCTGCTGCCGCCGGCTGAGCTGTTCATGCCGGTGGAGGACTGCTTCGCCCGCCTCAAGCAATGGCCGCGGGTGGTGATCGGCGCCGACGACGTCGAGCCCGGCGTCGGCCGCGAGCGCTTTCCGGCCCGCGCCCTGCCCAACCTGGCGATCGAAGCCAAGGCCAACCAGCCGCTGGCGGAACTGGCGAACTTCCTCGACCAGTTCCCCGGTCGCGTGCTGTTCACGGCGGAATCGGCGGGCCGGCGCGAAGTGCTGCTGGAACTGCTCGAACGCCTGAAGCTGCGCCCGCACGCCGTCGACGGCTGGGCCGACTTCGTCAGTGGCGGCGAACGCCTGGCGATCACCATCGCGCCGCTGGACGACGGCCTGCTGCTGGACGACCCCAGCCTGGCCCTGGTCGCCGAGAGTCCGCTGTTCGGCCAGCGCGTGATGCAGCGCAGGCGCCGCGAGAAACGTGGCGAGGCGGCCAACGACGCGGTGATCAAGAACCTCACCGAGCTGCGCGAAGGCGCCCCGGTGGTGCACATCGACCACGGCGTGGGCCGCTACCTTGGCCTGGCGACCCTGGAAATCGACGGCCAGGCCGCCGAGTTCCTCACCCTCGAATACGCCGAGGGCGCCAAGCTCTACGTGCCGGTGGCCAACCTGCACCTGATCGCCCGCTACACCGGCAGCGACGACGCCCTGGCGCCGCTGCACCGACTGGGCTCCGAAGCCTGGCAGAAAGCCAAGCGCAAGGCCGCCGAACAGGTGCGCGACGTCGCCGCCGAGCTGCTCGACATCTATGCCCGCCGCGCCGCGCGCAAAGGCTACGCCTTCGCCGACCCGGCCGCCGACTATGCCACCTTCAGCGCCGGCTTCCCGTTCGAGGAAACCCCCGACCAGCAGGCCGCCATCGAGGCGGTACGCGCCGACATGCTCGCCGGCCAGCCGATGGACCGCCTGGTCTGCGGCGACGTCGGCTTCGGCAAGACCGAGGTGGCCATGCGCGCCGCCTTCATCGCCGTGCACGGCGGGCGCCAGGTCGCGTTGCTGGTACCCACCACCCTGCTCGCCCAGCAGCACTACAACAGCTTCCGCGACCGCTTCGCCGACTGGCCGGTGAAGGTCGAGGTGATGAGCCGCTTCAAGTCGGCCAAAGAAGTCGCCAGCGCCGCGGCGGACCTGGCCGAAGGCAAGATCGACATTCTCATCGGCACCCACAAGCTGCTGCAGGACGATGTGCGCTTCAAGGACCTGGGTCTGGCCATCATCGACGAGGAACACCGCTTCGGCGTGCGCCAGAAGGAACAGCTCAAGGCCCTGCGCAGCGAGGTGGACATCCTCACCCTGACCGCAACGCCGATTCCACGCACGCTGAACATGGCGGTGTCGGGCATGCGCGACCTGTCGATCATCGCCACCCCGCCGGCCAGGCGCCTGTCGGTGCGCACCTTCGTCATGGAGCAGAACAAGAGCACGGTCAAGGAGGCGCTGCTGCGCGAACTGCTGCGCGGCGGCCAGGTGTACTACCTGCACAACGACGTCAAGACCATCGAGAAGTGCGCCGCCGAACTGGCCGAACTGGTGCCTGAGGCGCGCATCGGCATCGGCCACGGGCAGATGCGCGAGCGTGAACTCGAACAGGTGATGAGCGACTTCTACCACAAGCGCTTCAACGTGCTGATCGCCTCGACCATCATCGAGACCGGCATCGACGTGCCCAGCGCCAACACCATCGTCATCGAGCGCGCCGACAAGTTCGGCCTGGCCCAGCTGCACCAGTTGCGCGGCCGGGTCGGACGCAGTCACCACCAGGCCTATGCCTACCTGCTGACGCCGCCGCGCCAGCAGATCAGCGCCGATGCCGAGAAACGCCTGGAGGCCATCGCCAACACCCAGGACCTGGGCGCGGGCTTCGTTTTGGCCACCAACGACCTGGAGATCCGCGGTGCCGGCGAGCTGCTCGGCGAAGGCCAGAGCGGACAGATCCAGGCGGTTGGCTTCACCCTGTACATGGAAATGCTCGAGCGCGCGGTCAAGGCCATCCGCAAGGGCGCCCAGCCGAACCTCGAGCAGCCGCTCGGCGGCGGCCCGGAGATCAACCTGCGCCTGCCGGCGCTGATCCCCGAGGACTACCTGCCCGACGTGCATGCGCGGCTGATCCTCTACAAGCGCATCGCCTCGGCGGCCGACGAAGAGGGCCTCAAGGACCTGCAGGTGGAAATGATCGACCGCTTCGGCCTGCTGCCCGAGCCGACCAAGAACCTGATGCGCCTGACCCTGCTCAAGCTGCAGGCGGAAAAGCTCGGCATCAAGAAAGTCGATGCCGGCCCCAATGGCGGCAAGCTCGAGTTCGAGGCCGAGACCCCGGTCGACCCGCTGACCCTGATCAAGCTGATCCAGGGCCAGCCCAAACGCTACAAGTTCGAAGGCGCGACCCAGTTCCGCTTCCTGGTACCGATGGAGCGCCCCGAAGAACGTTTCAACACCCTGGAAGCGCTGTTCGAGCGCCTCACTCCACAAAATCCATAAGGAAGCTTCATGCGTGCCATCCGTTGCCTGACCCTGCTGCTGGCCCTGCTCGCGCCAGCTGCCTTCGCCGCAGGCCCCTACCAGGTGGAAATGATCCTGGTGCGGCAGAACGCCGTGCCGGCGATCACCAGCCCGTTCGCCCCGGAAGACTGGAGCGCCGGCGCGCCGCGCCTGGAAAAAGGCGCCGAGCGCCCGACTGGCCTGGGTGACGAAGTCACCCGCCTGCAGGCCACCGCCGACTACACCGTGCTGCTGCACAAGGCCTGGCAGCAGGACGGCGATACCGTCGCCGTGAGCGCCGGTGACGAGCAGTTCGGGCACTTCCCCATCGAAGGCAACCTGAGCATCAGGGAGGATCGCTTCATCGCCGTCGACGCCAACTTCTGGGTCAACCAGCTCGACGGCAACGGCAGCGTGATGCAGAGCGAACAGCTCAAGCAGAGCAACAGCAACATGAAGGCCGGCCAGCTGACCTTCTTCGATGGCGGGCACCTGGCGCTGCTGCTCAGGGTTTCGCCGGCCGGCATGCGCAAGATCCCGCTGCCGGATCCGGAAATGATGGAGCAGTGAAACCGTGAACGCCGATGTGCAGAAGCTGGCGGCCGAGAACCCGAGCTGGAAGCGCGACTTTTCCGCGGCCACCCTGCAACGTGGCGAACGCTACGCCGAACAGGGCCTGGTGCAGATCCAGTCCCACGGCGACTCGCGCATCGAGTCCATCTGCCACGGCAGCGGCGGCAATGTCTACCGCCAGCGGATCATCATCACTGCAGGCCCCTCCGGACAGTGCCATGTGCGCGGCGACTGCTCCTGTCCGGTCGGCACCAACTGCAAGCACTGCGCCGCCGCGCTCTATACCCTGGCCAACAGCTACGGGCACGTCGCGGCCAACGGCGACCAGCTGCCCCATCACCTGCAGCACTGGCTGCAGGGGCTGGAGCCGCCCACACCCCGACAGGGCGATGCCGAGGACAAACGGGGCCGCATGGTCTGCTACCAGCTGGCGCTCAACGACGACCACAGCAGTTGCGCATTGCGCGTGCGCAAGGGCACCCGGGAAGAGCACGGCATTCGCTACAGCCGCATCCAGTCGCTGTACGAACTGCTCTACGAGCCCCCGAAGTTCGTCAAGGAAGATGACCTGCGCATCCTTCGCCAGCTCTCGGCGCAGACCGCGCCCTACGGCCACGAGCGCGGCTATGCGCTCAAGGGGCTCGAGGGCGGCGAGTTGCTGCAGCGGGCGCTGGACACCGGACGCCTGATGTTCATCGAAGACCTGCCCCTGCTGACCCAGGGCGCGCCTCGTCAGTCGGACTTCCGCTGGGTGCGCCTGGAAAGCGGCGACTATAGGGGCATGTGGTACAACGGCGAGAAACCGCTCAATTGCGTGCTGCCGCTGGTGCCGCTGTACTACTTCGACATCGACACCCATGAGGTCGGCAGCGTTTCCCACGACCTGGATCCGCACACTGCCCTGCAGCTGTCCCTTGCTCCCGATGTACCGGAACACCTCATCGTGCCCCTCAGCCACAAGCTCAACGCCCTCAACCATCACCTGCCGACGCCCACCACCGTGCAGCAGGAGCAGCTCGACGACATCCAGCCGACCCCGCACCTGACCCTCGGCAGCCTCGAATTCAGCGCCTACACGCCCAAGACCGGACGCATGCAACGGCAGATGCAGCACCGCGCCGCGCTGGCGTTCGACTACGACGGTCTGCGCGCCAGCGGCGGTGAAGACAAGCCGCTGAGCCGCCTGGTGGGCAGCACCAGCCAGCGCATCCGCCGCCAGCCCCAGGCCGAGCAGGCCCTGCGCAAGGTGTTACGCGAGCATGGTTTCAAGCCCGCCACCCGCCAGAGCAAGGCCCTGCCCGACAGCGCCGGCGAGATGCTCCAATTGCCTGACGACGAAGCCTGGCTGCGTTTCGCCCGCGAAGGCCTGCCGCGCCTGCGTGAGGCCGGCTGGGCCATCGATGTGCACCGCGACTTCGCCTTCAACCTGCACGAGGTCGACGACTGGTACGCCACCATCGACGAAGCGCCGGGCCACGAATGGTTCGACCTGGAACTGGGCATCGTCGTCGAGGGCCAGCGCCACAGCCTGCTGCCGATCGTCCTGCAGCTACTGCGCGCCAGCCCCGAGCTGCTGCGCCCCAGCGAACTGGCGCGGCGCAGTGACGATGAACACCTGCTGATCGACCTCAACCGCGCCCGACACGATAGCCCGGCGCTGCGTGTCGCCCTGCCCTACGGGCGAATCAAGGCGGTGATGGGCACCTTGGGCGAGTTGTACCTGCACGACGACGCCAGCGGCCCGAGCCTGCGCCTGGAGCGCGCCGACGCCGCGCGCCTGAACGACATCGACCATCTGCCGCTGCAATGGCAGGGCGGCAGCCATGTCCGCGACCTGGGCCGGCGCCTGCGCGACGCCCGCGACCTGCAGGTGGTGCCGCCCAAGGGCCTGAACGCCACCCTGCGCCCCTACCAGCAGCAAGGCCTGAACTGGCTGCAGGCCCTGCGCGAGATGGGCACCGGCGGCATCCTCGGCGACGACATGGGCCTGGGCAAGACCCTGCAGACCCTGGCCCACCTGCTGCTGGAGAAGGAAGCCGGACGCCTGGCCCACCCGGCACTGGCGGTGATGCCCACCAGCCTGGTACCCAACTGGCTCGACGAGGCCCGGCGCTTCGCCCCCGACCTGCGCGTCCTGGCCCTGCACGGCCCCGGTCGCAACAAGCACTTCGCCAACCTGGCCGACTACGACCTGGTGCTGACCACCTACGCCCTCGTCCCCCGC
The DNA here is from genome assembly GCF_036324045.1 of Pseudomonas carassii. NCBI lineage: Bacteria > Pseudomonadati > Pseudomonadota > Gammaproteobacteria > Pseudomonadales > Pseudomonadaceae > Pseudomonas > Pseudomonas carassii. Next base: position 37,968 of record NZ_JAZDCT010000009.1, on the reverse strand, counting down.
GACCTGGAACACCTCAAGGCCCAGCCCTGGCACCTGCTGGTGCTGGACGAGGCGCAGAACATCAAGAGCAGCACCAGCAAGGCCGCCCAGGCCGTGCGCGAGCTGCAGGCCAGCCAGCGGCTGTGCCTGACCGGCACGCCGATGGAGAACAACCTTGGCGAGCTGTGGTCGATCTTCCACTTCCTGATGCCCGGATGGCTGGGTGACAGCAAGCGCTTTACCCAGGACTACCGCACCCCGATCGAGCGCCACGGCGACGCCGAACGCATGGCCCACCTGGCCAGCCGCATCCGCCCGTTCCTGCTGCGCCGCACCAAGGAGCAGGTGGCCACCGAGCTGCCGGCCAAGACCGAGATGATCCACTGGGTCGAGCTCAGCGACGCCCAGCGCGACACCTACGAAGCGGTGCGGGTGGCGATGGACAAGAAGGTCCGCGACGAGATCGCCCGCAATGGCGCCGCCCGCAGCCAGATCGTCATCCTCGACGCGCTGCTCAAGCTGCGCCAGGTGTGCTGCGACCTGCGCCTGGTCAAGGGCACCGAGACCAAGGGCACGTTCGCCGACAAGGGCAAGCTGGGCAGCCTGCTGGAGATGCTCGAGGAGCTGCTCAGCGAGGGGCGCAAGGTGCTGCTGTTCTCGCAGTTCACCTCGATGCTGGCGCTGATCGAGTTCGAGCTGGAGAAGCGCGGTATCCGCTACAGCCTGCTGACCGGCGACACCCGCGACCGCCGCGCACCGGTGCAGCAGTTCCAGAACGGCGACAGCGAGGTGTTCCTGATCAGCCTCAAGGCCGGCGGCACCGGGCTGAACCTGACCGCCGCCGACACCGTGATCCACTACGACCCGTGGTGGAACCCGGCCAGCGAAAACCAGGCCACCGACCGTGCCTACCGTATCGGCCAGGACAAGCCGGTGTTCGTGTTCAAGCTGATCACCCGGGGGACGGTCGAGGAGAAGATCCAGCAGTTGCAGCAGGAGAAGGCGGCGCTGGCGGCCGGGTTGCTCGATGGCGGACAGGCCGGGCAATGGCGGCTGGGGGATGACGAGATCGAGGCGCTGTTCGCGCCGCTGCCGGGCAAGCGCGGGCGTTAAGCCTGGCTTTTCCCGTGCCGGCCTCTTCGCGGGCAAGCCCGCTCCCACAGGGACGGCGTATTCCTTGAGGGTGACGCCTTACCTGTGGGAGCGGGTTTACCCGCGAAGAAGCCAACGCGGTCAATCAACCAGCTGGGCTTCCTTCAACGCCCCCAGCGCCTCCAGCCAACGCGGCTGCTGGCGGTAATCGGTACGCGCAAAGCCCTGCCCGCGCATCCGCGCGATCCGCGGCGACGGCTTGACCTTCATCCGCTGCGCCGCGCTCAACGCCAGCTCCGCCGCCGCCCGGTCGTTGCACACCAGGCCCATGTCGCAGCCGGCGCTCAGGGCCGCCTCGATACGACTGGCGGCATCGCCCACCACATGGGCACCTGCCATGGACAGGTCGTCGCTGAAGATCACCCCGTCAAAGCCCAGCTCGCCCCGCAGGATGTCCTGCAGCCAGCGCCGGGAGAAGCCGGCCGGCTGGTTGTCGACCTGCGGATAGATCACATGGGCCGGCATCACCGCCGCCAGCTGGCCACCCAGGCGGGTGAACGGCACCAGGTCGGCGGCGCGCAGCTGCTCCAGGCTGCGCTCGTCGCCCGGGATCGCCACATGGGAGTCGGCTTCGGCCCAGCCGTGGCCGGGGAAATGCTTGCCGCAGGCAGCCATGCCCGCGGCGTTCATGCCGCGGATGAACGCACCGGCCAGCTCGGTGGCACGCTGTGGATTGCCTTCGAAGGCGCGGCTGCCAACCACGGCGCTGCGCTGGTGATCGAGGTCCAGCACCGGAGCGAAGCTCAGGTCCAGGCCCACCGCCAGCACCTCGGTGGCCATCAGCCAGCCGCACTGCTCGGCCAGGTACTCGGCATTGGCGTTGTCGGCGATCGCGCGCATGGCCGGCAGGCGCACGAAGCCCTGGCGCAGGCGCTGGACCCGCCCGCCTTCCTGGTCCACGGCGAGGATCAGCTCGGGGCGAATCGCGCGGATCGACGCGCACAGCTCGCGCACCTGGCGCGGGCTGTCGATGTTGCGGGCGAACATGATCAGGCCGGCCACTTCGGGCTGGCGCAGCAGATGGCGGTCTTCGGCGGTCAGCCATTTACCGGCGATATCCACCATCAGGGAGCCTTGCAGGCTGGCAGTCATAGGGAGTCCTTCATGGGAGGTCCAGGGGCGCTTCGCCGTGGCGCGGGCGCACGCAACCATCGGACAACGAAGTGCCCGATGGTTCAGTGGCGAAGCAGCCGTGCTGGCGGAAAATGCGGCGGGAGACAAGGTCAGACATGCGCGCTAGCTTAGCGCAAGCGCCCTGCCCCGCCCAGTACTCAGGCCTTGGCGGGGGTGGCGGACTTGCTGCGCGGACGCAGCTGCGCCGTGGCCATGGCCTCGTCGGTGACGCCGCTGTCGGCGCGCATGCCGGCGGCCAGGAACGGCACCATCAGGCGCATGACCTGCTCGATCGAGGTGTTGATGCCGAAATCGGTCTCGGCGATGGCCCGCAGGGCCTTGATCCCCGACATGCTGAACGCCGCGGCGCCGAGCATGAAGTGCACGCGCCAGAACAGCTCCAGCGGCGGGATGCGCGGCGCGGCCTCGTTGACCAGCAGCATGTAGCGGCGGAACACCTTGCCGTACATGTCTTCCAGGTAGCGCCGCAGGTGCCCCTGGCTCTGGCTGAAGGCCAGGCCCAGCAGGCGCATGAAGATCGACAGGTCGTTGTTGCTGCGCGGCTGCACGGCCAGGGCCTGTTCCACCAGCATCTCCAGCAGCTCCTCGAGCGAGGCTTTCTGCTCGGGACGCGCCTGACGACGCTCCAGCTCGCGCTCCAGGCTCGCGCAGAACGGCCCCAGGAAGCGCGAGAACACCGCCTGGATCAGGGCCTTCTTCGAACCGAAATGGTAGTTCACCGCCGCCAGGTTGACCCCGGCCTTGCTGGTGATCAGCCGCAATGAGGTTTCCGCGAACCCGCGCTCCGCGAACAGCTGCTCCGCCGCATCGAGGATGCGTTCAACGGTTTCCGATTGGGCCATGACTACTCCGCCTGACAAACAGTTGTTTGAAACATACGTTTCAGGCCTGCCGATGTCAAGGCTGGGTGACCGGTCGGTCGCCATTTAAAAGCGCCAAGAGTCAGGCTGCAAGCGACAAGATGCGTCGGCGTTTCGATCTTTCTTGGTCCGGGTGGGTTGCAGGCCGCGAGCCACTGTATATAATTCCAGTCACTGTATAAAAAGACAGAGCCCTCGCCCATGCTGAAACTGACGCCACGCCAAGCCGAGATTCTGGCCTTCATCAAGCGCTGCCTCGAAGACAACGGCTTCCCGCCGACCCGCGCCGAAATCGCCCAGGAGCTGGGCTTCAAGTCGCCCAACGCCGCCGAGGAACACCTGAAGGCACTGGCCCGCAAGGGTGCCATCGAGATGACCCCTGGCGCTTCCCGCGGCATCCGCATTCCCGGCCTGGAGCCGAAAAGCGACGACAGCGGCCTGCCCATCATCGGCCGGGTCGCCGCCGGCGCGCCGATCCTCGCCGAGCAGCACATCGAGGAATCCTGCAACATCAACCCGGCCTTCTTCCACCCCCCAGCCGACTACCTGTTGCGCGTGCACGGCATGAGCATGAAGGACATCGGCATCTTCGACGGCGACCTGCTGGCCGTGCACACCACCCGCGAAGCCCGCAACGGCCAGGTGGTGGTGGCCCGCATCGGCGACGAAGTGACCGTCAAGCGCTTCAAGCGCGAAGGCAGCAAGGTCTGGCTGATCGCCGAAAACCCCGAATTCGCCCCCATCGAAGTCGACCTGAAGGAACAGGAGCTGGTGATCGAGGGCTTGAGCGTCGGCGTCCTGCGCCGCTGAACCAGGAGGCGTCATGCAGCCGTTCACCCATGCACCCCAGCAAGCCCAGCTGCCGCTGTTCGAGGCCTTTCTCGCCCAGCCGGTGCTGCCCGGCCTCAAACCCGCTCCAGCAGCGCGCAAGAGCAGCCAGCCCGAGCTGTTCAGCGAACTGGCCCTGCGCGGCGCGCCCGGGCATTGCCAGAGCCTGCTGGCGCCGGTCCTGCGCGAACTCAGCGAAGAAGACGACAGCCGCTGGCTGACGCTCATCGCCCCGCCCGGCAGCCTCACCCAGGCCTGGCTGCGCGATGCAGGCCTCAACCGTGAACGCATCCTGCTGCTGCAACCCGGCGGCAACCAGACCGCCCTGCAACTGGCCTGCGAAGCGCTGCGCCTGGGCCATAGCCACACCGTGGTCAGCTGGCTGGGCACCCTCAACGGCAGCGCTCGCCAACAGCTGCAGCGCGCCGCCGCCAGCGGAAACGCACAAAGCCTGAACATCCGCCTCGGCTGATGTTCAGGCTTTGCCTGTCAAACGCTTGAAACCCTGGGCAGGTAACCTGCCTCAGTGAAGGACGCGCGGCCCCTCTTCACGCTCGAAGTCACCCTCGACGAGGCGGCCGGCCATCTGCACACCGACGCTGAGCATGGCCTTGGCCACTTCCACATGCTGTCCTTGCAGGAATGCCTTGGCATCCTCGGAGAAATCCAAGGTCACCAGGGAGCCTTCATCCTCGGCACGGCGCAGCTCGATCCGGCCATCAGGCAACTCGACAATTTCTAGAAAGGACGTTGACATAAAGGGCCTGCTTTTCACGAAAGGCCATCAGTGTACCAGCCATGGCGGCGGTCAGCACTCACTCAGCGCTTCGCGGAATCGTCTCACCAGGCTTTTCAAGTTCTGCCGCCAGGCTTCGAGCTCCTCGCGGGAAAGCTCGGCCGGCTCGGGCTCGTCCAGATTGACGGCCTGTATCAGCGGCTGGGTGACGTCGCCCTTCACGGCTTTCTTCGCGACCGGCGGTCGGAACAAATCGGCATAAGCGGCCAGCAGGCGTGCCAGCCAGGTTTCCGGCTGGCGGGCCAGTTCGAGCAGCTCGGCCATTTCCGGGATTGCCACGCTCTGCAGCACCTCGTCACTGAACAGCAGTTCGGCCCGTGACGCCGAGGCCTGGGGCAAGCGGTAGAAGCCGGCGATCTCGTGGCACAACCCCAGCAACGCGCCGTACAGGTGGAACAGTGCCGATTCGCGCTCGGCCTGGAGCAAGCCCTGGGCGTTCATGGCCTGGCTGTCGGCGGCCTTGGCCATGGACTCCAGGGCAAGGCCGGCGAAGAACAGTTTCTGGTTGGTGCGGGTGTAGAGTTCCTGGGCCATTTTCCATGACCTCCCATGGGCAGCAAGGCGATATCGCAGTTTCGGGGATTGCCCGGCGTTACCGCAAGCACAAACGATCGCGGGGCAAGCCCGCTCCCACAGGCTCTGTTTGAACCTCGTGAGAGCGGGCTTGCCCCGCGATGAGCCTGAGACTCAGATCAGCGCTTGTCTTCGACCTTCCACGCCTTGCCGTCGTAGAACGCCTTCCAGCCGGTCGGCTTGCCGTCGACCTCGGACTGCACGTACTGCTCCTTGGTCTTACGGCTGTAGCGAATCACCGCCGGGCGCCCGTCCGGGTCCTTCTGCGGTGCTTCGCAGAGGAAGTGGTACTTCGGATCGATCTCGTGCTTGTGCGGGACGATCTCCAGCACCAGTGGCGCGCGGGTTTCGCGGTTCTTCGGGAACTGGCTGGCGGCCAGGAACAGGCCCGAGGCGCCGTCGCGCAGCACGTAGGTGTCGTCGACCTTCTCGCACTTGAGCTCCGGCATGTCCACCTTGTCCATCTTCGGCGGCGCTGCCTCGCCGCTCTTGAGCAGCTTGCGGGTGTTCTTGCAGGTGGCGTTGGTGCAACCGAAGAACTTGCCGAAACGGCCGGTCTTGAGCTGCATCTCGCTGCCGCACTTGTCGCACTCCAGGCTCGGACCTTCGTAGCCCTTGATGCGGTAGCTGCCTTCCTCGATCTCGTAGCCGGCGCAGTCCGGGTTGTTGCCACAGATGTGCAGCTTGCGCTTCTCGTCGAGCAGGTAGGCGTCCATCGCCGTCGAGCAGATCGGACAGCGGTGCTTACCGCGCAGCACCAGCGACTCGGACTCACCTTCGTCGTCGGCGGCGATCTCGTCGCCCGGCACCAGGTTGACCGTGGCCTTGCAGCGCTCCTTCGGCGGCAGGCTGTAGCCCGAGCAGCCGAGGAACACGCCGGTGGAGGCGGTACGGATCATCATCGGCCGGCCGCATTCCTTGCAGGCGATGTTGGTCAGGGTCGGCTGGTTGGCGCGCATGCCGTGCTCGCTGGACTCGGCGGTCTGCAGCTTCTTGCTGAAGTCGCCATAGAACTCGTCGAGGACGTTTTTCCAGTCACGCTCGCCCTGGGCCACATCGTCGAGGTTCTCTTCCATGCCGGCGGTGAAGCCGTAGTCCATCAGGTTGGCGAAGCTCTCGGACAGGCGCTCGGTGACGATATCGCCCATCTTCTCGGAGTAGAACCGGCGGTTGTGCAGTGTCACATAACCGCGATCCTGGATGGTCGAAATGATCGCCGCGTAGGTCGACGGACGGCCGATGCCGCGCTTTTCCATTTCCTTGACCAGGCTGGCTTCGGTGAAGCGCGCCGGCGGCTTGGTGAAGTGCTGGCTGGGGTCGAGCTGGATCAGCTTGAGCGCCTCGCCCTGGGCCATTTCCGGCAGCACGTCGTCCTCGCCCGGCTTGCTCTGCTGCGGCAGGACGCGGGTGTAACCGTCGAACTTGAGGATGCGGCCCTTGGCACGCAGCTCGAACTCGCCGGCCACCACGGTGACGCTGGTGGACAGGTATTGCGCTGGCGGCATCTGGCAGGCCAGGAACTGGCGCCAGATCAGCTCGTACAGGCGCTCGGCGTCACGCTCCATGCCGCTGAGCTTGGTCGGATGGGTGTTCACGTCCGACGGGCGAATCGCCTCGTGCGCCTCCTGGGCGCCTTCCTTGCTGCCGTAGACGATCGGCGCCGCAGGCAGGTACTGCTTGCCGAATTCTTTCTCGATGTAGCTGCGCGCCATCTCGACGGCGTCGGTCGACAGGTTGGTCGAGTCGGTACGCATATAGGTGATGTAGCCGGCTTCGTACAGACGCTGGGCCATCATCATGGTCTTCTTCACCCCAAAGCCCAGGCGGTTGCTCGCGGCCTGCTGCAGGGTGGAGGTGATGAACGGCGCCGACGGCTTGCTGCTGGTCGGCCGGTCCTCGCGCTTGCTCACGCTGTAGCTGGAAGCCTTGAGCTTTTCCAGCGCGGCCATGGCCTGGGCTTCGTTGAGCGGCTTGAAGGCCTCGCCCTTCTCGCGGGCTACCTCGAAACGCACCTTGGCGTTCTTGGCGGTGCCCAGGTCGGCGTGGACTTCCCAGTACTCTTCCGGGTTGAACGCGCGGATCTCGCGCTCACGCTCGACCACCAGCTTCACCGCCACCGACTGCACACGGCCGGCGGACAGGCCGCGGGCGATCTTGGCCCACAGCAGCGGCGAGACCATGTAGCCGACCACGCGGTCGAGGAAGCGACGCGCCTGCTGGGCGTTGACCCGGTCGATATCGAGCTCGCCCGGCTGGGAGAAGGCTTCCTGGATCGCCTTTTTGGTGATCTCGTTGAACACCACGCGCTTGTAGCGGCTGTCGTCACCACCGATGGCTTCGCGCAGGTGCCAGGCAATGGCTTCCCCCTCGCGATCCAAGTCGGTTGCGAGATAGATGGTGTCGGCATCCTTGGCCAGGCGGCGCAATTCCTCGATCACCTTCTCCTTGCCGGGAAGGATCTCGTACTTGGCCTTCCAGCCCGCTTCCGGATCGACGCCCATGCGCGCGACCAGGGTGCGGCGCGCCTTTTCCTTCGGCGACAAGGCCGGAGCCTCGGCCGCGGCCTTGCCGCGCTTGGCCGCCGGTTCCTTGCTCGCACTGGCGGAACCGCTGGTGGGAAGGTCACGGATGTGGCCGATACTCGACTTCACCACGTACTGGCTGCCCAGGTACTTGTTGATGGTCTTGGCCTTGGCCGGGGATTCCACAATGACCAGCGATTTGCCCATGGATCGGAGTATTCCTGAATCTGAAGATGAAAAACGCGTCAGGTGCCGGACGCGGCACCGCTATATATAGTGGCAAAAGAGTGAGGTCAAGCGTGGTCGATCACTCGTGCGCCTTGCCAAGCCGCTCGCCCAGCCCCTCTTCGGCCTTGACCAAAGCAAAGCGTGGCACCTGCTCGCCGTCAACCTCGACGGACTCCTGGAACATCGAAAGTGGCCTGACCCAGAAGCTGTAGTCACCATACAGGCACTGGTAGAAGACCATCCACTCTTCGCTCTCGGAATGCCGCGCCGCGCTGAACACGCGGTATTCAGGGCCTTTGTAATGCCGGTACACACCAGGTTGTATCTGCATGTCACTCGCCCTCTTGAACAAATCCTGTAAAAAACAAAAGCCGGGGCACATGGCCCCGGCTGCTGTCCCGCAACGCGATCAGACGCGTTCGAAGACAGTGGTGATGCCTTGGCCCAGGCCGACACACATGGTGGCGATGCCCAGGGTACCGCCATTCTGCTTCATGACGTTGAGCAGGGTGCCGGAGATCCGCGCACCGGAGCAACCGAACGGGTGGCCCAGGGCGATGGCGCCGCCGTGCAGGTTAACCTTCTCATCCATCTTGTCGAGCACTTTCAGGTCCTTCAGCACCGGCAGGGCCTGTGCGGCGAAGGCTTCGTTGAGCTCGAAGAAGTCGATGTCGGCGATGGTCAGGCCAGCGCGCTTGAGGGCTTTCTGCGTCGCCGGAACCGGGCCGTAGCCCATGATCGCCGGATCAACACCGGCCACCGCCATCGAGCGGATCACCGCCAGTGGCTGGATCCCCAGGTCCATGGCGCGCTGGCCGGACATGACGATCATGCACGAGGCGCCGTCGGTGATCTGCGAGGAGGTGCCCGCAGTGACGGTGCCACCTTTGGGGTTGAACGCCGGCTTGAGCGACGCCAGGCCTTCGAGGGTGGTTTCCGGGCGAATGGTCTCGTCGTAGTCGAAGACCTTCAGGAAACCGTTCTCGTCGTAACCCTGCATCGGGATGATCTCGTCCTTGAACTTGCCCTCGACCGTCGCCTTGTGGGCGAGCTGGTGCGAACGCAGGCCGAACAGATCCTGTTGCTCACGGGTGATGCCGTGCATCTTGCCGAGCATCTCGGCGGTCAGGCCCATCATCCCGGAAGCCTTGGCGGCGTGCAAGGACATGTGCGGGTTGGGGTCGACGCCGTGCATCATGCTGACGTGGCCCATGTGCTCGACGCCACCGACCACGAACACGTCGCCGTTGCCGGTCATGATCGCCTGGGCGGCGGTGTGCAGCGCGCTCATCGACGATCCGCACAGGCGGCTAACGGTCTGGGCGGCGGAGGTGTGCGGGATCTGGGTCATCAGCGAGGCCATGCGGGCAATGTTCCAGCCCTGCTCCAGGGTCTGGTTGACGCAGCCCCAGATCACGTCCTCGACTTCCTTCGGATCGACCTTGTCGTTGCGCTCCAGCAGCTTGCTGATCAGGTGCGCGGACATGTCCTCGGCACGGGTGTTGCGGTGCATGCCACCCTTGGAACGGCCCATCGGCGTGCGACCGAAGTCGACAATCACCACGTCTCTTGGATTCAGGCTCATATCAATATTCTCGCTCTAGCTCGTTGGGCGCTCAGTTGAAGAAGCGCTGGCCGTTCTTGGCCATTTCGCGCAGCTTCGCAGTGGGGTGGTACAGCGGCCCCAGGTCGGCGTACTTGTCGGCCAGTGCGACGAACTCGGCGACCCCGATCGAATCGATGTAGCGCAGCGCGCCACCACGGAAGGGAGGGAAACCGATGCCGTAGACCAGGCCCATGTCGGCTTCGGCGGCGGTCTCGACGATGCCGTCTTCCAGGCAGCGCACGGTCTCCAGGCACAGTGGCACCATCATCCAGTTGATGATGTCCTCGTCGCTGACCTCACGCTGTTCGAAGATGACCGGCTTGAGCACGTCGAGCACGCTGGCGTCGGCGACCTTCTTCGGCTTGCCGCGCTTGTCGGTCTCGTAGGCGTAGAAGCCCTTGCCGTTCTTCTGGCCAAGGCGGTTGGCCTCGTAGAGGGCGTCGACGGCGGAGCGACGGTCGTCCTTCATGCGGTCCGGGAAGCCTTCGGCCATCACGTCGCGGCCGTGGTGACCGGTGTCGATGCCGACCACGTCCATCAGGTAGGCCGGGCCCATCGGCCAGCCGAACTTCTCCATGACCTTGTCGATGCGCACGAAGTCGACGCCGGCGCTGACCAGCTTGGCGAAACCGCCGAAGTACGGGAACAGCACGCGGTTGACCAGGAAGCCCGGGCAGTCGTTGACCACGATCGGGTTCTTGCCCATTTTCTTGGCGTAGGCCACGGTAGTCGCGACCGCGACTTCGCTGGACTTCTCGCCGCGGATGACTTCGACCAGCGGCATCATGTGCACCGGGTTGAAGAAGTGCATGCCGACGAAGTTTTCCGGACGCTTGAGCGCCTTGGCCAGCAGGTTGATGGAGATGGTCGAGGTGTTGGAGGCCAGGATGGCATCTTCCTTCACCTGGCCTTCCACTTCAGCCAGTACCGCTTGCTTGACCTTCGGGTTCTCGACCACGGCCTCGACGACGATGTCGACGTTGGCGAAATCGCCGTAGGACAGGGTCGGACGAATGGCGTTGAGCGCCTCGGCCATCTTCGCCGGGGTCAGGCGACCCTTCTCGACGCGCTTGCCGAGCAGCTTGGAGGCCTCGTTCAGGCCCAGCTGGATGGCTTCCTCGCGGATGTCCTTCATCAGGATCGGCGTGCCCTTGACCGCCGACTGGTAGGCGATGCCGCCACCCATGATGCCGGCGCCGAGCACGGCGGCCTGCTTCACGTCGTGGGCGATCTCGTCGTGGGCCTTGGCCTTGCGCTTGAGCTCCTGGTCGTTCAGGAACAGGCCGATCAGGCTCTCGGCGACCGAAGTCTTGGCCAGCTTGGCGAAGCCTGCGGCCTCGACTTCCAGGGCCTTGTCACGACCGAAGTTGGCGGCCTTCTGGATGGTCTTGATGGCCTCGACCGGCGCCGGGTAGTTCGGGCCGGCCTGGCCGGCGACGAAGCCCTTGGCGGTCTCGAACGCCATCATCTGCTCGATGGCGTTGAGCTTGAGTTTTTCCAGCTTGGGCTGGCGCTTGGCCTTGTGGTCCAGCTCGCCGCTGATGGCGCGCTTGATCAGGTCCAGGGCACCGGCCTGCAGCAGCTCGGGAGCCACCACGGCGTCGACGGCGCCGACTTTCAGGGCGTCCTCGGCACGGTTTTCCTTGCCCGAGGCGATCCACTCGATGGCGTTGTCCGAGCCGATCAGGCGCGGCAGGCGCACGGTGCCGCCGAAGCCTGGGTAGATGCCCAGCTTGACTTCCGGCAGGCCGATCTTGGCGCTGCTGGACATGACCCGGTAATCGGCGGCCAGGCACATCTCCAGGCCGCCACCCAGGGCGATGCCGTTGATGGCGACGACGGTCGGCACCTGCAGGTCTTCGAAGTCATTGAAAATGCGGTTGGCTTCCAGGTTGCCGGCGACCAGTTCGGCCTCGGGCAGCTTGAAGTTGTCGACGAATTCGGTGATGTCGGCGCCGACGATGAACACGTCCTTGCCGCTGCTGACGATCACGCCCTTGATCGAGGCATCGCCCTTGATCACGTCCACGGCCTGACGCAGCTCGTTCAGAGTGAGACGGTTGAACTTGTTGACGGACTCACCCTTGAGGTCGAACTTCAGTTCGACGATGCCGCTTTCAAGAGCCTTAACCGTGATGGCTTTACCTTCGTAAATCATCAACTGATCTCCACGATATGGAAGCTGAACAGTACACGTCGAACGCTGGCGCAAGAGCCGGTCTACCGGTCCCTCACCCCAGGCACACCCGTCGACGCGCTAATCGGGATTCTGTAAGAGCCGTCTGACATACAAACGCTCAATTCATACGCCCGTTTGACTTGGGTGTGCACACATTCTCCGAAATGGACGGCGTTGTCAAATGCTCGCGAACACCGTGAAAACGCGACTTTCCAGTCATCTTCTACCCGCCGGGTACGAAACATGATGACAGTGATCGCCGACCATTCATGTCAGCGATAGACCATCACCGACCGCAGACGGCGCTTTTTTCTAAACGCATCCGCCAACGATGGCTACACTGGGTCTGCATGAAAGTGTTTCCGGCCTGCCTGGCCTTTTTCTGCGCTGCAGAACGCAAAACGGCGCGCAAGAGCATGATTGCTCCTGCGCGCCGTTTTGCGTTGGTCAGGTTCAGGCGAGGGTGTCGAGGGCCTGGGCAATATCCTGCAAAACAGATTTATCACCCCGCTCGCTCCAGTACAGGGCGATCATCCGCCGGTCGGCCTCGACCTTGTAGACGGTTTCCGGCAGGCGGACGAAAACCTCGGCCAGGCGCGGGTCCTCGCAGGGTTCACGCCACTGGTTCCACCACACGCCCGGGCTGATCTGCCAGTAGCACCAGCAGTCCTCGCGGCCCTTGCGGCGCGCCCGATGGTATTGCGGACAAGGGCTGGGCGGCTCCTTTTCCAGCCAGTGCGGCCACTGCTGCGGCGCCAGCTGCATGGCCAGGCCCATGCGCCGGCCCTCCAGGCGCAGGCTCATCTGCTCGCCCTGCTTGCGCGACTGGCGCAGCCAGGCCAGCGGGCTGAGCATCAGCGCAAGGATTGACACCACCAGCCATACCGTCATATCTGTAGACCTTATAAAGCGTTGCAAATGAGCGGGTTATCCAGGTTTCACGAACGCCCGGCCCGAAAGCGACCATACTTCTACTATCGCGATTGTCAGGAGTACTGCACATGTCCTACGAACATCTTCTGGTCGCCGTCGACCTGACCGAAGAATGCGACCCGGTGATCAAGCGGGCCAAGACCATCGCCCTGGCCAGCGGCGCCAAGGTATCCCTGGTGCATATCGTCGAACCCATGGCCATGGCCTTCGGCGGTGACGTGCCGATGGACCTGTCGCAGTTGCAGCAGCAACAGTTCGACCAGGCCAAGGAGCGCATGGAACGCCTGTTCAACAAGTACCCGGACATCCAGCGAGGCGATTCGCACCTGGTTTATGGCCAGCCGCGCCAGGAGATCCATGAACTTGCCAAGAAACAAGCCTGCGACCTGATCGTTGTCGGCAGCCATGGCCGCCATGGCCTGGCACTGCTGCTGGGCTCCACCGCCAATGACGTGCTGCACGGCGCGCCGTGCGATGTACTGGCGGTGCGCTTGCAGAAGAAGGCCGAGTAAGCCTGTAATCGCGGGGCAAGCCCGCTCCCACATGGCCCGTCAGGCAGGGCTGCGTGGGAGCGGGTTTGCCCCGCGATACGTTCAGCCTTCCAGCTCGGCCCAGCGCTCCACCAGCACGTCCAGCTCGCCCTGCAGCTTCTCCAGCCTGGCCAGCACTGCGGTGGTTTCATCGATTGGACGCTGGTAGAAGTTCGAGGCATTGACCTCTTCCTGTACCTCGGCCATCTGCTGTTCCAGCGCATCGATCTGCCCTGGCAGCGCTTCCAGCTCGCGCTGCAGCTTGTAGCTGAGCTTCTTCTTGCTGGCATCGGCAGCAGGCGCTGCGACGGCCGCAGGCGCTTGCTCTTCAACCGCCTTGGCCACCACCGCGCTGTTGAGCTCGGACTTGCCGCCCTTGCTCTCGGTCACGCCCAGCAGCTTCGGCGAACCACCCTGGCGAATCCAGTCCTCGTAGCCACCGACGTATTCGCGCACACGGCCCTCACCCTCGAACACCAGGGTGCTGGTCACCACGTTATCGAGGAAGGCCCGGTCGTGGCTGACCATCAGCACCGTGCCCTTGTAGTTGGACAGCACTTCCTCGAGCAGCTCCAGGGTCTCGACATCGAGGTCGTTGGTCGGTTCGTCCAGCACCAGCAGGTTGGCCGGCTTGCTGAACAGCTTGGCCAGCAGCAGGCGCGCACGCTCGCCACCGGACAACGCCTTGACCGGCGTGCGCGCACGCTGAGGGCTGAACAGGAAGTCGCCGAGGTAGCTCAGCACGTGCCGATTCTGGCCATCGATCTCGATGAAGTCGCGACCTTCGGCCAGGTTGTCGATGACGGTCTTTTCCAGGTCCAACTGATGGCGCATCTGGTCGAAGTAGGCCACTTCCAGCTTGGTGCCGCGCTCGACCTTGCCAGACGTCGGCTCCAGGTCACCGAGCATCAGCTTGAGCAGGGTGGTCTTGCCGGTACCGTTGGCGCCGAGCAGGCCGATGCGATCTTCGCGCTGCAGGACCATGGAAAAGTCCTTGACCAGTTTCGGGCCATCCTTGTGTGCGAAGCTGACGTTCTCCAGCACCATCACCTGCTTGCCGGACTTGTCCGCCACCTCGATAAGGATGTTGGCCTTGCCCTGGCGCTCGCGACGCTCGCCGCGCTCCACGCGCAACGCCTTCAACGCACGTACACGGCCTTCGTTGCGGGTACGCCGGGCCTTGATGCCCTGGCGGATCCACACCTCTTCCTGGGCCAGGCGCTTGTCGAACAGCGCGTTGGCGGTAGCCTCGGCGGCCAACTCGGCCTCCTTGTGCACCAGGAAGCTGGCGTAGTCGCCGTTCCAGTCGATCAGACCGCCACGGTCCAGCTCGAGGATGCGCGTGGCCAGGTTCTGCAGGAAGGAACGGTCGTGGGTGATGAACAGCACCGCGCCGTTGAAGCCGTTAAGGGCTTCTTCCAGCCAGGCGATGGCGCCGATATCCAGGTGGTTGGTCGGCTCGTCAAGCAGCAGCAGGTCGGGCTCGGACACCAGTGCCTGGGCCAGCAACACGCGACGGCGCCAGCCACCGGAGAGCTCGGCCAGGGTCTTGTCGGCCGGTAGCTGCAGGCGGCTCAGGGTGCTTTCCACCACTTGTTGCAGGCGCCAGCCGTCGCGGGCCTCCAGCTCGTGCTGGACGTGCATGAGCTTTTCCAGGTCGTCATCGCCGTGGATGTTCTGGCTCAGGTGGTGGTACTCGGCCAGCAGCTCGCCCACGCCATCCAGGCCCGCGGCCACCACGTCGAACACGCTGCGCTCGTCGGCCACCGGCAGCTCCTGCGGCAGTTCGCCGATCTTGAGCCCGGGCGCACGCCAGATATCGCCGTCGTCGGGCTTCTGCTCGCCCTTGACCAGGCGCAGCATGCTCGACTTGCCCGTGCCGTTGCGGCCGATGATGCACACCCGCTCGCCACGGGCGATCTGCCAGGACACTTTGTCCAACAGCGGCATGGCGCCGAAGGCGAGGGACACATCGCTGAATTTGAGCAGGGTCATGATCATCTCCAAAAACCGGGCGCGCATTCTACCCGACTTGCCCCTTCACGGCATCAAAAGCCCATCGTCGGCGGCAGGGCGTCGGATAACAACTCGATACAAGCACAGTGCTTTCACCCGCCACCGGCAAACGGCTAAGCTAGACAGTAATACCCAACAGTGCTGGCTCCGCCGTCACTTTCCATGGTTCTACTGCCCGGACGTATCATGCGCAGCCGCCTGTTACAAATTGCTTCCTGCCTGCTGCTCACCGCCACCGCCGCGAGCGCCGCACAGGCCGTCGACATCACCCAGCAGCGTCAGTACTACGACGAGGCCAAGCGCGCCCTGGCCAAGGGCGACAAGGGCCCTTACCTGCGTTACGCGCAGGCGCTGCGCGACTATCCGCTCACGCCCTACCTCACCTACGACGAGCTGACCGCCCGCCTGAAGAGCGCCAGCAACGAGGAGATCGAGGGCTTCCTCAAGGCCCACGGCGACCTGCCCCAGGCCAACTGGATGAAACTGCGCTGGTTGCGCTGGCTGGCCGAGCGCGGCGAATGGAACACCTTCACCCGCTACTACGACCCCAAACTCAACTTCACCGAGCTGGACTGCCTCAACGGCCAGTACCAGCTCTCCCACGGCCTGCGCGCCGAAGGCTTCGCCACCGCCGACAAGCTGTGGAACGTCGGCAAGTCGCAGCCCACCGCCTGCGACACCCTGTTCGCCATGTGGGCGGCCGAAGGCCAGCTGACCGAGGCCAAGCGCTGGCAGCGCGCCAAGCTGGCGGCCCAGGCACGCAACTACGGCTTGGCCAGCAGCCTGGTCAAGACCCTCACCACCCTCGGCCCCCAGGGCAAGTTGTTGATCGACGTGGCGCAGAAGCCCGAGCTGCTCAACCAGCCGTCGCGCTTCACCCCGGTCAACGAGGCCATGTCCGACGTGGTCAGCCTCGGCCTGCGCCGCCTGGCCCGCCAGGACCCCGAGCAGGCCATGGCGCTGCTCGACGATTACGCCCAGCGCATGCACTTCTCCCGTGACGAGAAGGTCGCCATCGCCCGCGAGATCGGCCTGACCCTGGCCCGACGCTACGACCCGCGCGCCCTCGACCTGATGACCCGCTACGACCCCGAGCTGCGCGACAACACCGTCAGCGAATGGCGCCTGCGCCTGCTGCTGCGCCTGGGCCGCTGGGAGGACGCCTATGCGCTGACCAAGCGCCTGCCCCAGGACCTGGCCAGCAGCAACCGCTGGAAGTACTGGCAGGCGCGCAGCCTGGAGCTGGCCCAGCCGAACAACCCGCAGGTCCCGCTGCTCTACAAGACCGTCGCCCGCGAGCGCGACTTCTATGGGTTCCTCGCCGCCGACCGGACGCAGACGCCCTATCAGTTGAACAACAAGCCGCTGGCGCTCAGCCAGGCGGTGATCAACAAGGTCCGCAATACCCCGGGCGTGCGTCGCGCCCTGGAGTTCCATGCTCGCGGCCAGATCGTCGAGGGCCGCCGCGAGTGGTACCACGTCAGCCGTCACTTCAACCGTGACGAGATGGTCGCCCAGGCCCGCCTGGCCTACGACATGCGCTGGTACTTCCCGGCCATCCGCACCATCAGCCAGGCCCAGTACTGGGACGACCTGGACATCCGTTTCCCCATGGCCCACCGCGACACCCTGGTGCGCGAAGCCAAGGTCCGCGGACTGCATTCGAGCTGGGTGTTCGCCATTACCCGCCAGGAGAGCGCCTTCATGGAAGACGCCCGCTCCAGCGTCGGCGCCAGCGGCCTGATGCAGTTGATGCCGGGCACGGCCAAGGAGACCGCGCGCAAGTTCAGCATTCCGCTGGCCTCGCCGGCCCAGGTGTTCAACCCGGACAAGAACATCCAGCTCGGCGCCGCCTACCTGAGCCAGGTGCACGGCCAGTTCAACGGCAACCGCGTGCTGGCCTCGGCCGCCTACAACGCCGGCCCCGGGCGCGTGCGCCAGTGGCTCAAGGGTGCCAAGCACCTGAGCTTCGATGTATGGGTCGAGTCGATCCCGTTCGACGAGACGCGCCAGTACGTGCAAAACGTGCTGTCGTATTCGGTCATCTACGGGCAGAAGCTCAATTCACCGCAGCCGCTGGTGGATTGGCATGAGCGGTATTTCGACGATATGTGATCGGGACGCCATCACCCCGCGCCCACGCAACGTGGGAGCGGCGGTGCGCCGATGCGACCTACCCCGCGATGGTGCTATTCGAGGACCTCGACGTCCATCCCCACCTTCAGCTCCCCCTCGCCATCCACCGCCAGGTTCTGGCCAAACAGCACATCCCCTTCCTTCTCGCGAAACGTCTTGAGCGTGGTCAACGGCTCACGGTCCGGGCTGCGCTCGCCCGTGGCAGGATCGAGGGTGGTGAGGATGCAGCGCACGCTCGGCTTGAGCACGCGAAAGGCCATGTCGCCGATACGAATGCGCTTCCAGCGGTCCTCGGCGAAGGCCTCGGCCCCCTCGACCACCAGGTTCGGGCGAAAACGCAGCACCTCCATTGGGCGCCCCACCCGACGGCTCAGCTCATCCAGTGAGGCCTGCCCGATCAGCAGCAGCGGAAAACCATCGGGAAAGGCTGCCCGGTCACTGTTAAGGCCGTAGCCGCTGGGCAGGTAGCGGGCCCGCTGTTCGGGGCAGTACACCAGCCTTACCGCCTTGCCCAGCAGCTCGCTGAGCCAGGCTGCAGCGGCATCGCCGGCATCCGGCACGCGCAAAGTGTCGCGCCAGATGGTGACGCCGCGCAGCGCCTCATCGGCCGGCGGCACCGACACCTCCAAGGGCGCCTGCCCCGGTGCCTGGAGCAACAGCTGGCCCTGTTTGCCGTAATCGGCGCCGACCTGCCCCAGCCGGGGCCAGGCCCGCTGGGTCAGGAAGCGGCCATTCTCCTCCTCCACCACCAACCAGCGGCGGTCACCGTCCAGGCCCAGATTGCCGACCGCGGACGCTTGCAAGCCCTGGGCCCGCCCCGATTTCACCGGATATCGATACAACGCACTCAGAAACATCCCTGCTCACCTGGTTTCCATGGAAAAACCAAGCTTACACCTAGGCGTGATCCATGTTCAGACGCTGACGCACCACATCCACCAGGCGGTCGGGCTGGAACTTGGACAGGAAGTTGTCGCAACCGACCTTCTTGACCATGGATTCGTTGAAGCTGCCCGACAGCGAAGTGTGCAACACCACGTACAAGCCACGCAGGCGCGGGTCGTTGCGGATCTCGGTGGTCAGCCGGTAGCCATCCATCTCGGGCATTTCGGCGTCGGTGAAGATCATCAGCAGCTTCTCGCAGACATTTTCCCCGGCGTCGGCCCAGCCCTTGAGCAGGCGCAGGGCCTTGAGTCCGTCACTGGCCACGTGCAGCTTCACCCCCAATTGCGACAGGGTATCGCGCAACTGCGCCAGGGCCACGCTGGAGTCATCCACCAGCAGCACTTCGCGGCCACGGGCGCGGGCCAGCACCGGATCTTCCAACTTGTCGCGGGACACCTTGGCGTTGTACGGCACGATCTCGGCCAGCACCTTCTCCACGTCGATGACCTCCACCAGCTTCTCGTCGACCTTGGTGATCGCGGTGAGGTAGTGCTGGCGACCGGCGCTGGCCGGTGGCGGCATGATGGCTTCCCAGTTCATGTTGACGATACGATCTACGCCGCCCACCAGAAACGCCTGCACCGAACGGTTGTATTCGGTGACGATGATGGTGCTGTCCGGCCCCGGCTGCAGCGGGCGCATGCCGATCGCCTGGGACAGGTCGATCACCGGCAGCGTCTGGCCGCGCAGGTTGACCACGCCGCAGACGAAGGAATGGCGCTGCGGCATGAGGGTCAGCTTGGGCAGTTGCAGCACTTCCTGGACCTTGAACACGTTGATGGCGAACAACTGTCGGCCGGCCAGGCGGAACATGAGGATTTCCAGGCGGTTCTCACCCACCAGTTGCGTGCGTTGGTCTACCGTGTCGAGAATGCCAGCCATTGGAAAGCCCCCAGGCGTGAGTCGGTAAAAAATGAATGCATCCCCCTGTATCGGCGGATGCGCGCGCAGCTTGACCCCTGATGGAAAAAGCCGCGCCGGGTGATTGATATCACTTTACCATCATGCTTTACTGCTGCCACATCCCACCGCGTCCGTCGCTCGCAACGAACGACCTACCTGAATCCTCATCAGGGAAACCCCTAGTAGCAATCGGGTGCAACCTGATGTTCGCAATATCCATTAGCCATTAATGTGACGCCATTCTCACTGCATGAACGGAGTCAGGCTTTTGCGAGCGATCATCTTGGTACGGCCAATCCCCGACGACGGGGCGCCATGATGGATAGCACTCCACTGCACAACGCCGCTGTGGCAGCCTTTCTGCAGGACGCGCAGGTCCTGCTGGCCAGGTCCCAGGAATGCCTGCAGCACCTGGAACTGATCGCCAACGACCCGGACGCCTGCCACAGCCTCAACGCGGCACTCGACACCCTCGCCCGCCGTGCCGATGCCCTCGACCTGCTCGAGGTGGCTCACTATGCGTTCGCCCTGAGACAACTGCTCGCGCCTACCTGTGCCCAACAGCACCTGCACGGCAGCAGCCTGCCTGCTCTGGCCGCCTGCCTGACCTTGCTCGACTGGCAACTGGAGCTGCTCGACCCGCACACCGGCCAGCTGGGCATGGACACCGACGAACAGCGGCTGCTGCTGGGTGAACTGGCCAACGCCCTGGGCCAGCCGTCCATGCAGCTGTGCGCGGACTGCCAGCGGACGGGTGTCTTCTGCGCCCACCCCCATACAGCGGATAACGGCACCGACGCTTCCGATCGGCAACACTAAAGCGAGCAACTGAGGCACAACTAAACCCGCTCCGGGGTGAAACTTGCAAAGTTGGACAAGTTTTTCCAAATGTGTGGGCGAAGGCGAAATGTTAGTTGTTCCACACGCAGCGGAAACATCATTTAATAATGGCACTCTGCTAGCCAACCCCTCGCCCGACAGGCCCGCCACAGCCCGGAAAATACGAGGTTTCAAGCAGTTATCCCCCCGCGACCAAACTCAATCAAAGTGATAACATGCGCGCATTCGAACATGCGCGCCCAGGTTATCGGGCGATTGGATCCGCATCCGACACTTGATTGAAGGCGGGGCGGAAAAACCTCTGGTCAGACGTGTGCAATGCTAAAAACCGCTATAACTCAGTGGCTTCCCTATCTATGCTCCCACGCTTGAAGTTTCTCCAGCGTTGCCACTCCAGAGTTGCCCTGCTGCGCTGGACCACCGCGCTGCTGTGCGTTGCATCTCTGGCGGCGAACCTGGTGGTGTACCTGAGCACCCAGCCCCTGTCGGCCAGCTTGCTGCTGCTGCAACTGCTGGCGATGCTCGGCGTCGGCTGGCACCTGCGCCACTGGGCGCGCTCGATCAGCCTGCGCCCGGCGGAACTGGCCACGCGCATGCTCAAGGTGCAGGAAAGCGAGCGCCAGAGACTGAGCCGCGAGCTGCACGACGATATCGGTCAATTGCTGACTGCCGCCAAGCTCCAGGTCGACTGGCTGCAACGCCGGGTTCCGGCCGAACTGCAGGAGCACTGCAGCACCCTGCGCAGCACCCTGGACCTGACCCTGA
This sequence comes from Pseudomonas carassii, assembly GCF_036324045.1. Classification (NCBI taxonomy): domain Bacteria; kingdom Pseudomonadati; phylum Pseudomonadota; class Gammaproteobacteria; order Pseudomonadales; family Pseudomonadaceae; genus Pseudomonas; species Pseudomonas carassii. Next base: position 17,043 of record NZ_JAZDCT010000009.1, on the reverse strand, counting down.
GCAACGTGCGCGACGTTTCCACCATTCTCAACCCCCGCCAGCTGGCCAGTCTGGGCCTGGAGGCGAGCCTGCGCGCGCACCTGCTGCGCACCCTGGAGAACACCGAGGTGCACTGGAGCCTGGAATGCCACCAGCGCCTGGGCGGCATCAGCGAAGAGGTGGCCATGGCCGCCTTCCGCATTACCCAGGAGGCGGTCACCAACATGCTGCGCCACGCCGACGCGCGCAACCTGGTGGTTCGCCTGCAACGCACCCCGGCCGGCCTGGCACTGTCGATCCACGACGACGGCGGCGGCTTCGTGCCGGCCCAGGCCCCGGCGGAATACGGCCAGCGCGGCATGGCCGGCATGCAGGAACGGGTGACCGCCCTGCAAGGCAGCCTGACCATCACCAGCCAGCCCGGCCAGGGCACCCAGATCGACGCCCTCTTCCCATGGCCGCCCCGCAGCCAAGAACGCGCCAGGACCCCTGCCCCCGATGACCTGTAGATTACTGCTGGTGGACGACCACTCCCTGATTCGCGCAGGCGTCAGGGCACTGGTCTCGGACATTCCCGGTTACACCGTGATCGGCGAGGCTGACGACGGCGGACGACTCTTGGAACACGTCCTGCGCCTGGCGCCGGACATCGTCCTGCTGGACATTTCCATGCGCTCGACCAGCGGCCTGGACGCACTGACGCAATTGCGCGCAAACGGTTGCACCTGCAAGGTCCTGATCCTGTCGATGCACACCGATCCGGAAATGATCATGCGCGCCCTGGAAAGCGGCGCCCACGGTTACCTGCTCAAGGACACCACCGCCACCGAGCTGGAACAGGCGCTCACTGCGCTGCGCAACGACGAACGCTACCTCAGCCCGGCCATCGCCCACACCGTGATCAACCAAGCTCTGCTGCGCGCCCAGAGCGGCCGCCAGCCAAGCAGCGAAGGGCACAACCTGACCGGCCGCCAGCTGGAAATCCTGCGCCTGATCGTGCGCGGCAAGTCCACCCGGGAGATCGCCGCCGGCCTGGGCCTGTCGATCAAGACCGTGGAGACCCATCGCTCGCAGATCATGAAACGCCTGCAGATTTACGACGTGGCGGGGCTGGTGCTGTTCGCCGTGCGCGAGAAGATCATCAGCCTGGACGACTGAGCAGCGGCGAGTCCGTCGGCAGGTGCACGCGCAACGCCCTCGGCATGGCCTCGAAGCGCAGGCTGGCGGCCTGCAGTGGCTCGCCGTCGAGATTGATGTCCAACCCCTGGGCGCCCTTGATTTCCACCCAGGGCAAGCGCGCGCGGACGAACAGCCCGTCGCCGGCCAGCAGGTCGCGCAAGGCCCCCGCTACCTCCTGCGGCGCCGGCAGAATGCCGATATCCAGCAGGCCGTCATCTACTGTCGCCTCCGGGCACAGCACGTGCCCGCCGCCGGCCTGGCGGCCATTGCCGATGCCCAGCGCCAGCAACTCGCCCTGCCACTGGAAGCCGGGCCCCTGCAGTTCCACCGAGGCGGCCTGCAGCTCGCTGAAGCGTGACAGGCCGGTGAACAGGTAGGCCGCTGCGCCCAGCACTTTCTTCAGGTCTTCCGAGGTGTTGGCCGTGACCTGGCTGCCGAAGCCCCCGGTGGCCATGTTCAGGAACAACTGGTCGCCCACCCGCCCCAGGTCGATCGGCCGCGCCGGCACCTCCAGCAGGTCGAGGGCCGCCTGCGGCTCGAGGGGCACGCCGGCCGCCCTGGCGAAGTCGTTGGCGGTGCCCAGCGGCAGCAGCGCCAGGCTGGCCTGGGTAGCGGCCAGGCCCATGGCTTCGGCCACGTCACGCAAGGTGCCGTCACCGCCACCGGCCACCACCTGGCCATAGCCCGCCGCCAGGGCCTCGTCGACCAGGCGCTGGGCGTCGCCGCCCTCCCAGGTCAGCCGCACATCCAGGGCCCAGCCCCGCTCGCGCAGCTGGCCCACCGCGGCTCGCACCTCTTCATTGCCGGCCTGTTTGCCATGCAGGATCAACAGTGCCTTGCGCTCGCTCATGCCGTTCTCCCCGAATAGAAATGCCCTACCGCAATCTCGACCACTGCGACGAGCAGATTGCTCCCTGCAACGCCGAAAAACCGCCGTTTCACACAAATGCCATTGAAAGCCGGGCGCCACAGGTGCATCATCTGACAAATATTTGGCCATCACGGACGAAGCCGACTCGAAAAGTCATTTTATTGACTTTACGCCGCCAGACGCCTGACAGGTCGTGATTTCCTTGCATTGCGCCGCCCCCCGGCGCCCTGATTCGAGGCTGTGACTATGAGCGTTCTGATCCCCTGCATCATCGCTGGCGGCGCCGGCACCCGATTGTGGCCGGTCTCCCGCGAGGCCATGCCCAAGCCCTTCATGCGCCTGCCCGATGGCATGAGCCTACTGCAGAAGACCTTCAGCCGCGCCAGCAGCCTGCCCGGCGTCGAGCGGGTGCTCACGGTGACCAACCGCGAAGTGGTGTTCCGTACCCAGGACGAGTATCGCCAGGTCGGCACCCAGCGCATCGCCCTGGACTTCATCCTCGAACCCTTCGGTCGCAACACCGCCCCCGCCATCGCCGCCGCGGCACTGCACTGCGCGCGCCTGCATGGCGAGGACAGCCTGCTGCTGGTACTGCCCGCCGATCACCTGATCCAGGACCAGGACGCCTTCGAGGCGGCCGTCCAGCGGGCCATGGCCCTGGCCGCACAAGGCTGGCTGACCACCTTCGGCCTGCTGCCGACCCGTGCCGAGACCGGCTTCGGCTATATCGAGCAAGGTCAGGCGCTGGACGACGGCGCCTATCAGGTCGCCCGCTTCGTCGAAAAGCCCGACGCCGACACCGCCCAGGTCTATCTGGACGGCGGCCGGCACCTGTGGAACGCCGGCATGTTCTGCCTGCGCGCCGGCACCGTGCTGCAGGAGCTGCAGGCCCATGCCCCCGAGGTGCTGCACAACGTGACCCACTGCCTGGCGCAGAGCCAGTTCAAGGAGGGGACGTGCGGCCAGCAGGTGGAACTCGACGCCGACAGTTTCGCGCTGGCCCCTGATATTTCTATCGACTACGCCCTCATGGAACCCTCTACCCAGGTAGCCGTGGTGCCCTGCGCCATTGGCTGGAGCGACATCGGCAGCTGGGAAGCGGTGCGCGAGCTGCGCCCGGCCGACAGCCAGGGCAACCACTGCAACGGCGAAACCGTGCTGCACGACGTGAGCAACTGCTACATCGACTCGCCACGGCGGCTGGTGGGCGCGGTGGGCCTGGACAACCTGATCGTCATCGACACCCCCGACGCCCTGCTGATCGCCGATGCGGCGCGCAGCCAGGAGGTCAAGGTGATCGCCCAGCAGCTCAAGCGCCAGGGCCACGACGCCTACCGCCTGCACCGCACCGTGACCCGCCCCTGGGGCCTGTACACCGTGCTCGAGGAAGGGCCGCGGTTCAAGATCAAGCGCATCATGGTCCGCCCCGGCGAATCGCTGTCGCTGCAGATGCACCATCATCGCAGCGAGCACTGGATCGTGGTCAGCGGCATGGCCTGCGTGACCAACGGTGAAGAGGAGTTTCTGCTCGACACCAACGAGTCGACCTTCATCAAGCCCGGGCGCAGCCATCGCCTGACCAACCCCGGCGTCATCGACCTGGTGATGATCGAGGTGCAGAGCGGCGAGTACCTGGGCGAAGACGACATCGTGCGCTTTACTGATATCTATGGACGCGCCCCGGCAGCAGCAGCACCTGCTTGACTGCCAGAGGGCGCGTTTTGCCATCCAGGGCCGACACCCGGCCAACCGCGAGGATTCGGGCTCATGCGCATACTCTGGACCCTGCCCTACCTGCCCTGGCCCACCACCAGCGGCAGCAAGACCCGGCAATACCACCTGCTGCGCGCCCTGGCGCAGCATGGCCACCGGATCACCTTGCTGGTGCAGTCGAAGGTTCCCTTGAGCGACGCGGCGCGAGAAGCCCTTGAACCCCTGGTGGAACGCCTGGTGGTGCTGCCCCGGCGTGCACTGCACAGCCCGCTGAACCTGTTGGCCTCGCCCATCATCGACTACCCCATGCGGGCCATCATCAATGGCCTGGCGCCCTGCCTGAGGCACCGCTTCGAGCAACTGCTGGACGAACCCTGGGACGTGATCCAGATCGAGCATAGCTACAGCTTCCAGCCGTTCGAGAAGGCCTTGCAAGCCCGTGGCCTGCCCTACATGCTCAGCGAGCACTACCTGGAATCGGTGATGGGCGCCGCCTGCCACGACCGCCTGCCCCTGTGGCTACGGCCGCTGAACGCCTTCGATCGCTGGCGCTACCGGCGCTGGGAGCAGCGGGTGCTGCGCCAGCCCACCGAGGTGGTGGCGGTCAGCGCCTGCGACGCCGAGCTGATCGGCCAGATCAGCGGGCGCCCGGTGAACGTGGTGGTCAATGGCGTGGACTGCGACCACTACCAGGACGTGCGCCCCACGCCGCATAGCCAGCGCCTGCTGTTCGTCGGCAACTTCGAGTACGGCGCCAACCTGGAGGCCATCGAATGGGCGCTGGAGGAGATCCTGCCCCAGGTGTGGATGAGCAACCCGGCGGTGCGCCTGGCCATTGCCGGCCACGCCCTGCCGGCCAGCTGGAAGCTGCACTGGAACGACCCGCGCATCGAGTGGGTGGGCTATCGCCCCGACCTGCGCGAGCTGCAACGGCGCTCGGCGCTGTTCTTCGCGCCACTGCGCCATGCCGGCGGCTCCAAGGTGAAGATTCTCGAGGCGATGGCCGCCGGGTTGCCGGTGATCACCACCAGCAAGGGCGCCTCGGGCCTGGCCATGAACAACGGCGAGCACTACCTGGGCAGCGACGACAGCGGCCAGCTGGCGCTACTGGTCACCCAGCTGCTCAACCAGCCATGGCGCATGTGCCAGCTCAGCGAGGCCGGGCGCCAGTTCGCCCGCCAGCGTCATGACTGGAGCGTCGCCGCCCAGCAGTTGGAGAACGTGCACGTGCGCCTGACCCAGCTGGCGCCGGCCGGCGCGGCGGCCGCAGGCGGCGTGCTAGCCAAGTAGCTCGCTGAACGGAATGAACGTCACCGCATCGCCCTGTTGCGGCGTCGTGCCTTCGAGTACTTCCACCACGCCATCGGCCCATGCCGCGCTGCGCAGCACGCCGGAGCTCTGGTTCTTGTAGATGCGCACGCGACCGTCCTCGATGCGCGCCCGCAGGTACTCGCGGCGCGTTCCGGCCTTGGGCCAGTCGAAGCCCGCCGGCACGCTGAAGCGCAGCGGCGCGACATGGGCCACGCCCATTCGACGCAGCAGGTAAGGCCGGGTCAACAGGCCGAAGGTGACCAGGGTCGAGGCCGGGTTACCCGGCAGGCCGATCACCGGCACGCCCTGGTAATGGCCGAAGGTCAGCGGCTTGCCCGGCTTGATCGCCAGCTTCCACAGCGCCAGCTCACCCGCCTCGCGCAGGGCCAGGCCGAGGAAATCGGCTTCGCCCACCGACACGCCGCCGGTGGACAGGATCAGGTCGACATCGCCCAGCCCGCCCAGGCACTGACGGGTACGCTCGAGATCGTCCGGGAGGATGCCCGCATCGACCACCGTGCAGCCCAGGCGTTGCAGCCAGCTGACCAGCAGGCGTCGGTTGCTGTTGTAGATCTGCCCGGGACCCAGGGCCAGGCCCGGCTCGACCAGCTCGTCGCCGGTCGACAGCACCGCCACCCGGGGCCGGCGCCGCACTTCAAGCGTACCGAAACCCAGGGTCGCGGCCAGGCCAAGCTGGATCGGGCCCAGCCGCGTACCGGCGCTCATCACCTGTTCGCCGACACGGGTTTCCTGGCCCTTGGGGCGCACGTTCTGCGCCAGCGCCAGCGGTTCGAGGAAACGCACCCGACCATCCTCGAGCACCTCGGTGTTTTCCTGCATCTCGACGCAATCGGCGCCTTCCGGCAGCGGCGCGCCGGTGAAGATCCGTGCGCAGGTGCCAGGTTCCAGGGGCTGTGGCGCATGCCCGGCAAAGATGCGTTGGGTCACCCGCAGCGGTTCGCCCTGCCAGTCGGCCAGGCAAAGGGCGTAGCCATCCATGGCGCTGTTGGGCCACGGCGGCAGGTCGAGGCCGGCCACCAGTTCATGGGCCAGGACCCGCCCTTCGGCGTCGGCCAGGGCCACCTGTTCGGTCTCGGCGATGGGCGCCGTGTCGGCCAGCGCCAACAGGCGCTCCAGGGCTTCTTCCACCGGCATCAAGGGCCGGGCCACCTCAGCCACGGCTGTCACAGGCCGCCGCCTGCTTCAGGTGCGGCACGAAATTGCACGGCCGATGACGGGCGTCCAGCTGCTCGGCAAGGATGCCGTCCCAACCGGTGCGCACGGCGTTGGTCGAACCCGGCAGGCAGCAGACCAGGGTGCCGTTGGCCAGCCCCGCCAGGGCGCGGGACTGCACGGTGGAGGTGCCGATATCGGCCACCGAGATCTGCCGGAACAATTCGCCAAAGCCCTCGACCTGCTTGTCCAGCAGGCACGCCACGGCTTCCGGGGTGCTGTCGCGGCCGGTAAAGCCGGTGCCGCCGGTGATCAGCACCACCTGCACCTGATCATCGGCGATCCAGGTCGCGACCTGGGCGCGGATCTTGTACAGGTCGTCCTTGAGCAGCACGCGCTCGGCCAGGCGGTGGCCGGCGGCGCTCAGGCGATCGACGAACAGCTGCCCGGAGGTATCGGTGTCGAAGGTGCGGGTGTCGCTGACCGTCAGCACGGCGATGTTCAGCGCAACGAAAGGGATATCTGCCTTGGCTTTCATGGGAGTCCGTCGCAGGGTAACTGGGAATGTGCGCTGTTATATCACAGGCCGCCTGCGGCGTTGTTCTTGGTCAATGCCTACGCGATGGCGCTATGCTGCACTGTGCAAGGAACTTGCGTGGACGCCCTGCGTCTTAATGACATCTAGCACCATCGCACTGGAGAAACACAATGATCCAACGGACCCTTCCCGCCTTCCTGCTTGCCCTGGGCCTGGGCGCCCTCGCTGGCTGCGCCTCGCCAACCGTCATCACCCTGAACGACGGCCGCGAGATCCAGGCGGTGGACACCCCTTCCTATGACGAAGACTCCGGCTTCTACGAGTTCGAGCAGCTCGACGGCAAGCGCACGCGCATCAACAAGGACCAGATCCGCACCGTCAAGGAGCTGTGATCCAGTCCCGCTTTTTAGCGCAACTCCTTTTTGCAACAAGGGGTTGCGTTGAAAAAAGCGATGCAGTAGCATTTTGGACATCGGAGTGTAGCGCAGCCAGGTAGCGCGTCTCGTTCGGGACGAGAAGGCCGCAGGTTCGAATCCTGTCTCTCCGACCATATCCCACAAAAAACCCGCCTCGAGCGGGTTTTTTGTTGCCTGCGAAAAGGTCAGGTGGCGCCCTGCACCAGGCAACACTGGACCCTGTAGGAGCGGCCTTGTGCCGCGAAAGGGCTGCACAGCAGCCCCGGGATTTCAGCGTTGTTGCAAAGATCGCCGGGGCTGCTGCGCAGCCCTTTCGCGGCACAAGGCCGCTCCTACAGAGGGCTTTGTTTCTCGCATGAAAGCGCAGTCCAATGGACTGCGACTTTTCTTACTCCGGCAACACCGGCACGTACAGCAGTTGCAGGCGCGCACTGCTCCACTCACGGGTCTTGTTGGTCAGCTCTAGGTCGTTGTTCAGCTTCTGGCCGTAGGTCGGCACGATCTCCTTGAGCTTGGCTTGCCACTCGGCACTCTTGATCCGGTCCTTGAAGGTCTTCTCCAGCACGCTGAGCATGATCGGCGCGGCGGTCGAGGCACCGGGCGAAGCGCCCAGCAGCGCGGCAATGCTGCCGTCCTCAGCGGCCACCACTTCAGTGCCGAACTGCAGCACGCCACCGTGCTCGGGATCCTTCTTGATCACCTGCACGCGCTGGCCGGCCTGGAGCAGCTTCCAGTCTTCGTTCTTGGCGTTGGGGAAGTACTCGCGCAGGGCCGCCATGCGGTCATCGAAGCTCAGCATCAACTGGCCCATCAGGTAGGTGCTGAGGTCAATGTTGTCGATCCCGGCGTGCATCATCGGGCTGATGTTGTGGGTGGTCAGCGAGCTGAACATGTCCAGCAGCGAGCCGTGCTTGAGGTACTTGGTGGAGAAGGTCGCGAACGGGCCGAACAACAGCACTTCCTTGCCATCGATCACCCGGGTGTCCAGGTGCGGCACCGACATCGGCGGCGCGCCGACCGAGGCCTTGCCGTAGAGCTTGGCCTTGTGGCGGGCGACCAGGTCGGCATTGTCGGTCATCAGGAACTGGCCACCGACCGGGAAGCCGGCGTAGCCTTCTGCCTCTGGAATGCCGGACTTCTGCAGCAACTTGAGCGCGCCACCACCGGCGCCGATGAAGACGAACTTGGCCTTGACCGCGGACTCCTTGCCGCCGTTGGCCAGGTCGGCCACCACCACGTTCCAGCTGCCATCGTCATTGCGCACGATGTCGCGCACTTCGTGGCTCAGGTGCAGTTGCACATTGGGGTTCCGGGTCATCGAGGCGAACAGCTGGCGGGTGATCTCGCCAAAGTTCACGTCGGTGCCGATGGCCATGCGGGTCGCGGCCACCTTCTGCCCGGGTTCACGGCCTTCCATCACCAGCGGCACCCACTTGCGGATCTGCTCGTGGTCCTCGGTGATCTCCATGCCGCGGAACAGCGAGCTGTGTTGCAGGGCCTCGACGCGCTTGTGCAGGAAGGCGACGTTCTCGTCACCCCAGACGAAGCTCATGTGCGGCACGTTGTTGATGAACGAACGCGGGTTGCTCAGCACGCCCTGCTCGACCTGGTAGGCCCAGAACTGCTTGGACACCTCGAACTGCTCGTTGACGTTGACCGCCTTGCTGATGTCGATGCTGCCGTCCTTGCCGACGCTGGTGTAGTTCAGCTCGCAGAACGCCGAGTGACCGGTGCCGGCGTTGTTCCAGGCGTTGGAGCTTTCCTCGGCGACCTGGTCCATGCGTTCGTAGACGTCGACCTTCCAGCTCGGTTCCAGCTCGGTGAGGTAGGTCCCAAGACTCGCACTCATGATGCCGCCGCCGATCAGCAGGACATCGACGGACTTCTGTGGCTCCGCGGGCTTGGAGCAGCCGATGACGCCCAGGCACAGGAGCGTCAGCAGGATTTTTTTCATTAGCTCAATCCAATTGAAGTGAAGGACTGGCAGTCGTTGCCCCCGGCGTGCACGCCCGGATGTTGTTGTTCTGGTCAGCAGGAGTCTTGCGGAATCGGGGCACGATCGCCTCGGGCCGTGGCCCGGGGCGCCGTAAAGCAGGGAGTGTGCCAGGTTGGCCTGGGCCAATGGCGCAGGGCTGTGGCGTGCTGGCGCAGTGGGCTTGGCCGGGGTGGGTTGGCGGCAATCCGCCAAATGGATGGGTACTTTGCCTGGGGGATGGCGGTTTTCCCCCGAACGCCTGTAGGAGCGGCCTTGTGCCGCGAAAGGGCCGTGCAACGGCCCCGAGATTTCAGTTTTGACGCGAAGATCGCCGGGGCCGCTTTGCGGCCCTTTCCGGCCGGTCCGACGCCTCGGCAAGGCCGCTCCTACTCAGGGATCGTGCAGGCTTGTCAGGCAGTCAATCGGGAAGTGACTTCGCCCAGCTGCCCCGACAACCCGTGCAGGCGCTGCCCGGCTTGCTCGGTATGCTGCACGGCCTCCTGGTTTGCAGTGGCGATGCGGGTGATCTCGACCAGGTTGCGCGAGATGTCCTCGGCGACGCTGGTCTGCTCCTCGGCAGCGGTGGCGATCTGCCGGTTCATGTCGCGGATCGCCTCCACGGCCGTGGTGATGCGCTGCAGCATCTGCCCGGCCTGCTGCACCTGCTCGGCGCCCTCCTCGCTGCGCTGCTGGCCGCTCTCGATGGCCTTGACCGCCTCCACCGCGCCCGACTGCACCGCCTCGATGATCTGGTGGATCTCGGCGATCGACGCCGCGGTGCGCTGGGCCAGGCTGCGCACCTCGTCGGCCACCACCGCGAAGCCGCGCCCGGCCTCGCCGGCACGGGCGGCCTCGATGGCGGCGTTAAGCGCCAGCAGGTTGGTCTGCTCGGCGATGCCGCGAATCACTTCGAGTACCTTGCCGATCCGCGTGCTGTCGTGCTCCAGGTGACGGATCACCGCTGCGGTACCGGCGATTTCGCGGTTGACCACGGCGATGGTGTCGATGGTTCGCTGCATGACCTGCTCGCCGGCCTGGGCGCTGTGGTCGGCCTCGTCCGCAGCGCGGGCGGCATCGGCGGCGTGGCGCGCCACTTCCTGGGCGGTGGCCGACATCTCGTGCATGGCCGTGGCGACCTGGTCGGTGCGCTGGAACTGGTCGTGGGTGCCGTGGGCCATGTCGCCGGCGATGCTGCGCAGCCGGCCGCTAGCGCTTTCCAGCTCCTCGGCGTTGTCCTTGAGACGGCCGACGGTGTCGGCGAGGAAGTCGCGCAGGGTGTTGGCGGCCAGCGCCAGGCGCCCCAGTTCATCCTCGCGGCGGCTGTCGACGCGGGCGGCGAAACGCCCCTGGCTGAGCTGGGCGACATAGTCGATCAGCTGGCGAATCGGCTCGACCAAGCTGCGGTTGACCAGCCACAGGCTGAACAGCCCGACCAGCACGGCCGAGCCCAGCATCACCAGCACGCCCAGCCACACCGTGCGCTCGGCGCTGGCGCTGATGGCGCCGGCACGCCCGTGGGCATCGGCGCGCAGCTGCTCCACCAACGCACTCATCTGGTCGCTGGTGGCACGGTCCACGCCCTTGACCGCCAGGTCGCCCGCCACCGGATCGCCGCCGGCGGCCAGAAACGCCTGGCGACCTTGCGCGTAGGCCGATCCCAGCTGCCGATGGCTGGCCTTGAGCTGCTCCAGGCGCGCCTTGAGCGCCGGCTCACTGCTGTCGATCAATTGCCCCAGCAACTGCTGCACCTGCTGCTCGCGGGCCTGGAACTGCTGCCAGTACTTGTCCAGTTCCGCCGGCTGGCGGCCACGCAGCAGCACGTTCTTCCACTCCTGCACCTGGATCTTGAACTGCAGGTTGGCTTCGTCGATCAGCTGCGAGGCACGCAACGGTCCGTCCACCAGCTCGGCATAGCCGCGCACGCTGGACGACAGGAACTGGAAGCAGACCAAGGCGATCAGCAGGATCGCCACCAGGCTGCCACCGAGCAGGGAGAGAATTTGCACTCTGAGGGATTTACGCAAGATTGCGGATCTCGGAACAAGGAAGAGGGAAAACGGCGCATGGCGGCACCGCCGACGGAGGCATCCTTGTCCTCGTTCGCTGGCCCGAAAACGCCGCCATCGGGCGATGGCAGCCAGGGCGAGCACCTGCGCAACCGCCGAGGCAGATAGTCTCAGGCAATTGCTACAGAATTGTTACAAAACGGTGACAGCCATGGCCGCTCATGCCGGGTTGAACTGCAGCGCTGCCAAGCGTGCGTAGAGTGGGCTTTGCTCGATCAGTTGTCGATGGCTGCCGACTGCCGCCAGTCGGCCTTTGTCGATCACCGCGATGCGGTCGGCATGCTGCACCGTCGCCAGGCGGTGGGCGATGACCAGCGTGGTGCGCCCGGCCATCAGCTGCGGCAACGCCTGCTGGATCAGGTGCTCGCTCTGCGCGTCCAGGGCGCTGGTGGCCTCGTCCAGCAGCAGGATCGGCGCATCCACCAGCAACGCCCGGGCGATCGCCAGACGCTGGCGCTGGCCGCCGGACAAGCCCACGCCGCCCTCGCCCAGCAGCGTCTGGTAGCCCTGGGGCAACTGGGCGATGAACTCATGGGCATGGGCGCCGCGCGCCGCCGCCTCGACCTCGGCCAGGCTGGCCTCGGGCCGGCCATAGCGGATGTTGGCCTCGACCGTGCCACGGAACAGCGCCGGCTGCTGGGCCACCAGGGCGAACTGACGACGCAGCTCGGTCGGCTCCAGCCCGGTGATCGCTTGGCCGTCGAGCAGAATCGCGCCGCCCTGCGGGTCGTAGAAGCGCAGCAGCAGGTCGAACAGGGTCGACTTGCCGGCCCCCGACGGCCCGACCAGGGCCACGGTTTCGCCCGGACGGATGTGCAGGCTCAAGCCATCGATGGCCACCGTTGTGGGGCGCGACGGGTACGCGAAACGCACGTCGCTCAGCTGGATGTCGCCCGTGGCACGGCCCTGCGCCAGCCCCTGAGGTCGTGTCGGGGCCAGAATCGCCGTCTTCGCCGCCAACAGCTCGGCGATACGCTCGGCGGCACCAGCGGCCCGTTGCAGTTCGCCGATCACCTCGCTCAGGGTGCCAAAAGCGCTGCCGACGATCAGGCTGTAGAACACGAAGGCGGCCAGCTCACCGCCGGAGATGCGCCCGGCGATCACGTCCATGCCGCCGACCCAGAGCATCACCCCCACCGCCCCCAGCACCAGCACGATCACCAGGGTGATCAGCCAGGCGCGCTGGGCGATGCGCCGGCGTGCCACGCCGAACGCCGCCTCCACGGTCTCAGCGAAGCGCGCCTGGTCATGCCCCTGATGATTGTAGGCCTGCACCGTCTTGATCTGGCCGAGGGCCTCGGCGACATAGCTGCCCACGTCGGCCACCCGGTCCTGACTCTGCCGCGACAGGCTGCGCACGCGCCGGCCGAACAGCAGGATCGGTGCCAGTACCAGCGGCAAGGCCAGCACCACGATGCTGGTCAGTTTGGGATTGGTGACAAACAGCAGGATCACCCCGCCCAGCACCATCAGCGCGTTACGCAGGAACATCGACAGCGACGAGCCGATCACCGATTGCAGCAAGGTGGTGTCGGCGGTCAGCCGCGACTGGATCTCCGAGCTGCGGTTGTCCTCGAAGAAGCCCGGGTGCAGGCCGATCAGGTGGTCGAACACCGCCCGGCGGATATCGGCCACGCAGCGTTCGCCGATCCACGACACCAGGTAAAAGCGGGCGAAGGTCCCCACCGCCAGGGCCAGCACCAGCAGCAGGAACAGGCCGATGGTCTGGTTGAGCTGGTGCGCCGAGCCGGTCATGAAGCCCTGATCGACCAATAGGCGGATGCCCTGGCCCATGGACAGGGTGATGGCGGCGGTGACCACCAGCGCCAGCAAGGCCAGCAGCGCCTGGCGGCGATAGGGGCGCACGAAACGCCAGCCCAGGTGCAGGGCGCGGCGCTGGCGGGGGGAGATCGAATCGGGCATGGCGAGGGGGTTCCATACGGAGACAAGACCAAGACTACCACTCGTCGGCCCTGTGCAACGCCGGGGAATGCGACACCGTCCCATGAACGAACAGGACGACAGTGACTATGCCCATTCGTTCTAACCTGCGACTGGAGCTTTACCGCCGTTTCTGTTGGACTGATCCGGCATGACGCCGAAGAAACTGTCACAGACCAGTCACGGCGAAGCGCTACCTTGAGCTTGAACCTGAAAGAGGAGACAGGACATGAGCTTGCAGCACAGCACCGACACGCCCAAGACCCAGAACCGTCCACAAACTCAGGTCTGCGGCTCGATCATCGATGCCCAGGGACGCGAGATCCCGATCACCGAGCAGATGATCCAGAAGGCCTGCAAGGACCTGGATGAGAGCCGGGTCGCAAAAGTCCGCAAGGCCTGACCCCAGAATTGCGTGCAACCCGGCGCTTGCGCCGGGTTTTTATTACCTGTCAACCTGGCCAGAGCAACTGCCGATCCTAGGACCAAGTTAACCTTCAGTTAATAAGCCCGGGCCAGCATGTTCCTCTTCAAAGCTCTGCCAAGGCGTCGACATGCGTGTTCTCCTGCTCTTCCTGACATTCCTGCTCGCCGGCCCCCTCCAGGCCAATCCTTTCGCGGTCAAACCGGACTTCCTGCCGGTCAACGAGGCCTTCGTCCTGACCCACGACCGCCTGGAAAACGGCCAGACGCGCCTGCATTTCCAGATCAAGGACGGCTACTACCTCTACCAGAAGCGCCTGAAATTCGACGGCCTGCCTCCTGAACAGCACCCGTCCCTGCCCCAGGCTGAAAACCACCACGACGAGTTCTTTGGCGACAGCGCGGTCTACCGCACCGAGCTTGAGCTATTGCTCCCGGCCAGCGCCAGCGGTGAACTGCGCCTGGGCTGGCAAGGCTGCGCCGACGCCGGCCTGTGCTACCCGCCGCAGACCACGCCGATTGCCCTCGGCGGTAGCGCAGCGCCAGCCGCCACTGCCGACCAGGCCAGCGACCAGGCCCTGGCCGGCACCCTGCAACAGGACAGCCTGGCCTGGAGCCTGCTGGCGTTCTTCGGTCTGGGCCTGCTGCTGGCCTTCACCCCCTGCTCGCTGCCGATGCTGCCGATCCTCGCCGGGCTGGTCCTGGGCAACGGCGCCAGCGCCCGCCGCGGCTGGTGGCTGGCCGGCGTCTATGTGTTGAGCATGGCGCTGGTGTATGCCGCCCTCGGCGTGATCGCCGCGCTGCTGGGCGCCAGCCTGCAAGCCTGGTTGCAACAGCCCTGGCTGCTGGGCAGCCTGGCCGGCCTGTTCGTGCTCCTGGCCCTGCCGATGTTCGGCGCCTTCGAACTGCAGTTGCCGGCCGCCCTGCGCGACCGCCTGGACCGCGCCGGGCAAGGCACCCGTGGCGGCAACCTGTACGGCGCGGCGTTACTGGGCGCCTTGTCGGGCCTGCTGCTGGGCCCGTGCATGACCGCGCCGCTGGCCGGTGCGCTGTTGTTCATCGCCCAGAGCGGCGATGTGCTGCAAGGCGCGCTGGTGCTGTTCACCCTCGGGCTGGGCATGGGCGTGCCCCTGCTATTGCTGGTGACCCTGGGCAACCGCTACCTGCCGCGCCCGGGCGCCTGGATGAACCTGGTCAAGGGCTTGTTCGGCTTCGTGTTCCTGGCCATGGCCCTGTACACCGTGCGTGGCCTGCTGGCGGAAACCCTGGTGCTGGCCCTGGCCGGCGCCTGGCTGATCGCCCTGGGCTGGGCCGCCTGGCCGGCCCTGCAGCGCCTACCCGCCTTGCGCGCCATTCCCCTGCTCGGCGCCTTGTGGGGTGGCCTGCTGCTGGTGGGTGCCGCGGCCGGGGGCAACGACCTGTGGCAACCCCTGCAGCCCTTCGCCGGCAAGGGCACCACGACAGCCCCGGCCAACGCCCACGACGCCTTCGTCACCGTGAGCGCGCCGGCCGACCTGCAACGTGAGCTCGACGCCGCCAAGGCCCGTGGCCAATGGGTGCTGGTGGACTACTATGCCGACTGGTGCGTGTCGTGCAAGGTCATGGAAAAGCAGGTGTTCGGCCGTGGCGATGTCCAGGCCAGCCTGGCCGGCGTGCACCTGCTGCGCCTGGATGTGACCGCCGACTCCCCGGCCAGCCGCGAACTGCTGCAGCGCTACCAGGTGCCAGGCCCGCCCAGCCTGATCTGGATCGGCCCGGAAGGCGACGAGCGCCGCGCCCGCCGTATCACCGGCGAGATCGACGCCGCCGGGTTCCTGCAACACTGGGCCCAGACCAGGAGCCAAGGCTGATGCTGACCGTCACCCTCGGGCCACTGACCATGGCCCTGAATCACCTGCTGCTGCTCGCGGCGCTGGGCATCGCCAGCCTGGTCGGCTGGCGGGTGGCCAGACGTGGCGGCGAGAACCCGGAGTCGGCGCTGTTCAACCTGTTCCTGCTGGGCTTGTTGTTCGCCCGCCTGGGCTTCGTCCTGGCCTACTGGCCGATGTACCGCGACGACCTGCTACAGGTCATCGACATCCGCGACGGCGGTTTCCTGCTCTGGGGCGGCCTGCTGGGCATCGTCCTCGGCACCCTGTGGCAGGGCTGGCGGCGACCCGGCCTGCGCCGCCCCCTGGGCTGGGCGTTGTTCAGCGGCGCGCTGTTCTGGGGCCTCGGCAGCCTGGCCAGCCACCTCTACAGCAAGGGCACCGAGCTGCCGGACATGAGCCTGCGCGACAACCGCGGCCAGACGGTGGCCCTGCACAGCTACCGCGGGCGACCGCTGGTAATCAACATCTGGGCCACCTGGTGCCCGCCCTGCCGGCGCGAGATGCCGGTACTGCAGCAGGCCGAGGACGACTACCCCCACGTGACCTTCCTGTTCGTCAACCAGGGTGAGACCCCGGAGAACGTCAGCACCTTCATGGCCACCACCGGCCTGACCCTGTCCCACGTGCTGTTCGACGGCACCGGCGAGCTGGCCCGCAAGGTCGGCTCCATGGCCCTGCCCACTACCCTGTTCTACAACGCCGAAGGGCGGCTGGTCGGCAGCCACCTGGGCGAACTGTCGCGCGCCAGCCTGCGCCACGCCCTGGAACCCTTCGAACGCACCGATGCACCCGCCCCACAAGGAAACTGACATGCGACTGAATGCGCTGCTGCCCCTGACCTTCACCCTGCTCGGCGCGCCCTTGCTGCACGCCGAAGAGCTGCCCAAGCCGATCCAGCAACTGCAGGCCAAGGGCGCCGTGATCAAAGGCAGCTTCGACGCCCCCAACGGCCTGCGCGGCTATGCCGCCGAGTACCACAACAATGGTATCGCCCTGTACCTGACGCCCGACGGCAAGCATGTGCTGGTGGGCAGCCTGTTCGACGAGCAAGGCAAGGACCTCAGTGCCGAGCCACTGGAAAAGCTGGTATACACACCGATGAGCAAGGCGGTCTGGGCGAAGATGGAAAACACCGCCTGGATCCAGGACGGCAAGCTGGACGCCCCACGCACCGTCTACCTGTTCAGCGATCCCAACTGCCCCTACTGCAACATGTTCTGGCAGCAGGCCCGGCCCTGGGTCGAGTCGGGCAAGGTGCAGTTGCGTCACATCATGGTCGGCATCATTCGCGAGGACAGCCCGGGCAAGTCCGCCGCGCTGCTCGCCGCCAAGGATCCTGCCAAGGCCTTGCAGGAACATGAGAAGGCCGGCAAGGCCAGCACGCTCAAGGCGCTGGACAAGGTGCCGGAGGCAGTACAGACGAAGCTTGAGGCGAACCTGGCGTTGATGGAAGAACTGGGCCTGGCCGCAACCCCGGCGATCTTCTATCAGGATGAACAGGGGCAGTTGCAGAGCCAGCAAGGCGCACCGCGGCCGGAGATGCTCGGGAAGATCCTCGGCAAGCGCTGAAAACCATCGCGGGGGCCC
>NZ_JAZDCT010000008.1:0-169121 GCF_036324045.1 Pseudomonas carassii | reverse complement strand
TAAGGACCAGGCACCAGCCGCAGCGTGCTCTGCGCCGGAATCACCCCCATCCGCGCCTTGTGATAGCGCCCTTCGATATAGTCCTCGGCCTGGTCGCCGTAATGCCGGTCGAACGGTACGCCACTCTGCCCGACCGGGTTGATGGTCAGCGCGGCGCCTGCGTCGGCAAAGTCGATCAACCGGCGGGTGGAAGGGCCATAGGTCACCGGCCAGGGCGCCGGGCCGATCTTCGCCGACAGGTTGTTCGGCACCTCGTGGGAGCCGGGCGCGGCAAACGGGCCGACATTGAACAGCAGGTTGAGCGGCTTCTTCACCCCCAGCGGATGGTTGTGGGTGAGGGTGTGGGCCTTGCCCCACTGCCAGCTGGCCGGATCCTTGCCGAATGTCTCGCGCAGGTGCTTGAGGCTGCGTTGCCAGGCCAGGCGCACGATGGCGCCGCGGTCGGTACGTTCGCTGGCGCCGCGCAGGTTCCACCAGGGCGATGTCGGGTCCGCGGCCAGGCGGGGCAGGGCGGCGTCGATGGCGCGGGTGCTGATCAGCACCGGGAACCAGGTGTCGCCCAGTTCGTCGTGCAGGGCGGCGAACGCCAGTTCATAGAGGAACTGGTTGAACAGCGTGGCACTGGTGGAGTCCAGCGGATAGTCGCCGCGCCAGGCGGCCAGTTGTTCGACCAGCTCTTTCTCCTCGTCGCCCTGGGCGATATTGCGCAAGGTGCCGAGCAGCGGCGCCAGGGTACGCGGGCCGTAGTCGGTGCTGGTGTCCAGTTGTAGGGCCTGGCTGTTCTGGGTGTCCCACTTGATGTCCGGGTCGCTCAACTGGCGATCGAGCTGACGACCGCGGTCAGCCAGGTTGTAGTAGCCGGGCACGGGGATTGCGCCGGGCGGCTGGTAGTTGGCCGAGACGATGTAGCCGCTCGCCGGGTTCTCCTGCTGCGGATTGGCGCTGAACGGGTAGAAGCCCGGCTTGGCGGCCTGGCCGCTGGCACCATCGAGAATGAACGCCGGGTTGACGCCGTCCGGGCGGATCGGCAGGCGCGCCGCCGCCCACCAGCCGATATCGCCCCGGGCATTGGCCCATACCAGGTTCAGCCCCGGCGCCTGGACCTTGGCGGCCGCCTCGCGCATCTTGACCAGGGTGTCGGCGCGGTTGATCTGGTAGAAGCCTTCGAGGATCGGGTTGTCGGTTTCCAGGAACGCCCACCACATGGCGATGGGCGTCGGGCCGGCGGTATCGCCGAGCACGCTGTTGACGATCGGCCCGTGGGGCGAGCGGCGCAGGGTGATGCTGGCAGGTTCCGCGCCCTTGACCGCGATCTTCTGCTCGGTCTTTTCCAGTGGCTGCCAGCGGCCATCGACCATCACCTGCTCGGGGTCCTGCGGATTGGTCCGCTCCGCTATCAGGTCGACGTCGTCGTTCTGGAACATGGTCAGGCTCCAGCCGAAGTCGCGGTTGTGGCCGAGCAGGGCGAACGGGTTGAGCGCCTGGAAGTAGCCATACAGGTTGAAACCCGGCGCCGACAGTTCCGCCTCGTACCAGATTGCCGGCACGGCGAAGCTGATATGCGGGTCGCCCGCCAGCAGTGGCCGGCCACTGCGGGTGCGGCTGCCGGCCACGGCCCAGGCGTTGCTGCCCTCGAACTGCGGGATGCCGGCGTCGCCCAGGGCGTCGTGGCTCAGCCGCGCCAGCTGCTCCAGGCTGCGCCAGTCGGCGGCGGCCAGGGGCGTGGCCACGGCGCCGTCGGGATGCCAGTCGAGGTCGAAGATCTTCAGGTAGTCGGGGCCGAGCTGGTCGCGGATGTAGGTCAGCGCGGGGTCGGTACGAAACGCCGCGGCGAAGCTGTAGGCGAGGTAGCCGGCGATGCTCAGGGTGTCCTCGGCGGTGAAGGGGCGTGGCGGGATGCCGAGCAGGTCGAACTCCATGGGTTTGGGATGACTGGCCTGCCACTGGTTGATGCCGTCCAGGTAAGCCTGCAGCGCCTGCCAGGCCGGCGACTGGCGGTCCTGGCGCTGCGCCATCAGGGCTGCCTGGTCACGGATGCGCAGGCTGCGGAACAGGGTGTCGGTGGGCAGCAGCTTCTCGCCCAGCACCTCGGCCAGCTCGCCACGGGCCAGGCGGCGCATGATCTCCATCTGGAACAGGCGGTCCTGGGCATGCACGTAGCCCAGGGCGCGGTACAGATCCTGCTCGTTCTGCGCCTGCAGGTGCGGCACGCCGCGGGCATCGAAACGCACGCTGACCGGCGCCTGCAACCCGCCGACGGTTACCTCGCCGTGACGTTGCGGCTGCTTGTCCCGCACGTACCAGTAACCGGTGCCTGCGGCGGCCACGGCGATTACCACCGCCAGCAAGGTCAGGCTGCGCTTCATCGAGACTCCTTGTACGTTCGAGCGAGAAATGTGCGCCGATCATCGGCGGATGCGCGAACTGAGCATAGCCCTGGAAGGCACTTTCATGTCCCTCGGCGAAAAACAGCGCGCGGGCGCTTCATTCGGTCCAGGGGCAATAGCAGCCGACTGCCAGGGTATTGGATGCCTGCACCCGGCGGCCTTCATTCAGCGCCGTGAGGATCGGTTCGATGAAGCTGTTGCTGGAGTTGCACACCGCGCCTTCGCTGTAGGGGCCGAAGTAGGCGAGGTTGCCGTCGCGGTCCCAGATCGCCACGGCGGGGGTGGCCGGCAGTTGCTCGCTGCCGGGCAGGCTGGCCAGGGGCTTGAGCGCGGCGAGGTTGGCCGGCAACTGGCCGTGGCTGCCGGGGCGCTGCACGACATGGAAGCTGACGCCCTGCGGCGCGAAGTGCTCGACCAGTTCTCCCAGGTGCTGCTGGTTGCCGACGTTGCAGGGGCAGGCCGGGTCCCAGAAGTGCACCACGCGGATCGGGCCTGGACCTGCCAGTTCGGGGGGCAGGCGCAGCTGGCTGCCGTCGAAGAAGGTGGTCTGGTTGTCGAAGGTGCGCAGGTAGCGGGACTGGAAGCTGTCGTAGGCCCACCAGAGGGCGGTGGCGCAGAGCAGCAGTGCAAGTAATGTGAGAAATCGCTTCGCCATGGGGGCCTTGGTGCAGTGCCTGTAGGAGCGGGCTTGCCCCGCGATGGCTGCGGTGAAGCCAAAATCGCTTTCGCGGGACAAGCCCGCTCCTACAGGGTCGCGTGTTTCGTTGGAAAAGGAGCCAAGCTTGCCATGACGCGGCCCAGAGCTGAATATCGCAGATCAATACTTGCTTCACTGTGGATCTACTGATGCCCGCCAGCTTCAATCCCGACCAGCTGCGTACCAGCCTGTCGCCCCTCGTTGATCGTCAGCCGTTGTCCGCCCAGGGCCAGGCCTACCAGCGCTTCTACGGCCTGGATCTGACCGCGCGCAGTTGGCTGGGCGGCTTCCGGGTGGCGGGCTTCGACCTGGTCGGCCAGCTCTGGCTGCCGGAGCAACCGGTGGCGACGGTGTTCCTGCTGCACGGCTACTACGATCACATGGGCCTGTACCGGCATGTGATCGCATGGGCATTGGGCCAGGGCTACGCGGTGATCGGCTGCGACCTGCCCGGTCATGGCCTGTCCAGCGGCGAGCGGGCCAGCATCGATGACTTCGGCATCTACCAGCAGGTGCTCGATGCACTGTTCGAACAGGCCCGCCTGCTGGAACTGCCGCGACCCTGGCATCTATGTGGACAGAGCACCGGCGGGGCGATCGTGGTCGATCACCTGCTGCACCAGGGCGAACGCAGCCCGGCCGACGGCCAGGTGATCCTGCTGGCGCCCCTCGTGCGCCCGCGTGCCTGGCACTGGTCGAAACTGAGCTATCGGGTGCTGCGGCACTTCGTCAACGGCATCGAGCGGCGCTTCAGCGAGAACACCAACGACCCGGCCTTCCTGCCCTTCCTCGAGGCCGACCCGCTGCAGCCACGGCGTCTGCCGACCGCCTGGGTCGGTGCGCTGATGAAATGGGTCCGGCGTATCGAAGCCGCGCCGCGCAGCACACGCCAGCCCCTGATCGTGCAGGGCGAGGCGGACGGCACGGTGGACTGGCCCTACAACCTCAAGGTGCTCAAGGCCAAGTTCGCCGAGCCGCAGATCCTCATGCTGCCCGAGGCGCGGCATCACCTGGCCAACGAGCTGCCCGGCATTCGCCAGCGCTACTTCGACTTCATCGGCCAGCGCCTGGGCTGATCACTTCAGCTCGGTGGCGTTCTGGCCCACGGCCAGGGCGGCGCGCACCGCGGCCACCGCTGCCTTGTAGTAGGCCTGGCCGTCGGCGGATTCGGCGAAGGTGGCGAATTCCTCCAGCTCGGCGTCCGACAGGTCGCGATAGACGTACAGCAGGGTGTTGTTAAGGTCTTCTCCGACCTGGTTCATCAGGCGTTGGCGCTGGCCATCAAGCAGGTTCTGCGCCTGGCCGCCACCGAACAGGCCGGGCAGCATCGAGCTCAGGCTGTCGGCCGCCACCCCAGCAATCGCCAGGCTGACCTCGGCGCCGGCTTCGCGGGCCGGCAGGGCCTGGGCCAGGTGGCCGACGATCAGCAGGCGGTTGTCGCTGGCCTGGACCTTCGGCAGGCCCTTGGCGTTCTTCGCCAGCTGGTCCTTGCGCGTGGCCAGCAGCTCGGCGGCCACCACCTTGCGCCCCAGCGGCGACTGGAAGAACGCCAGGGCCGGCGAGGGATTCGCCAGGTTGGCGCGCAACTGCGCCTGGGCCCGGCGGTCCATGGCCTGGGCCTGGAAGCGCTGGTTGCTGTTGTTGACCAGCGCCTGGTAGACGGCAGGCGGCAGGCTGTTGCGGTAGCGCTGCTGGGCGGCGCTCACGGCATCGTTGAAATGGGCGCGCTGGTCGGGCCAGCCGGCGGCCTTGTACAGCTGATCGAGGCTGTCTGCCCAGACAGGCATGGTGCAGATCATCAGCAGAAGCAGGGAAAACAGACGGCGCATTCAGGACTCCTGTCGGCAGGCCGCTATTGTCCTAGGCGTGGCGGGGCTTTGTCGAGTCGCCATCGGCGCTTCCTGACCAAGTGGCGCTGTGCGAGCGATTAGCGAATGGCTATGATGCGCCATGCACACTCCTTTCGAACATCCTCTGCTGTCGACGATCGTCGACGACCTGGCCACCCGTGGCTGGTCGCAGCAACCTCTCTTCCTGCCCGACGCGCTGTCGCGCGCGCTGGCGGCCGAATGCCGTCGCCGTCACGCCGAGGGCGAACTCAACCCGGCCAGCGTCGGTCGCGGTGCCGCGCAGGAGATCCGCGAGGCGATCCGTGGCGACCAGATCCAGTGGCTTGACCCCGGCGAGTCGGAGGTCTGCGACCGCTACCTGGGCGCGATGGACAGCCTGCGCCAGGCCATCAACCAGGGCTTGTTCCTGGGGCTGGAGGACTTCGAGTGCCATTTTGCCCTTTATCCGCCGGGTGCGTTCTACAAGCGCCATCTCGACCGTTTCCGTGACGACGACCGGCGCATGGTTTCGGCCGTGCTCTACCTCAATGAGGGCTGGCAGCCGGAGGATGGCGGGCAGTTGCGGATGTTCCTGCAGGACGGTGTCGAGCACGACGTGCAACCGGTGGCGGGCAGCCTGGTGGTGTTCCTGTCGGGTGAAGTGCCGCACGAAGTGCTCCCGGCCGGGCGTGAGCGCCTGTCGTTGACCGGCTGGTTCCGGCGCCGTGGCAATGATCCGTTCTGAGCGGCCGAAGGTGCTGGTCAGCGCCTGCCTGCTGGGCCAGCCGGTGCGCTATGACGGGCGTGCCAGCGGCCATCCCGACGTCTTGCAGCGCTGGCAGGCCGAAGGCCGGGTGGTGCCGCTGTGCCCGGAGGTGGCCGGTGGCTTGCCGACGCCGCGCCCGCCTGCGGAAATTCCGGGCGGGCAGGGCGGGCAGGTACTGGATGGGCAGGCGCGGGTAGTGACGGTCTCCGGCGACGATGTCAGCGAGGCGTTTCTGGCCGGGGCCCGACTGGCGCTGGAGCTGGTGCGTCGGCATGGCATCCGTGTGGCGGTGCTCAAGTCCGGCAGCCCGTCGTGTGGAAACCTGCAGACCTATGACGGCAGCTTCAGCGGTGTGAAGGTGGCGGGGGAAGGGGTGACCACGGCCTTGCTGCGTCGCGAAGGGGTGCTCGTGTTCAGCGAGCTGGAGCTGGAAGACGCGCAGCGAGCGTTGTTGGGTACCCATCTGTAGTCGCGGGTAAACCCAAATCTTCAGACCATGCGCAATCCCTGTAGGAGCGGCCTCGTGCCGCGAAAGGGCCGCAAAGCGGCCCC
Source organism: Pseudomonas carassii (assembly GCF_036324045.1). Lineage (NCBI taxonomy): Bacteria > Pseudomonadati > Pseudomonadota > Gammaproteobacteria > Pseudomonadales > Pseudomonadaceae > Pseudomonas > Pseudomonas carassii. The sequence goes on along the minus strand of NZ_JAZDCT010000008.1, from coordinate 162,890 downwards.
GGCTATCTCTGCGTCACCTGGGGCTGCTACGCAGCCCTTTCGCGGCACAAGGCCGCTCCTGCAGGTCGGTGCGGACTTGCATTGGTAGCATGACTACTGTCCGGCGCTGGTCTCGCGCGCAGCCGTAAGCCATTTCTTCTCCAGCGCTGCCAGGCGGCCATCATCCTCGATCCGCTGCAGGGCATTGTTCACCGCCGTCTCGAAGGCTGGATTGCCCTTCTGGTAAGGGATCACCAGTTTCTGGTTGGCCAGGGCCCGAATGGCGTCAAGCTTGTCGCTCAGTTCGGTGTCCTGCTGGTTGAAGGTCATGTCGAACCTGCCACTCTCCACCCCAGGCAATACCTCTTCGGCGGCGGTCTCGACGAACTCGGCCCGCACATCCAGCTCCTTGGCCAGGGCCTGACCCAACTCGATTTCGAAGCCGGTCAGGTGTTCGTTCTCCTTGAACGCATAGGGTGGCGCGTCGCCAAGCACGGCGATGCGCAGTTCGCCACGGTCATTGATTTCGTCGATCAGCTCGGCCTGGGCCAGTGGGCTGAACAGTGCCGCCAGCAGAATGCCAATGGTCAAACGCATGAGTGCCCCTTTCTTGTTCGGCAGATGAAGTGCATTCGCCGTGGCTTTCTTCGTCTGCCCCGGTCGAACGCAGCCTAAGACCTCCAGGTCGCGGCAAGGTTTTCTTCTGCCCTGAAATATTTCTGTCCCTGTTTTTGAACCTCTGCCGGTCGCGTTGGACTATGGTGAAGTACCGCCACACTTCGTTTAAGTGATAGCGGTCAATTGAAGTGAATCACAGGAGAAGTGAATGAAAAGCCTATTTTCGCGTGCTGCCGTCGCCGGTCTGCTGATGGGAGCGTCGGTGTTCGCCAGTGCCGCGGATGCCCTGAAGAGCGAGCAGCCACCGGAAGGCGCCAAGGTCTTCATCGTTTCGCCCGCCGATGGGGCCACGGTCGACAAGACCTTCACCGTCCAGTTCGGCATCGAAGGCATGGGCCTCAAGCCCGCGGGTGACCAGACCCCGCACACCGGCCATCACCACCTGCTGGTGGACGTGGACAAGGCCCCCTTGGCCGACCAGCCGTTGCCCACCAGCCTGATGCCGGAGAACAACGCGCCGCTGCCGGCAGGTCCGCAGGTGCTGCACTTCGGCAAGGCGCAAACCGAGGCGACCATCACCCTCACGCCGGGCAAGCACACCCTGCAGCTGGTGCTGGGCGACAAGTACCACGTGCCGTTCAAACCAAGCGTCGAGTCGCAGAAGATCACCGTCAACGTGAAGTGACCCGCCGCGCCATCGCCGGCCGGCCCGCTTGCCGGCGATGAGTTCATTGCAGACTGGGCAACCGTTTCAGAACTGCGAGCCGACCACTTCCTGCGCCACGCCCAGAAATGCCGCCGGCAGTCGCGCCTGGCGCCGTTCCTTCAGGCAGTACAGGTACTCGTGCATCACCGGCGCCTCCTCCAGCGCCAGCACCCGTAGCTCCGGGTTATGCGGCACCTCGTGGCGGGCAATGATGCTGATGCCGATATTGCGCAGCACCGCCTCGCGGATCGACTCGCGGCTGCCGATCTCCAGCAAGGCCCCGGCCTTCACATTGGCTTCTTGCATCATCTGCTCGGTCAGCTTGCGCGTGGTCGAGCCCTGCTCGCGCATCAGCAGGCAATGCCCGGCCACCACGTCGATGGACACCACCTGACGCTGGGCCAGCGGATGATTGCGGTGCACCGCCACCACCAGCGGGTCGGTGCCCAGCACCCGGCGCACCAGGCGCGCATCCTCGAGCAGTTGCGAGGACGCGGCGATATCCACCCGGTAATCCTCGAGCATCTCCAGCACCTGCTGCGAGTTGCCGATTTCCACTGCCACTTCCACCTGGGGCAGGCGCTCGCGGAAGATCTTCACCAGGTCGAGGATGTAGTAGGGCGCCGTGGCGGCGATGCGCAGGCTGCCCTGGGCCTGACCGCTGTTGCGCAGCTCGAACTCGATGTCGGCCTCCTGCTGCAACAGTGCCTTGACCATCGGCAGCAGGCGCACGCCTTCCTCGCTCAGCACCAGGCGCCGGCCACCGCGGTAGAACAGCTCGACGTTGTACTGGCCCTCGAGATTGCGGATCTGCGTGGTCACCGTCGGCTGGCTGAGCCCGAGCTTCTTCGCCGCCAGGGTGATGCTGCCCAGGCGGGCCACCATGTAGAAGGCTTTGAGCTCGGCGCTCAGCATTGTGGATAACCTCTGTTCTGCGCTGCGGGCGCCTATTTGCGCAGCAGGCGCAAGCCGTTGAACACCACCAGCAGGCTCACGCCCATATCGGCGAACACCGCCATCCACATGGTGGCCATGCCGGCAAAGGTGATTGCCAGGAAGATCGCCTTGATCCCCAGGGCCAGCACGATGTTCTGGGTGAGGATCGCTGCGCTTTGGCGCGACAGCCTGACGAACGCCGGGATTTTGCGCAAGTCGTCGTCCATCAGCGCCACGTCGGCGGTCTCGATGGCCGTGTCGGTGCCGGCGGCGGCCATGGCGAAGCCGATCTCGGCACGGGCCAGGGCCGGTGTGTCGTTGATGCCGTCACCGACCATGCCGACCCGATGGCCCTCGCCGTACAGGCGCTCGATGCTGGCCAGCTTGTCCGCCGGCAGCAGGTTGCCCTCGGCGCGATCGATCCCCACCTGGGCGGCGATGGCCTGGGCGGTGTGGGGATTGTCGCCGGTCAGCATGACAGTCTTGATGCCCAGCTCGTGCAGTTCGGCGATGGCCTGGCGGCTGCTGTCCTTGACCGTGTCGGCCACGGCGAACAGCGCCAGCGGGCCGGAGCGGTCGAGCAACAGCACCACGGTCTTGCCCTGGCGCTCCAGCACATCGAGCTGCGCTTCAAGCTCCGGGGAGCACAGGCCGAGCTCTTCGACCAGGCGATGGTTGCCCAGGTGGTAGGTCTGGCCCTCGATATCACCGCGCACACCGCGACCGGCCAGGGCGGCGAATTCGCTGACCTCGCTCAAGGCCAGGTCCTGTTCCCTGGCGAACAGGGCAATGGCACCGGACACCGGGTGGTCGGAGCGGGCGGCCAGACTGGCGGCCAGGGCTTGGGCTCGGTCTTCGAACAGCGGGTCGAGGACCTTGCTGTCGGTCTGCACCGGCTTGCCGTGGGTGATGGTGCCGGTCTTGTCCAGGGCGAGGAAGTCCAGCTTGCGCCCGCCTTCGAGGTACACGCCGCCCTTGATCAGGATGCCCTTGCGCGCCGCTGCCGCCAGGCCGCTGACGATGGTCACCGGGGTCGAGATCACCAGCGCGCACGGGCAGGCCACCACCAGCAGCACCAGGGCACGGTAGATCCAGTCGAACCAGGCGCCGGCCATGAACAGCGGTGGGATCACTGCCACGGCCAGGGCCACGGCGAACACCACCGGGGTGTAGATGCGCGAGAACTGGTCGACGAAGCGCTGGGTCGGCGCGCGGGCGCCCTGGGCTTCCTCGACGGCCTTGATGATCCGCGCCAGGGTCGACTGGCCGGCGGCGGCGGTGACGCGGTACTCCAGGGCGCCGGCCTGGTTGATGGTGCCGGCGAACAGCTTGTCGCCCACGGCCTTCTCGACCGGCAGGCTCTCGCCGGTGATCGGCGCCTGGTCGACGCTGGACTGGCCACTGACCACCTCGCCATCCAGGCCGATACGCTCGCCCGGACGTACCCGCACCAGGGCGCCGATCGGCACCTCGCGCACGTCGAGCTCGCGCCACTGGCCGTCAGCCTGCTGCACGGTGGCCAGGTCCGGCGCCAGTTGCATCAGGCCGCCAATGGCATTGCGCGCGCGATCCAGCGAGCGTGCCTCGATCAGCTCGGCGATGGTGAACAGCACCATGACCATGGCCGCTTCCGGCCATTGGCCGATCAGCACGGCGCCGGTCACGGCGATGCTCATCAGGGCATTGATGTTGAGGTTGCGGTTCTTCAGGGCGATCCAGCCCTTCTTGTAGGTGCCCAGGCCGCAGCCGAGGATCGCCGCCAGGGCCAGCGCGGCGACCACCCACTCCGGCGCCTTGCCGGAGAAGTGCACGACTTCGGCGGCGATCGCGGCAACTCCCGACAAAGCCAGCGGCCACCAGCGGGTCTTGCTCGCCTGGGACGCATTGGCGCTGCCGTCGTCCTCGGCAGCCAGCGGTTCGGCCTTCATCCCCAGGCTGTCGATGGCCCGCTCGATCTCGGCGGTATCGTCCAGCGTGTGGCGCACGCCGAGCACACGGTTGATCAGGTTGAACTCCAGCTGCTCGATGCCGGCCAGCTTGCCCAGCTTGTCCTGGATCAGCGTCTGTTCGGTGGGGCAGTCCATGGCCTCGATGCGGAAACGGCTGAGCTGCGCCTGGGCGCTGGCCTTCTCGGTCAGCTGCACCAGGGCCGGTGCCGCCTTGCTGGCGCAGCAGCTGTGGGCGTGGGGCTCATGGCCATGCGCGTGGTCATGCTTGTGGTCGGGGCTGACAGGCTGGTTCATGGAATCATCCTTAACTGAGCACTGGCCTCTGCGGATATCCACAGAGTGGGTTGTTGCCAAGTGAACACCCTGTAGCCACTATAGGGTCAAGCCCTCTGCTGGAGATTTGCCATGAAGATCGGAGAACTGGCCAAGGCCACCGACTGCGCCGTGGAGACCATCCGTTACTACGAACGCGAGCAGCTGCTGCCTGAGCCTGCCCGCAGCGATGGCAACTATCGGCTCTACACCCAGGCTCATGTCGAGCGGCTGACTTTCATCCGCAACTGCCGCACCCTGGACATGACCCTCGATGAGATCCGTAGCCTGTTGAGCCTGCGCGACAGCCCCGACGGCTCATGCGGCAGCGTCAACGCGCTGATCGACGAGCATATCGAACATGTGCAGGCGAGGATCGACGGGCTGGTGGCGCTGCAGGCGCAGCTGGTGGAGTTGAGGCAGCAATGCAATGCGCAGGGGGCGGAGTGCGCGATCTTGCAGCAGTTGGAGACCAATGGGGCCGTGTCGGTGCCGGAGACCGAGCATTCCCATGTGGGGCGCAGTCACGGGCATTGATGCCAAAAGCATCGCGGGGCAAGCCCGCTCCCACGTGACTCAATGCATACGTGGGAGCGGGCTTGCCCCGCGATTGCGTCAGCTCAGACAGATGAAGATCTGTCAGACCGCCATCGGCGCCGTCATCGGCGCATGGTGCTCATAGCCTTCCAGCCAGAAGTCGCTCGGTTCGATCTTCTCCAGCCACTCCGGCTCATACTTGCCGGTCTTGGCAAACTCCGGCACGCGGTCGCTGATCACCAGCTTCGGCGCTGCCAGCGGCTCGCGCTTCATCTGCTCGCCCAGCATGTCCAGGTGGTTCTCGTATACATGGGCATCGCCGATGAAGTAGGTGAACCAGCGCGGGGTGTAGCCGGTCAGGCGGCCGAACAGCGACAGCAGCGCCGCGCCCTCGGTGAGGTTGAACGGCGTGCCCAGGCCCAGGTCGTTGGAGCGGATGTAGAGGGTCAGGGAGATTTCCTTGGTCTCGACATTCGGGTGGAACTGGTACAGCAGGTGGCACGGCGGCAGGGCCATTTCATCCAGCTGGGCGCAGTTCCAGCCGTGGAACAGGATGCGCCGGCTGCCCGGGTCGTTGGCGATGGTGTCCAGGCACTGGCGTACCTGGTCGATGGCCTTGTACAGGATGACGAACGCCTGGCCGTCTTCCTCGTCCTGGGCGATGCGACGGAAACCGGCTTGCTCGGCCATCTCGATGGCCGCCGGGTTGCTCAGCGGGATGCGCTTGTAGCCCGGCCACTGACGCCATTGCACGCCGTAGATCTCGCCAAGGTCGTCGTGGCCCTGGCGGAACGGGTTGGCCAGCCACTGGGCGTTCTCGTTGGCGTTCTGGTCCCAGACCTTGCAGCCCAGCTCGCGGAACTCGCCGGCGTTCTTCACGCCGCGCAAAAAGCCCACCATCTCGCCGATCGCCGACTTGAACGCCAGCTTGCGCGTGGTGATGGCCGGGAAGCCTTTCTGCAGGTCGAACTTGAGCATGGCGCCCGGCAGGCTGATGGTGCGGATGCCGGTGCGGTTTTCCTGCAGCGTGCCGTTCTCGATGACGTCACGGACCAGATCTAGATACTGTTTCATGGCTTACCTGTAGCAAGAACGGCAGGGGGATCGCCCCTGCCGTGAAAATCAGACGGTGGCCTTGGCCGACGGTTTACGGTTGTAGGCCCACCAGATCAGGAAGATGCCGCCGACGACCATCGGCACGCAGAGCAACTGACCCATGGTCAACCAGCCGAAGGCGATGTAGCCCAGCTGGGCGTCGGGTACCCGCACGAATTCCACGATGAAGCGGAAGATGCCGTAGAACAGCGCGAACATGCCGGAAACGGCCATGGTCGGGCGCGGCTTGCGCGAGTACAGCCAAAGGATGACGAATAATGCCACACCTTCGAGGGCGAACTGATACAGCTGCGACGGGTGACGCGGCAGCTGGGCCGGGTCGCTGAACGGCGGGAACACCATCGCCCACGGCACGTCGGTGGCCTTGCCCCACAGCTCGGCGTTGATGAAGTTGCCGATGCGCCCGGCGCCCAGGCCGATCGGCACCAGCGGCGCGACGAAGTCCATCAGCTCGAAGAACGACTTGTTGTTGCGCTTGCCGAACCACAGCGCGGCCAGCATCACGCCGATGAAACCGCCGTGGAACGACATGCCGCCTTTCCACACCTCGAAGATCAGCGTCGGATTGGCCAGGTACTGGTGCAGGTCGTAGAACAGCACGTAGCCCAGGCGCCCGCCGACGATTACCCCCATCGACAGCCAGAACACCAGGTCGGAGAGTTTCTCGCGGCTCCAGGTCGGGTCGAAGCGGTTCAACCGGCGCGAGGCCAGCAGCCAGGCGCCGCCGATGCCGATCAGGTACATCAGGCCGTACCAGTGGATTTTCAGTGGACCGAGGGCCACGGCCACCGGGTCGATCTGCGGGTAAGGCAGCATTGTCTTTCCTCTAGGTTCAGATAAGGAAGCTCAGTCCGACGCAGAACAGCAGCGCGGCGAACAGGCGCTTGAGCACGCGCGGCGACAGCTTGTGCGCCAGACGCGCGCCGTAGCGGGCGAAGAACATGCTGGTGGCGGCGATGCCGACCAGCGCCGGAAGGTAGACGTAGCCCAGGCTGTGGGCCGGCAGGTGTTCCTCGTGCCAGCCCAGCCAGATGAAGCCCAGGGCACTGGCCAGGGCGATCGGCAGGCCGCAGGCCGACGAAGTCGCCACGGCTTGCTGCATGGGCAGGCTGCGCCAGGTGAGGAACGGCACGGTCAGCGAGCCGCCGCCGATACCGAAGATGGCCGAGGCCCAGCCGATCACCCCGCCGGCGGCGGTCAATCCGGGCTTGCCGGGGATGCCGCGGCTGGCCTTGGGCTTGAGGTCCAGGGCCATCTGCGCGGCAATCACCAGGGCGAACACGCCGATGATCTTCTGCAGCATCGGGCCCTGGATCAGCGAGGCGGTCTTGGCCCCGACCAGCGCGCCGAGCAGGATGCCCACTGTCATCCAGGCGAAGATCGGCCATTGCACCGCGCCCTTGCGCTGGTGCTCGCGCACGGCATTGATCGAGGTGAAGACGATGGTCGCCAGCGACGTGCCGACCGCCAGGTGGGTCAGCACCGAAGGGTCGAAGCCCTGCAGGGTGAAGCTGAACACCAGCACCGGCACGATGATGATGCCGCCACCGACGCCGAACAGCCCGGCCAGCACGCCGGCGCAGGCGCCCAACAGCAGATAGAGAGCGAATTCCATTCGTGGCCCCAGTGGAAAACAATCCGGCATGGTAACGGAAGCCAAGCCCGGCGCTCTAGTGAACTCTGTGTCAGATGATGGCTAGCGGTCGGCGGCGCGGGTAGAGTGGCCGAAAACACAGGGGACAACCTATGTGCCTGATCGTATTCGCCTGGCGGCCGGGGACAGCCCGGCCGCTGATCGTCGCGGCCAACCGCGACGAGTTCTATGCCCGACCGACCCAGGCCCTGGCCGCCTGGGAGGATGCCCCGGGGGTACATGCCGGGCGTGACCTGGAGGCAGGCGGAACCTGGCTGGGGGTAGGGCCGAACGGGCGTTTCGCCGCGCTGACCAACATCCGCGACCCGCGCCAGCCGCTGGGGCCGCGCTCACGGGGCGAGCTGGTGGCGGCGTACCTGCAGGGCGAGCTGGGTATCGAGGCCTATCTGGACCAGGTGGCCAGCCGCAGCGGGCAGTACTCGGGGTTCAATCTGCTGGTGGGCGATGGCGGGCAGTTGGGCTACCTGCATGCCCGCGAGGCCGCGCCGCGCTTGCTGGAACCCGGGGTCTACGGGCTGTCAAATGCCGGGCTGGATACGCCGTGGCCGAAGCTGGTGAAGGCGCGTAGCGGGCTTGAGGCGTTGCTCGAGGTCGCCGATCCGCAGCGGCTGTTGGCCCTGCTGGGCGATACACAGCCCGCGCCGGATGGCGAGCTGCCGGATACCGGCGTGGGGCTGGCCACCGAGAGGCTACTGTCGAGCGTGTTTATCGCCAGCCAGAACTACGGGACGCGTGCGAGCACGGTGCTGATCGTCGATGACCAGGGGCGGCGGCGGATGGTCGAGCGCAGTTTCGGGCCGTTTGGTGGGCACCTGGGCGAGGTGGATATAGACGTTTGAAAGCAGGGGGCGCTTTGCGCCCCTTTCGCGGCACAAGGCCGCTCCTACAGGGTTCTGCGTGCTCTGGTAGGAGCGGCCTTGTGCCACGAAAGGCCCGCAAAGCGGGCCCAAGACGTCAAAGGGTCTTGTTCGGCCCGATCATCCGCGCCAGGCCAAGGTTCTTCAGCGCCAGTTGCAGCGAGCTGTGGATAACCTGCGGGTTGTCATGGCTCATGGCGTCGGCCAGCAGTTCCTTGGCTTTGCCCAGGTTGATCTGGCGCAGCATCCACTTCACCTTCGGCAGGTTGGTGGCGTTCATCGACAGGCTGTCGAAGCCCATGGCCATCAGCAGGATCGCCGCGGCCGGGTCACCGGCCATCTCGCCGCAGATGCTCACCGGCTTGCCTTCCTCATGGGCGACGCTGACTACGGTCTGCAACGCCTGCAGCACCGCCGGGTGCAGGTAGTCGTACAGGTCGGCGACCCGCGGGTTATTGCGATCGACCGCCAGCAGGTATTGGGTCAGGTCGTTGGAACCGACCGAAAGGAAGTCGACCTGACGCGCCAGTTCGCGGGTCTGGTACACGGCGGCGGGAATCTCCACCATCACCCCCACCGGTGGCATCGGCACGTCGGTACCTTCGTCGCGCACCTCGCCCCAGGCACGGTGGATCAGGTGCTGGGCTTCTTCCAGCTCGTGGATGCCGGAAATCATCGGCAGCAGGATGCGCAGGTTGTTCAGGCCCTCGCTGGCCTTGAGCATGGCGCGGGTCTGCACCAGGAAGATTTCCGGGTGATCGAGGGTGACGCGGATGCCGCGCCAGCCGAGGAACGGGTTTTCTTCCTTGATCGGGAAGTACGACAGCGACTTGTCGCCGCCGATGTCGAGGCTGCGCATGGTCACCGGCAGCGGGTGGAACGCCTGCAGCTGCTCGCGGTAGATCGCCAGCTGTTCCTTCTCGCTGGGGAAGCGCTGGTTGATCATGAACGGCACTTCGGTGCGGTACAGGCCGACGCCCTCGGCGCCGCGCTGCTGGGCGCGAGCCACGTCGGCGAGCAGGCCGGTATTGACCCACAGCGGCATGCGATGGCCGTCCGGGGTGATGCACGGCAGCTCGCGCAGGGCGTCGAGGCCCTTGGCCAGCTCGCGCTCCTCCTCGACCACATCGCTGTATTGCTTGCGCAGCACTTCACCCGGGTTGGTGAAGACCTCGCCCTTGTAGCCGTCGACGATCATCTCGATGCCGTCGGCCTTCGAATACGGCAGGTCGACCACGCCCATGACCGTGGGGATGCCCATGGCCCGGGCGAGGATCGCCACGTGGGAGTTGCCCGAGCCCAGCACCGAGACCAGGCCCACCAGCTTGCCTTCCGGCACCTCGCCGAGCATGGCGGGGGTCAGCTCCTCGCTGACCAGGATGGTGTTGTCCTGGTAGACCAGCGACTGTGAACGGGCTTCCTGCAGGTACGCCAGCAGGCGTCGGCCCAGGTCCTTGACGTCCGAGGCACGTTCGCGCAGGTAGTCGTCGTCCATCAGTTCGAAGCGGTTGACGTGCTCGCCGACTACCTGGCGCAGGGCGCCCTGGGCCCACTGGCCGGTCTTGATGACCTCGACCACTTCGCCACCGAGGGCGGCGTCCTCGAGCATCATCAGGTACACGTCGAACAACGCGCGCTCTTCGGGGCGCAACTGGGTGGCGAGCTTGGCAGACAACTTGCGCATGTCCTCGCGCACGCCTTCGAGGGCGTTGTTGAACAGCTTGAGTTCGTTGTCGATGTCCTCGACGGTGCGGTCCGGCACCACCTCGAGGTCGGCGGGCGGCAGCATCACCACCGAGCGGCCGACGGCGGCGCCCGGTGAGCCCGGCACGCCGACGAAGCGGGCCTCCTGGATACCCTTGCCCTGGCGGCCCAGGCCACGAATGGAGCCGGTCGCCTCGGCGTGGGCGATAACCCCGGCAAGCTGGGCGCTCATGGTGACCAGGAAGGCCTCTTCGCCTTCGTCGAACTGGCGGCGCTCCTTCTGTTGGATGACCAGTACCCCCACCACGCGGCGGTGGTGGATGATCGGCGCGCCGAGGAAGGAGGCGAATTTCTCTTCGCCGGTCTCGGCGAAGTAGCGGTAGCGGGGGTGGTCGGCGGCGTTCTCGAGGTTCAGCGGCTCCTCGCGGGTGCCGACCAGGCCGACCAGGCCTTCGTTGGGGGCCATGCTGACCTTGCCGATGGAGCGCTTGTTCAGCCCCTCGGTGGCCATCAGCACGAAGCGGTTGCTGTCCGGGTCGAGCAGGTAGACCGAGCAGACCTGGCTGCCCATCGCCTCCTTGACGCGCAAGACAATGATACCCAACGCCGTCTTGAGATCTTTGGCGGAGTTCACTTCCTGGACGATCTTGCGCAGCGTATTGAGCATGGCTCGGGGTCGGACTCCGTCGTCAGTCGCGCGTCAGCAGGCGCGGGGCTAGCTCTTTCAGGGCGCGGCGGTATACCTCGCGCTTGAATGTCACCACCTGGCCCAGCGGATACCAGTAGCTGACCCAGCGCCAGCCATCGAATTCCGGTTTGCCGGTGAGGTCCATGCGCACCCGTTGCTCGTTGCTCACAAGGCGCAGCAGGAACCACTTCTGTTTCTGGCCGATACACAGCGGCTGGCTGTGGGTGCGCACCAGGCGCTGGGGTAAACGATAACGCAACCAGCCACGGGTGCAGGCAAGAATTTCCACGTCCTGGCGTTCCAGGCCCACTTCTTCGTTCAGCTCGCGGTACAGGGCATCTTCCGGCGTCTCATCAGGGTTGATGCCACCCTGGGGAAACTGCCAGGCATCCTGGTTGATCCGCCGAGCCCATAGCACCTGCCCGGAATCATTCGTGAGAATGATCCCGACATTGGGGCGAAAACCATCCGGGTCGATCACGGCAGCAACCTCGCAAACGCATGTCACCGCATTGTTCCACAAAGCCTGAGCGCGCAGCAACGCGCCCGCCAAGCTTATGTGCAGCGAGGTGAAAACTCCGTATTCTGCGGGACTCTTCCGTGGCTGATGCGAGTGACCGCGATGCGCCTGGCTTTATTCGACCTGGACAATACCCTCCTCGGTGGCGACAGCGACCACGCCTGGGGTGACTACCTGTGCGAGCGGGGCATTCTCGACCCGGTCGCCTACAAGCAACGCAACGATGCCTTCTACCAGGACTACCTCAACGGCACCCTGGACATGCAGGCCTACCTGGCCTTCTCCATGGAAATCCTCGCGGCCAGCGAACCCGCGCAGCTGGAGCAGTGGCACCGCGAGTTCATGCGCGACTGCATCGAGCCGATCATCCTGCCCAGGGCCGAGGCCCTGCTGCGCCAGCACCGCGAGGCTGGCGACCAGCTGGTGATCATCACCGCCACCAACCGCTTCGTCACCGCGCCGATCGCCCGCCGCCTGGGCGTGCGCGTGCTGCTGGCGACCGAATGCGAAGCGCAGGACGGGCGCTATACCGGGCGCAGTACCGATATACCCTGTTTCCGTGAAGGCAAGGTGACGCGGCTGAACCGCTGGATGCTGGAGAACGGCTTTGACCTGGAGGACAGCTACTTCTACAGCGACTCGATGAACGATGTGCCGTTGCTGGAGGTGGTGGCGAACCCGGTGGCGGTGGATCCGGATCCTAAGCTGCGGGCTGAGGCCGAGCGGCGGGGGTGGCAGGTTATTTCTCTTCGGGATTGAGATCGCCGGGGCCGCTTTGCGGCCCTTTCCGACCGGTCCGGCGCCCCGGCAAGGCCGCTCCTACAGGGACCGCGATCACTTGTAGGAGCGGCCTTGTGCCGCGATGGAGGGCGAAGCCCTCCCGTTGCCTCAGACCGGCTTGGCGCCCATCAGGCCTGCGATGGACAGGAAGCAGACGCCGCTGAACAGCGCCAACGCCAAGGTGAACTTCAAACCCACGGTTTCAGCCTTGCGCAGCCGGTTCAGCCGCACCACCAGCCACCACACGGCAAACGCACCCAGCGTATAGATGACGCTGGAAGCCAGCACCCAGGTCTGCCCCAGCGGCCAGCCGACCAGGTGCACCAGCCACCAGCCGGTGAACGGCATGCTCACCAGGCACAGCCCCATCAGCAGCCAGGCGAACACCAGCGGTCGGCGCAACAGCTTGCCGTAGGCCTCGGCGTCGCCCTGGCGGCGGGCGCGGACAGTCCAGATCGCCAGGCCCAGGCCGCCCAGCAGCAACAGGGCGGTGGCGAGGATATGCAGGGTCTTGAGGGTGGTCAGGTGTTCCATTTCGTGATCGTCCTTCTTGCTGGCGGCTTCATCGCGGGGCTAGCCCGCTCCCACGAGGTCCGTTTGGCGTGTTCAGCCCAAGAATAGCCGGTAAGCCGGGTTCTCGGTCTCGTCCCAGTACGGGTAGCCGATCTTGGCCAGCGCCGCTGGCACCAGGTGGCGTTCGTCCTCCGGCACCTGCAGGCCCGCGACCACGCGGCCATCGGCGGCGCCGTGGTTGCGGTAGTGGAACATCGAGATGTTCCAGCGCCCACCCAGCTTGTTGAGGAAGTTGAACAGCGCGCCCGGGCGCTCGGGGAACTCGAAGCGCAGCACCATCTCGTCGCTGGCCCCGGCCGAGTGGCCACCGACCATGTGGCGGATGTGCAGCTTGGCCAGTTCATTGTCGGTCAGGTCGGTAACCGGGAAGCCTTGCTCGGTCAACTGCTGGACCAACACCGCGCGCGGGTCGGTTTCCGGGTGGGTCTGCACACCGACGAAGATATGCGCTTCATCTGAGGTGTGCTTGCGGTAGTTGAACTCGGTGATCTGGCGCTTGCCGATGGCTTCGCAGAAGGCCTTGAAGCTCCCCGGGCGCTCGGGAATGGTCACGGCGATGATCGCCTCGCGCTTCTCGCCAAGCTCGGCGCGCTCGGCCACATGGCGCAGGCGGTCGAAATTCACGTTGGCGCCCGAGTCGATGGCCACCAGGGTCTGCCCGGCAACGCCCTTGAGTTCGACGTACTTCTTGATGCCGGCCACGCCCAATGCGCCAGCAGGTTCGGTGATCGAGCGGGTATCGTCGTAGATATCCTTGATCGCCGCGCAGATCTCGTCGGTGCTGACGGTGATCACCTCGTCCACATGGTGACGGCAGATGTCGAAGGTGTGCTGGCCGATCTGCGCCACCGCCACGCCGTCGGCGAACAGCCCGACCTGCGGCAGCACCACGCGCTCGCCCGCGGCCATGGCCGCCTGCAGGCAGTTGGAGTCGTCCGGCTCGACGCCGATCACCTTGATCTCGGGGCGCAGGTACTTCACGTAGGCGGCGATGCCGGCGATCAGCCCGCCGCCGCCGACCGGCACGAAGATCGCGTCCAGCTGGCCCGGGTGCTGGCGCAGGATTTCCATGGCCACCGTGCCTTGCCCGGCAATGGTGTGCGGATCGTCGTAGGGGTGGATGTAGACGAAGCCCTTCTCCTCCACCAGCTTCAGCGAGTAGGCCAGCGCCTCGGGGAAGGTGTCACCGTGCAGCACCACCTTGCCGCCCCGGGAGCGCACGCCTTCGATCTTGATCTCCGGGGTGGTCTTGGGCATGACGATGGTCGCCTTGATCCCCAGCTCCCGCGCCGCCAGGGCCAGGCCCTGGGCGTGGTTGCCGGCGGAGGCTGTGACCACGCCGCGGGCCAGTTCCTCGGCGCTCAGTTGCGCGAGTTTATTGTAGGCCCCGCGGATCTTGAACGAGAACACCGGCTGCAGGTCCTCGCGCTTGAGCAGCACCGTGTTGCCCAGGCGCTTGCTCAACTGCCCGGCACTGTGCAGCGGGGTTTCGACGGCAACGTCGTAGACGCGCGAGGTGAGGATCTTCTTGACGTACTGTTCGAGCATCGGAAAGCATCACTGGGCCGCGGGACAAGGGCTGGGAGTCTACCGCAGCGCCACGTCGGGCGACCACAGCAAAGCCGCGGGAGCCGTTATACTAGGCAATTTCCGCCCAGCCCCTCCCGGAGCCCGCATGACCCAGGACCAACTCAAACAGGCCGTCGCCCAGGCCGCCGTCGATCTCATCCTGCCGAAACTGGATGAGAAAAGCGTCGTCGGCGTCGGTACCGGTTCGACCGCCAACTTCTTCATCGACGCCCTGGCCCAGCACAAGACCGCCTTCGACGGCGCCGTCGCCAGCTCCGAGGCCACCGCCCAGCGCCTGAAGGGCCATGGCATTCCGGTCTACGAGCTGAACAGCGTCAGCGAGCTGGAGTTCTACGTCGACGGCGCCGACGAGAGCGACGCCCACCTGAACCTGATCAAGGGCGGCGGCGCGGCCCTGACCCGCGAGAAGATCGTCGCGGCGGTGGCCAAGACCTTCATCTGCATCGCCGACGCCAGCAAGCTGGTGCCGGTGCTTGGCGCCTTCCCGCTGCCGGTCGAGGTGATTCCGATGGCCCGCAGCCATGTGGCGCGCCAGCTGGTCAAGCTGGGCGGCGACCCGGTCTACCGTGAAGGCGTGGTGACCGACAACGGCAACGTCATCCTGGATGTGCACAACCTGCAAATCACCAACCCGGTGGAGCTGGAAAGCCAGATCAACGCCATCGTCGGCGTGGTCACCAATGGCCTGTTCGCGGCGCGTCCGGCGGATGTGCTGTTGCTGGGGACCGCTGAAGGCGTGAAGACCCTCAAGGCCGAGTAAACAAGCCTTGAGCGATCCCTGTAGGAGCGGCCTTGCCGAGGCGTCGGACCGGCCGGAAAGGGCTGCGTAGCTGCCCCAGATTTCCGCGTTGAACAAAGATTGTCGGGGCCGCCTTGCGGCCCTTTCCGGCCGGTCCGACGCCTCGGCAAGGCCGCTCCTACAGGGGTAGACGTAAACGCGATAGCGTCAGCCCAGGCAATCAATCAGCCGGCTGCTTGAACACATAGAACAGGTTCGGTTCACTGACCAAGTAGATGGTCCCGGCGTCGTCCATCGCAATCCCCTCCGCCTGCGGCACCGTCTGTTTCAAGCCTTGGAACCCCTTGCGCAGTGACAGCGTGCTCAACGGCCTGCCCTTCACATCCAGTTCCAGCACCAGCCGCGACTCGTCCGACAGCGCCAGCAGGTGCCCGCTGCGCTCGTCGAACTGCAGGCTCGACAAGTCCCTCACGAACAGCCGCCGGTCACGCTTGCGATCCTGCACCACATGCACGGCATAGGGTTTGTCGGGGTTGTCATGGGGAAAGCCATGCACTTCGTAGATCATCATCGGGTCCCGCTCCTTGGCCACGAACAGGCGCTTGCCCGCCGAGTCGTAGGCCAGCCCCTCGAAACCCTTGTTGCCATTGAGGCCGATGCCCAGGGACAACTGCTCGGCATCGCTGGCGTCGAGGAACAGGGTGTCGTCGTCCAGGCGCACGCGAATCAGCCGCTGCTGGCGCTCGTCGGTGATCACGTAGCTGTTGGGCCCCACATACTCCACCGCCTCGGGGTCGCCGAAGCCGGTCAACGGCACGCGGCGCAGGATGCGGCCGTCCAGCGACAGCTCGATCAGCTCCGAGCGGGCGTTGGTGACGGTGAACAGGCTCTTGCGGTCGGGGTCGTAGGTCAGCGCTGAAATGTCGTCGTCCAGCCCGACGATGGGCTGCGCTTCGATCGCCACCTGGTAGCGGTCCAGGCCGATGCTCTGCTCGGCCGGCTGCCACCAGGTCTTGAGGTTGAACCAGCCCCGCTCGAACAGGCGGAACTCATGCCCGGCGGCGCCCAGGACGAGCAGGGCAACAAGCACGATGAAGGCGAAGATCAGGCGAAGGTGGCGGCGCATGCGGTCGGACTCGGCGAAAGGAGCACGTATCTAACCACTATCAACTGAAGTAAAGCTTAATGCCATCATCAGACCAATCTGAAAGATCAGGGCTTCCTGAAGCGATAGAACAGGTTGGGCTCGCTGACGATGTACAGGTTGCCCTGGTCATCCATCGCCACGCCTTCGGCCCGGGGGATGGTGTCAGCCAAGCCATTGAAGCCGCCCAACAAGGTCATGAAGCTGACCTGCTCACCTTTCTCATCCAGCTCGAGCAGCATGTTGGAGTCCGCCGACAGTGCCAGCAGGTGCCCGGTGCGCGGGTCGATGCCCAGCGCGGACAGGTTGCGCAGGTCCAGCTCGTCGCTGGGTAGCGGCTGCTTTTCGCCCTTGAGCGGGCCGTGGCCATCGGTGCTCCAGATGAATAGCTTCGGTGGCCGCTCGGCGCCGATGATCAGTCGCTGGCGGATTTGGTCCCAGGCAATGGCTTCGAAGCCCTTGTTGCCATCCTCGGTATCGCCCAGGTCATAGGGCTGGTAGTCGGCGCGGTTCAGCGACGTCGTGGCGGCATCCACCTTGACCAGCGTCAGGTCATGGTTGCGCTCGTCGACAATGGCGATCTGGCCATTCTCGAGCACCGCCACGCCTTCCGGATTGGACCAGCCCACCAGGGGGATCTTGCGCAGCACGTCACCGTCGAGGTTGAGCTCGACCAGGAACGGGTGCTTGCCCATGACCGCGAACAAGGTGCGGGTGTGCGGATTGAACGCCAGGTCCGACGCCTCGTCCCGTTCCATGCCCGGCAGCGGCTTGGCATCGATGTCGGCTACGTAGTCCGGCAGCCAGATGCTTTCCTGGCGCTCGGCCTGGCTTTCGAAGCCTTCCTTTATCCACAACAGGCCACGGTCATCCCAGTGCATGGCCACCACCAGGCCATAGACGATGATCGCCAGCGCAAGCAGCCACAGCGACCAGCGGGTGATCAGGCGTCGCTTTGGCGGAAGGGATGCACTGGAAGGGTTGGTCATCGAATGGAGATCCTGAAAGTAGGCGGCAGCGTGCTCGCCATTGTCGGCAAATGAAGGTTGATGGACGGATTATCCGGATCAATTGTGAAAAAAACGACAATTCCCACCGGCAGAGTCCGCGACGACGGCATTGCACCGTCGTCGCCCGGCGTCAAAGCACCCGGCCTTCGAATCGGCTGGCACCGGGAAGTTCCAGCACCAGCTCATCGCCGACATTGAACGGCCCGACGCCCGCCGGGGTGCCGGTAAGGATGACATCGCCGGCCTGCAGGGAGAAGTGCGCGGCCATGTGCTGGATCATCGGCACGATCGGGTTGAGCATCAGCGCGCTGTTGCCGTCCTGGCGCACCTCGCCGTTGATGGTCAGGCGGATGCCGATGTCGGTCAGGTCCTCGAAGGTGCCGGCCGACACGAACGGCGGCAGCACGCAGGCGCCGTCGAAGCACTTGGCCAGTTCCCAGGGCAGGCCCTTTTCCTTAAGTTTCGCCTGCACATCGCGCAGGGTCAGGTCCAGCGCCGGGGCGAAGCCGGAGATGGCGTCGAGCACCTCTTCCTCGGACGGGTGGGTGGACAGGGGCTTGCCCAGCAGCACGGCGATTTCTGCCTCGTAGTGCACCGAACCGCGCTCGGTCGGGATCTTGAAGCCGCCTTCCAGGGGCACCACGCAGCTGCCGGGCTTGATGAACAGCAACGGCTCGCTTGGGATGGGGTTGTCCAGTTCCTTGGCATGCTCGGCGTAGTTTCGGCCGATGCACACCACCTTGCCCAGCGGGAAGTGGATGCGCGTGCCGTCTACGTACTGGTGCTGGTAACTCATGGCCGACTCCTGTGAATACTGCTTTTTATTCGGGAGCGAAGATCTTACCCGGATTCATGATGCCGTTCGGGTCGAACACCGCCTTGATCGCCTTCATGCAGGCGATCTCCTCCGGCGAGCGGCTGTAGCCCAGGTAGTCACGCTTGGTCATGCCCACGCCATGCTCGGCGGAGATCGAGCCGTTGTAGCGCTCGACAATCTCGAACACCCACTTGTTGACCTTGGCGCAGGAGGCGAAGAAGTCGTCCTTGCTCATGTGGTCGGGTTTGAGGATGTTCAGGTGCAGGTTGCCGTCGCCGATATGGCCGTACCAGACCACTTCGTAGTCCGGGTAGTGCTCGCCGACGATGGCGTCGATGTCGCGCAGGAAGGCCGGCACCTTGGACACGGTGACAGAGATGTCGTTCTTGTACGGTGTCCAGTGGGAGATGGTCTCGGACAGGTACTCGCGCAGCTTCCACAGGTTCTTCAGCTGGGTCTCGCTCTGGCTCATCACGCCATCGAGCACCCAGCCCTGCTCGACGCAGTGCTCGAAGGTGGCCAGTGCCTCGTTGGCCACCTCCTCGGTGCTGGCTTCGAACTCCAGCAGGGCATAGAACGGGCAGTCGGTTTCGAACGGCGCGGGCACATCGCCCCGGGCGAGGATCTTGGCCAGGCCCTTGTCAGAAAAGAACTCGAAGGCCGTCAGGTCGAGCTTGCCCTGGAAGGCATGCAGCACCGGCATGATCGCGTCGAAGTCGGGCGTGCCCAGCACCATGGCGGTAAGGTTGCGCGGCGTGCGGTCCAGGCGCATGGTCGCCTCGACCACGAAGCCCAGGGTGCCTTCGGCGCCGATGAACAGCTGGCGCAGGTCGTAGCCGGTGGCGTTCTTGATCAGGTCCTTGTTCAGCTCGAGCAGTTCGCCCTTGCCGGTGACCACCTTCAGCCCGGCTACCCAGTTGCGGGTCATGCCATAGCGAATCACCTTGATGCCGCCGGCGTTGGTACCGATATTGCCGCCGATCTGGCTGGACCCGCTCGAGGCGAAGTCCACTGGGTAATAAAGGCCCTGGTCTTCGGCGAATTGCTGCAACTGGCGGGTGACGACCCCTGGCTGGCAGGCCACGGTACGGTCGAATTCGTTGAAGGCGAGAATCTGGTTCATGTAGTCGAAGGCCACCACCACCTCGCCATGGGCGGCCACGGCGGCGCCCGACAGCCCGGTACGCCCGCCCGACGGCACCAGGGCGACCCTGTGCCGGTTGGCCCAGCGCACGATGGCCTGAACCTGCTCGACGGACTTGGGGAAGACGATGGCGCTTGGCGCCGGCGGGTAGTGCTTGGTCCAGTCCTTGCCGTAGGCCTCGAGCGAGGCTGGGTCGGTGAGGACCTTGCCAGGGTCGACCAGGGTCATCAGCTCATCAATTACTGCGGACTGGGTCATCGCCGGAACTCTCGACTTATTCATAGTCACCCTGAGCACGCTTCACCTGTCGGGATAAGCTCAGGTTGTGTCGCGTATGCTAGCATAGCCCTCCCGCTGTTCGTGCTAAGGCCGACGCCGCGCCGCTTCACCCTCCTCGCCATTTTTCTCCGGGATACAGGTTTACGCAGATGAGCAAGACTTCTCTCGACAAGAGCAAGATCAGGTTCCTTCTTCTTGAAGGTGTGCACCAGAACGCGGTCGATACCCTCAAGGCCGCCGGCTACACCAACATCGAATACCTCACTGGTTCGCTGCCGGAAGCCGAGCTGAAGGAAAAGATCGCCGATGCCCACTTCATCGGCATCCGTTCGCGCACCCAACTGACCGAAGAGATCTTCGACTGCGCGAAGAAACTGGTCGCGGTTGGCTGTTTCTGCATCGGCACCAACCAGGTCGACCTGGCAGCGGCCCGCGAGCGCGGTATCGCCGTGTTCAACGCCCCCTACTCGAACACCCGCTCGGTGGCCGAGCTGGTGCTGGCCGAAGCCATCCTGCTGCTGCGCGGCATCCCCGAGAAGAACGCTTCCTGCCACCGTGGCGGCTGGATCAAGAGCGCGGCCAACTCCTTCGAAATCCGTGGCAAGAAGCTGGGCATCGTCGGCTACGGCTCGATCGGCACCCAGCTGTCGGTCCTGGCCGAGAGCCTGGGCATGCAGGTGTACTTCTTCGACCCGCTGACCAAGCTGCCGCTGGGCAACGCGGTACAGGTCACCAGCCTGCACGAGCTACTGGGCCTGGCCGACATCGTCTCGCTGCACGTGCCTGAGCTGCCATCCACCCAGTGGATGATCGGCGAGAAGGAAATCCGCGCGATGAAGAAGGGCTCGATCCTGATCAACGCCGCCCGTGGCACCGTGGTCGAGCTGGACCACCTGGCCGCCGCGATCAAGGACAAGCACCTGATCGGCGCCGCCATCGATGTGTTCCCGGTCGAGCCGCGCTCCAACGACGAAGAGTTCGAAAGCCCGCTGCGCGGCCTGGACAACGTGATCCTGACCCCGCACATCGGTGGTTCCACCGCCGAGGCCCAGGCCAACATCGGCCTGGAAGTGGCCGAGAAACTGGTCAAGTACAGCGATAACGGTACTTCCGTATCGTCGGTCAACTTCCCGGAAGTGGCCCTGCCAGCCCACCCTGGCAAGCACCGCCTGCTGCACATCCACGAAAACATCCCGGGCGTGCTCAGCGAGATCAACAAGGTGTTCGCGGAAAACGCCATCAACATCTCCGGTCAGTTCCTGCAGACCAACGAGAAAGTGGGTTACGTGGTCATCGACGTCGATGCCGAGTACTCGGACCTGGCCCAGGAGAAACTGCAGCACGTGAAGGGCACTATCCGCTCGCGCGTACTGTTCTGAGTTTCACTGCGTCATGAAAAGGGAGGCCCTGGTGGCCTCCCTTTTTTATTCGGCTAACGCCTGAAAACCGGATGGTCGCTACAAAAATCCACCAATACCACTATCACTCGTTTTTGCCCCCTCGCCACACAACCGTCTCACAGCCTTCCTAGCATGGCCCCATCTCTTCGATGAGGCCTTGCCATGAACAACGCCACTCCAGGCGCACAGATGAAAGTGCGCGGTATCCACAAGCGCTTCGGCGCCTTCACCGCACTCAACGACGTCTCCCTCGACATCGCCGCCGGCGAGCTGGTGTGCCTGCTCGGCCCGTCGGGCTGTGGCAAGACCACGCTGCTGCGCTGCATCGCCGGGCTCGAGCGCCAGGACCGCGGGACGCTGTACATCGGCGACCGCGACATCTCCGAGCTGCCACCCCAGGCCCGCGACTACGGCATCCTGTTCCAGTCTTACGCCCTGTTCCCCAACCTCACCGTCGAAGCCAACATCGCCTACGGCCTGACCGGCAGCAACCGCGAGGCCTCGCGCCAGCGGGTCGGTGAAATGCTCGAACTGGTCGGCCTTGCCGGCAGCGAGAAGAAATACCCCGGCCAGCTGTCCGGCGGCCAGCAGCAGCGCGTGGCCCTGGCCCGCGCCCTGGCGCCTTCGCCGTCGCTGTTGCTGCTCGACGAGCCGATGTCGGCGCTGGACGCCCGTGTGCGCGAGCACCTGTGTACCGAACTGCGCCAGTTGCAGCGCCAGCTGGGCATCACCACGCTGATGGTCACCCACAACCAGGACGAGGCCATGTTGATGGCCGACCGCATCGCGGTGATGAACAACGGCCAGGTCGAGCAGTACGCCACGCCCCAGGAAATCTACGACCAGCCGGCCACGCCGTTCGTCGCCGAATTCGTCGGCCAGGGCAACTGGCTGCCGTTCCAGCGCAGCGGCGACAGCCATGCCCAGGTCGGCGGCCTGCACATGCGCCTGGCGGCCAACGCCGCCGGCGCCAGCAGTGGCCGGCTGTTCTGCCGGCCCGAGGCGATCACCGTCAACCCGGTGGTACACGAGGAAAACCTGTTCCCGGCCAAGGTCCGCGAGATCACCTTCCTTGGCAATCGCTGCCGCATGAGCTTCGAGTTCAAGGCCCTGCCGGGCCACGCGTTGCTCGCGGAGCTGGCGCCGGAGGCGATGCCGCGGCTGGGCTCGCAGGACATCTGGGTGGCGCTGCCGCCGCAGAGCCTGCAGGTGTTCGCCTGAGATGGCCGCGCCGATGACCCTGCCGTTCACCTCCGCCAAGGTCGCCCCTCGCAGCGGTGTCGCCCTGGGGGACCGTCTGTTCGTGATCGGTGGCAAGAGCCTGTTGCTGATCCTGCTGGTGCTGGCGGTGCTGATGCCGCTGCTGGCGATCTTCTGGCGCGGCTTCAGCGCTGACGCCGGGCAGGGCGGTGGCCTGCCGGCTGCCCGTGAGTTGTTCGCCAGCGAGAACTTCCACTGGCTGCTCGGCAACAGCCTGTCGGTGGCCTTCACTGTCGCCGCCATCGTCGTGCCGTTGGCCTACCTGTTCGCCTATGCCCTGCAACGCACGCTGATCCCGGCCAAGGGCCTGTGGCGCGGCATCTCGCTGCTGCCGCTGCTGGCGCCGTCGATGCTGCCGGCCATCGCCCTGGTGTACCTGTTCGGCAACCAGGGCCTGCTGCGCGGGCTGCTCAGCGGCAATATCTACGGCTTCTGGGGCATCGTCCTCGGCGAAGCCATCTACACCTTCCCCCACGCCCTGATGATCCTGCTCTCGGCGCTGTCGCTGGCTGACGCACGGCTGTTCGACGCCGCCTCGAGCATGGGGGCGGGGCCGGCCCGGGCATTCTTCAGCATTACCTGGCCGGCCACGCGCCAGGCGGTGTTCGCCGCGTTCTGCCTGGTGTTCACCCTGACCATCACCGACTTCGGCGTGCCGGTCGTGGTGGGCGGGGATTACCAGGTGCTGGCCCTGGAAGCCTACAAGGCCGTGGTCGGCCAGCAACAGTTCGGTCGCGGCGCGCTGATCGGCATGGTGCTGCTGGTGCCGGCACTGCTCAGCTTCACCGTCGATGCCTGGTTGCGCCGTCGCCAGGGCGAGGCCATGAGCGGCCGCGCCCAGGTGTTCGAGCCCAAGCCGTCGCGGCTGCGCGATGGCTGCTTCCTGGCCATCGTGCTGCTGGTGTGCGCGGCACTGCTGGCGGTGATCGGCATGGCGGTGTACTCGTCACTGGTCAAGTTCTGGCCGTACAACCTGTCGCTGTCGCTCAAGCACTACATGTTCGAGGACACCGCTGGTGGCGGCTGGCTGGCCTACCGCAACAGCGTGACCATGGCCATCGGCACTGCGCTGATCGGCAGCGTGGTGATCTTCACCGGCGCCTACCTGATGGAGAAGACCCAGGGGCAGCGCCTGCTCAACCAGCTGCTGCGCTTGCTGAGCTTCATCCCGATGGCGGTGCCTGGCCTGGTGCTGGGCCTGGGCTACGTGTTCTTCTTCAACCTCAACGGCAACCCGCTGCATGTGTTCTACGGCAGCATGGCGCTGCTGATGGTGTGCACCATCGCCCACTACCTGACCACCGCGCAGATGACAGCCACCACCGCCCTGCGCCAGCTCGATGGCGAGTTCGAGGCCGCCGCGCTGTCGCTCAAGGCGCCGCTGTACAAGCATTTCATGCGGGTCACCGTGCCGATCTGCCTGCCGGCGCTGCTGGACATCATCCGCTACCTGTTCGTCTCGGCGATGACCACCGTGTCGGCGGCGATCTTCCTGTACAGCCCCGACACCATCCTCGCCGCCGTCGCCGTGCTGAACATGGACGACGCCGGCAATGTCGGCGGCGCCGCCGCCATGTCGACCCTGATCCTGCTTACCAGCGCCGCCGCCTCCCTGTTGCTGGCCGGTGCTTCACGCGGCCTGCTGCGCCGCTCCCAGGCCTGGCGCCAGCGCGCGCCAGGCCATTGACCGACTGCCCACACTGATAGGAACCGCATCATGTTCAAGCCCCTCGCACTTGCCGCTGCCGTATCCGCCGTCTTCAGCCTGCAGGCCTCGGCCGCGACCCAGCTGACCGTCTACACCGCCCTCGAGGCCGAGCAGCTCAAGAGCTACAAGCAGGCTTTCGAAAAGGCCAACCCCGACATCGAGATCAAGTGGGTACGCGACTCCACCGGCATCATCACCGCCAAGCTGCTGGCCGAGAAGGAGCGTCCGCAGGCCGACGCGGTGTGGGGCCTGGCCGCTTCCAGCCTGGCTATCCTCGACCAGAACGGCATGCTCGAAGCCTATGCGCCGAAGGACCTGGGCAAGATCTCGGCCAACTACCGCGACGCCGCCAACCCGCCGGCCTGGGTGGGCATGGACGTGTGGGCCGCGACCATCTGCTTCAATACCGTCGAGGCCGAGAAGCAGGGCCTGAGCAAGCCGGTGAGCTGGCAGGACCTGACCAAGCCTGAATACAAGGGCAAGATCGTCATGCCCAACCCGGCCTCGTCCGGCACCGGCTTCCTGGATGTGAGCGCCTGGCTGCAGACCTTCGGCGAGCCGCAGGGCTGGGCCTACATGGATGCGCTGCACCAGAACATCGGCCAGTACGTTCATTCCGGCTCCAAACCGTGCAAGCTGGCCGCCGCCGGTGAGTTCCCGATCGGCATCTCGTTCGAGTACCCGGCCGTGCAGCTCAAGCGCCAGGGCGCGCCACTGGATATCGTGCTGCCGAAAGAAGGCCTGGGTTGGGAGATCGAAGCCACTGCGGTGATCAAGGGCTCGCCGAAGGCCGATGCCGCCAAGCGCCTGGCCGACTTCTCCGCCAGCCCCGCGGCCATGGAGCTGTACAAGGAGAACTTTGCCGTGCTCGCCGCGCCGGGCATCGCCAAGCCGCAGACCGAGTTGCCGGCGGACTACGAGCAGCGCCTGATCAAGAACGACTTCGCCTGGGCCTCGAAGAAACGCGACGAGATCCTCAGCGAGTGGCGCAAGCGCTATGACGGCAAGTCGGAAAAGGTCGCGCAACAGTAAGTCAGGCAAGGCCTGCGGCTTCGTTCACGGGCATATAAAAACCGGCGCACCAGGCGCCGGTTTTTTTATGCCGTCAGAGCCTCACAGCCCTTCGAGCATTGCCTTGTTGCGCACTGCGCCCTTGTCGGCGCTGGTGGCCAGCAGGGCATAGGCCTTGAGCGCGGTGGTCACCTTGCGTGGACGCACCTCGGCCGGCTTCCAGCCCTTCTTGTCCTGCTCGACGCGACGCTCGGCCAGCTCTTCGTCGCTGACCAGCAGGTTGATCGAACGGTTGGGGATGTCGATCAGCACCTTGTCGCCATCGCGCACCAGGCCGATGGCGCCGCCCGCTGCCGCTTCCGGCGAGGCGTGGCCGATCGACAGGCCCGAGGTGCCGCCGGAGAAACGACCGTCGGTGAGCAGGGCGCAGGCCTTGCCCAGGCCTTTGGATTTCAGGTACGAGGTCGGGTAGAGCATTTCCTGCATGCCCGGGCCGCCTTTCGGGCCTTCGTAGCGGATGATGACGATGTCGCCGGCCTGCACTTCGTCGGCGAGGATGCCGCGCACCGCGCTGTCCTGACTTTCGAAGATCTTCGCGGTGCCTTCGAACACGTGGATCGACTCATCGACACCGGCGGTCTTCACCACGCAGCCGTCCAGGGCGATGTTGCCGTACAGCACGGCCAGGCCGCCTTCCTGCGAGTAGGCGTGCTCGAAGCTGCGGATGCAGCCGTTCTCGCGGTCGTCGTCCAGGGTTTCCCAGCGGGTCGACTGGCTGAACGCGGTCTGCGTCGGGATGCCGGCCGGGCCTGCCTTGAAGAAGGTGTGCACGGCTTCGTCATCGGTCTGGGTGATGTCCCACTTGGCGATGGCTTCTTCCATGCTTGGGCTGTGCACGGTCGGCAGGTCGGTGTGCAGCAGGCCGCCACGGGCCAGCGAGCCGAGGATGCTGAAGATGCCGCCGGCGCGGTGCACGTCTTCCATGTGGTACTTCTGGATGTTCGGCGCCACCTTGCACAGTTGCGGCACCTTGCGCGACAGGCGATCGATGTCGCGCAGGTCGAAGTCCACCTCGCCTTCCTGGGCTGCGGCCAGCAGGTGCAGGATGGTGTTGGTCGAGCCGCCCATGGCGATGTCGAGCATCATGGCGTTCTCGAACGCCTTGAAGTTGGCGATGCTGCGCGGCAGTACCGACGCATCGTTCTCGCCGTAGTAGCGCTTGCACAGCTCGACGATGGTGCGCCCGGCGGTAAGGAACAGCTGCTCGCGGTCCGAGTGGGTGGCCAGGGTCGAGCCGTTGCCCGGCAGGGCGAGACCTAAGGCCTCGGTCAGGCAGTTCATCGAGTTGGCGGTGAACATGCCGGAGCACGAACCGCAGGTCGGGCAGGCGCTGCGCTCGTACTCGGCGACTTTTTCGTCCGAGGCCGAGGAGTCGGCGGCGATGACCATGGCGTCGACCAGGTCCAGGCCGTGGCTGGCCAGCTTGGTCTTGCCGGCTTCCATCGGGCCGCCGGAGACGAAGATCACCGGGATGTTCAGGCGCAGGGCGGCCATCAGCATGCCGGGGGTGATCTTGTCGCAGTTGGAGATGCAGACGATGGCGTCGGCGCAGTGGGCGTTGACCATGTACTCGACGGCGTCGGCGATGATCTCGCGGCTGGGCAGCGAGTACAGCATGCCGTCGTGGCCCATGGCGATGCCGTCGTCCACGGCGATGGTGTTGAACTCTTTCGCCACGCCACCGGCGCGTTCGATCTCGCGGGCGACCAGCTGGCCCAGGTCCTTCAGGTGCACATGCCCCGGGACGAACTGGGTGAACGAGTTGGCGATGGCGATGATCGGTTTCTTGAAGTCTTCGTCCTTCATCCCGGTGGCGCGCCACAGGGCACGGGCACCGGCCATGTTGCGGCCTTGGGTGGAAGTCTTGGAACGATAATCAGGCATGGAGCGCTCCTGGCGGCTAAATCAGGTCTCTAACTAGGGGAGTGAGCTTCTCTTGTCCTGAACGCCTGGGCCGGTTGCCACTGGCACGGATGGGGGTCGAAGGACCGCGCGGGATCACCGCAGGCTCGACCAGAGCTCATAAACCCGCCGGGGATGTCTGGCGATGAATGGCTCGATTCTACACCGCCGCGCCCGCGAGGGAATGGCGTTGTGATAATTGGCTGTCGCCACCCCGCAAGGTAAAGGCCTTGGCGTGGTCCGGGCGGGTTTGGGTAGACTTGCGCGCTTCCTGTTCTACTGGCCAAAAGGATTTGCAATGCCAGCGCCAAGTCGCTCCTTGTTGTTCTACGTCGTCATCGGCCTGATCCAGGGCCTGGTGCTGCTCACCACCGTGAAGGGGCAAGGCGAGCTGCTTGGCTTCAACCTGTCGGTAGCCCTGTGCGCCGCGGTGGTCGTGGCCGGCGTGAACCTGCAACTGCTCGGCAACGCGGTGCGCCAGCGTGGCACCGGCTGGCTGGTGCTGGGCCTGACCCTGCTGATCAGCGGGATCAGTGCCTGGGTCCTGGATAGCGAGCGCATGGGCTGGCTGCAGCAGACCTGGTTTCTGGCCGCCGTTGTGCTGGGCTATATCGGCACCGCGTTCATTCTTGCCTGGCCGACCCGCGAAAATGGGCGGCCGCGCTATGAGGACCTGTTCCGGCATGCCTGGAACAACGTGTTCATCCTTTTCCTGGCGCAACTGTTGACTGGCCTGTTCTGGCAGTTGCTGTGGTTGTGTGCGTTGCTGTTCGGCATGCTCGGCATACCGCAGGTCACGGATGTGGTGGAGTCCCCGGTGTTTCTCTGGCTGGTGCTGCCGGTGGTGTTCTCCCTGGGGATGCGCATGGGGCGGGACAACGAGAAGGTCATTGGGTTGTTGCGCGGCATCCTGTTGACACTCTGTCGCTTCCTGTTGCCGTTGAGTGCGCTGATCGCCGTGGTGTTCACCCTGACACTGCCCTTCAGCGGCCTGCAGCCCGTGTGGGACACGGGCTATTCGACCGCTCTGCTGTTGGTGCTGGCAGGTATCAACCTGTTCCTGGCCAATGGCGTGTTTCAGGACGGCCATCAGGGCAATGCCTATCCTGCGCCGCTCAAACGCTTGGTTGAAGCCAGCCTGCTCTGCCTGCCGGTACTGGTGGGCCTGGCGGCTTATGCCAGCTGGATGCGCATCGACCAGTACGGCCTGACCCCATCGCGCATCATGGCCATGCTGTTGGTGGGTGTGATGCTGGCGCACAGTCTGGCGGCGGTGTGGGCGGTGGCAAGCTCACGGCAGGCCTGGCTGAATAGCCTGCGGCTGAGCAACCCGTTGATCGCCTTGCTCAGCGCGGTGTTGATAGTGCTGTTCTATACACCGTTGCTCGACCCGCAGGTGTTGAGTGCGAAGAGTCAGGTCGAGCGCCTGCTCGGTGGACGCACGCCGATTACCGAGTTCGATGCCGGGACCTTGTACCGCGACCTCGGTCAGCCTGGGCGTGCAGCCTTCGAGCAATTGGAGAAGCGGCTGGAAACGGATGAACTGTTCGATGCGGGTCGCCGCGAGCAATTGCTGGCGTTGATGGCGCAGGTACGTCGGCCGGAGGTGGTCGAAACGTATGGTCCGAAGTTCGAGTGGCTGGGGCCGGAGCAGTCCACCAGCGAGTCACTGGCCGATTCGACGCTTGCTCAAAGCCAGTGCGGTGGCAAGGGATGCTACCTGTGGGCAGTCGATCTGGATGGTGATGGGCACAATGAAGTGTTGATGATCCCACGGCACACCTATGCATCGAGTGTGTTCGTGTTCACCTGGGAAGAGCGGGAGTGGCGTGAGGTGGGCAGCCTGAGCGGCAAGATGGAAAACCTCGAGGGCCTGGCCAAGGGCATTCGCGAGGGCGCGGTGAAACTGGTGGCGCCGCGTTACAAGACGCTCAGTATCGATGGGCAGGAACTTGTGCCGGACTTCAGGCGGTAGCGGTTGGCGTGCGTCAAGCGTGATCGTTCAAGGTAGCCGGGGCCGCCTTGCGGCCCTTTCCGGCCGGTCCGACGCCTTGGCAAGGCCGCTCCTACAGTGACCGCGTAATCAACCACTGTAGGAGCGGCCTCGTGCCGCGAAAGGCTGCGCGGCAGCCTCAAACAAACGCCGCTTAGCTGTTGGGCAGCAACCGGCAGGTGATGCTCTTGATGTAGCGGGTCTCGGCGATTGCCGGGTGTACCGGGTGGTCCGGGCCCTGGCCGCCGCGCTCGAGCATTTGCAGGTTGCGGTCCAGGTGGCGGGCGCTGGTCAGCAGGATGTTGTTCAGGTCGTCCTCGGGCAGGTGCATCGAGCACGAGGCGCTGACCAGGATGCCGTCCTTGGTGAGCATGCGCATGGCCTGTTCGTTGAGGCGGCGGTAGGCGGCCTCGCCGTTCTTCAGGTCCTTCTTGCGCTTGATGAAGGCGGGCGGGTCGGCAATGATCACGTCGAAACGCTCTTCGGCGGCCTTCAGCTCGCGCAGGGCCTCGAACACGTCGCCTTCGATGCAGGTCAGCTTCTCGCTGATGCCGTTCAGCGCGGCGTTGCGCTCGACACCGTCGAGGGCGAAGCCCGAGGCGTCCACGCAGAATACTTCGCTGGCGCCGAATGCGCCGGCCTGCACGCCCCAGCCGCCGATGTAGCTGAACAGGTCGAGCACGCGCTTGCCCTTGACGTAGGGGGCCAGGCGGGCGCGGTTCATGCGGTGGTCGTAGAACCAGCCGGTCTTCTGGCCCTCGCGCACGGGGGCCTCGAACTTCACGCCGTTCTCTTCCAGCGCGACCCAGTCCGGCACTTCGCCGTAGACGGTCTCGACATAGCGGCCGAGGCCTTCGGCGTCACGGGCGGCGGAGTCGTTCTTGAACAGGATGCCACTCGGCTTGAGGACCTGGGCCAGGGCGGCGATGACGTCGTCCTTGTGCGCTTCCATGGTGGCCGAGGCCAGTTGCACCACGAGGATGTCGAAGAAGCGGTCGACCACCAGGCCCGGCAGCAGGTCGGAGTCGCCGTAGACCAGGCGGTAGCACGGCTTGTCGAACAGGCGCTCGCGCAGCGACAGGGCCACGTTCAGGCGGTGCACCAGCAGCGACTTGTCCAGCGGCAGCTTGACGTCGCGCGACAGGAGGCGGGCGCAGATCAGGTTGTTCGGGCTCATGGCCACCACGCCCAGGGGCTTGCCGTTGGCGGCTTCGAGGATGGCCTGCTGGCCGGCCTTCAGGCCTTGCAGCGGGGTCGCGGCGACGTCGACTTCATTGCTGTAGACCCACAGGTGGCCGGCGCGCAGGCGGCGGTCGGCATTGGCTTTGAGGCGAAGGCTGGGCAGGGACATGACGTCGCTCCGGGAAAAAAGAGCGGGAGTATACCGTGTTGGCCTCGGCTTCGCTGGTGGGCGCGACCAAGCGCGAGCCTCGTCTTGGGGCTGGCCGGCTCCGGCAGGCTAAAGAAATTCTTGGATCCAACGATCCACTGATAGTTACCCTGCCGGCGTACAGGGTTAGAATCCCCCGTCCCCAGCGAGAATGCACGAATGTCCCAGGAACTTACCGCCGAACAGATCCAGCAAGCCCTGCAGGGCATCACCATCCCGCCGCAGCCGCAGATCATGGTCGACCTGCAGTTCGAGCAGTACATGCCCGACCCGGACCTTGAGACCATCGCCAAGCTGATCAGCCAGGACCCGGGTCTGTCCGGTGCCCTGCTGAAGCTGGTCAACTCGGCGCAGTTCGGCCTGGCGAACAAGATCGGTTCGATCCAGCGCGCCGTGAACCTGTTGGGCAGCCGTTCGATCATCAACCTGATCAACGCTCAGTCGATCAGGGGTGAAATGACCGACGAGACCATCGTCACCCTCAACCCGTTCTGGGACACCGCCCAGGACGTGGCCATGACCTGCCTGACCCTGGCCAAGCGCACCGGCATCCAGGCGGTGGACGAGGCCTACACCCTGGGCCTGTTCCACGACTGCGGCGTGCCGCTGATGCACAAGCGCTTCCCCAACTACATGGAAGTGCTGGAAGAGTCCTACGCCAAGGCCAATGACGAGGTCCGCGTGGTGGACACCGAGAACCGCGTGTTCAACACCAACCACTCGGTGGTCGGCTACTTCACCGCCAAGTCCTGGCGCCTGCCGGAGCACATCAGCGCCGCCATCGCCAACCACCACAACGCCCTGGCGGTGTTCCGCGACGAGTCCTCGCGCAATACCCAGACCCAGCTGAAGAACCTGTTGGCGGTGTTGAAGATGTCCGAGCACATCTGCGCCTCCTACCGTGTGCTGGGCAACCAGAGCGTCGACCACGAGTGGAACATGGTTGGCCCGCTGGTGCTGGACTACATCGGCCTGACCGAATACGACTTCGAGCAGCTCAAGCAGAATATCCGCGAATTGGGCGGGCACTGAGCCATGCCGGAACTGCCAGAGGTCGAGACGACGCGGCGCGGCATCGCGCCCCACCTGGAAGGGCTGCGGGTCAGCCGCGTGGTGGTGCGCGACCGGCGCCTGCGCTGGCCGATCCCGGAAGACCTCGACGTGCGCCTGTCGGGGCAGCGCATCGTCAGCGTCGAGCGCCGCGCCAAGTACCTGCTGATCAACGCCGAGGTCGGCACCTTGATCAGCCACCTGGGCATGTCGGGCAACCTGCGCCTGGTCGAACTGGGCTTGCCGGCGGCCAAGCACGAACATGTGGATATCGAACTCGAGTCGGGGCTGATGCTGCGCTACACCGACCCGCGCCGCTTCGGCGCCATGCTCTGGAGCCTCGATCCGCTCAACCACGAACTGCTGATCCGGCTGGGGCCGGAGCCGCTGACCGACCTGTTCGACGGCGAACGGTTGTTCCAGCTGTCCCGTGGCCGGTCGATGGCGGTCAAGCCGTTCATCATGGACAACGCGGTGGTGGTGGGGGTGGGTAACATCTACGCCACCGAAGCGCTGTTCGCCGCCGGGATCGACCCGCGCCGCGAGGCGGGCGGGATCTCCCGGGCGCGTTACCTGAAGCTGGCTATCGAGATCAAGCGGGTGCTGGCGGCGGCCATCGAGCAGGGCGGCACGACCTTGCGTGACTTTATTGGTGGCGATGGCCAGCCGGGATACTTCCAGCAGGAACTGTTCGTCTATGGACGCGGTGGCCAGCCGTGCAAGGTGTGTGGCACCGAGTTGCGTGAAGTGAAGCTGGGACAGCGGGCGAGCGTTTTCTGCCCGAAATGCCAGCGCTGATCCACTGGGGCCGCTTTGCGGCCCTGTTCGGCCGGTCCGGCGCCCCGGCAAGGTCGCTCCTACAGACGGAACGCGATTCCCTGTAGGAGCGGCCTTGCGCCGCGATGGGCTGCGCAGCAGCCCTCAGGGCCGTGTTGCCTTGCCGAGAATCACCGCCTCGCCCACACCCCGCGGATCACTGGCCGCCTCGACAGTCCCGCCAGCCTTGTCCCAATACAGCACCTGCTGGTTCCCGTATTGGCGCCCGACATCCTTCAGCCGATACCCACGCCCTTCAAGCTCGGCTTTCTGCCCAGCACTGAACGTCCCCGGCTCATGCTCCACCACATCCGGCAGGTACTGATGGTGGTAACGCGGCGTCGCCGGCCACTCGGCCACCGGCTTGCCTTCGAGGAACCCCAGCACCGACAGCAGCACCATGCTCGGAATCCGGCTTCCGCCTGGTGTGCCAAAGCTGGCGAACTGGCTTGGGCTTTCGATGAAGGTCGGGCTCATGCTCGACAAGGGTCGCTTGCCCGCCGCCACCGCGTTGGCCTTGCTGCCGGCCAGGCCATAGCTGTTGCTGCCGGTGGGATCGGCGGCAAAGTCGTCCATCTCGTTGTTCAGCACAACGCCGGTGCCGGGCACGCTGAACGCCGCGCCGAACGGCAGGTTGACCGACAGCGTGGCGGACACCGCATTGCCGTCGGTGTCGATCACCGTGAAGTGGGTGGTGTGATCGCCTTCGCGCCAGGCGGGTGACGGGGGCAGGGCGCTGCTGGGGGTGGCCTGGCGCACGTCGATGCTGTCGGCCAGGCCGGTCAGGTACTGGCGCGCCAGCAGGCGGTTGATGGGGTTGGCCACGTAGTCCGGGTCGCCCAGCAGCCCGCGGTCGCGGTAGGCCCGGCGCAGCACTTCGATCACATAGTGGCTGCGCTGCACGGGTTCGGCGCTCTGCCAGGGCAGGCGCTGGAGCATGGCCAGGCTCTGGGCCAGGGCCACGCCACCGGCCGAGGGCGGTGGACTGCTGATCAGCTCGCGCTGGTCGGCCAGTGGATAACGCAGCGGCTCGCGCCAGGCGGTGTGGTAGCCGGCGAGGTCATCGAGGGTCCAGATACCGCCGGCCTGACGCACGCCATCGACCAGCCGGTGGGCCGTCGGGCCACGGTAGAAACCGTCGCGCCCATGCTCGGCCAACGCCAGCAGGGTCGCGGCCAGTTCCGGCTGGCGAATCACCGTGCCGAGTGCCGGTACATCGTTGCCGGCGAGGAACAACCGGGCGCTTTCGGCATTGTCGCGCAGGGCGCTCAGGCGCATGGTCGCGCGGTCGCGGTAGATGCGGTCGACGGCAAAGCCCTGGTTGGCCAGGCGAATGGCCGGGGCCAGGCTGTCCTTGAGCGGCAGCCTGCCGTGGGTCGCGGCCAGGTCGGCCAGCGCCTGGGGCAGGCCGGGGATAGCCGCGGCCAGTGGGCCATTGACCGACAGGCCCGGCTGCACCTGGCCGTCCTTGAGGTACATGTCGGCCCGGGCGGCGGCCGGGGCGCGTTCGCGGGCGTCGAGGAAGGCATAGCGTGGGCTGTCAGCACTCTCGCGCAGCAGGAAGAACCCGCCACCGCCAAGGCCGGAGCCATAGGGCTCGACAACGGCCAGCGTGGCGCCAATGGCCACGGCGGCATCGAAAGCGTTGCCGCCCTGCTGCAGGATCTGCCTTGCCGCCGCGGTGGCTTCGCCGTGCGGGCTGGCGATCGCCGCCTGACCTGGCCCGGCGGCCAGGGCGCCATGGGCCAGCAGCGCCAGGAGGGCGCCGAGGGCTGCGTGGCGAAGCGCGGCGACGAACGGCATCAGGCCTTGCCGGTGATCCGGCGGTACTTGGCCATCAGTTCGTCTTCGGTTTCCGGGTGGGCTTCATCCAGGGGGATGCAGTCCACCGGGCAGACCTGCTGGCACTGGGGCTCGTCGTAGTGGCCGACGCACTGGGTGCACAGGTTCGGGTCGATCACGTAGATCTCTTCGCCTTGCGAGATGGCGGCGTTCGGGCACTCGGGTTCGCAGACGTCGCAGTTGATGCAATCGTCGGTGATGATCAGGGACATGGGGACTCCGGCCGGGGCGTTGGGCCCGGGCATGTTTCAAAGCGATGGGCACAATTGTGCCGGATTCGCGCCCGCAGTGCACGCGGGCGCGACATCGTGACCGCGAGGCTTACTTGCGGAAGCGCTCAGTCAGCGCGTCGGCCACGGCAGGGTGGACGAACTTGCTGATATCGCCGCCCAACGCGGCGATTTCCCGGACCAACGTCGAGGAAATGAACGAATAGCGCTCGGACGGCGTGAGGAACAGGCTCTCGACGTCCGGCGCCAGCTGGCGGTTCATGTTGGCCAACTGGAACTCGTACTCGAAGTCGGATACCGCGCGCAGGCCGCGCAGGAACACATTGGCGTTCTGCTCCTTGGCGAAATGCGCCAGCAGCGAGGAGAAGCCGATGACTTCGACATTGGGCAGGTGCTTGGTGACCTCGCGGGCCAGCTCGACCCGTTGTTCCAGGGGGAACAGGGGGTTTTTCTTGGGGCTGGCCGCCACGGCGATGATCACATGGTCGAACAGGCGCGAGGCGCGCTCGACCAGGTCGCCATGGCCTTTGGTAATGGGGTCGAAAGTACCCGGGTACAACACTCGGTTCATCGCGTCATCCTGGCTGGAGTGCGTTGGGGAGTCGGATGGTAGCGCAGCGATTGCGCCCGGCCAAGTCGCGTGGCTGGTCGATGGCACTATAGACAGCATGGCTATTGGCTGTCATGCGCCGGATGCCAGGCGGCCGACCAGCGCCTCGCTGAGCAGGGCGGTCAGGGCATAGACCGACAGCTGCGGGTTGGCGCCGATGCTGGTGGGGAACAGCGAACCGTCGTGGACCGACAGGTTTTCCAGCTGGTGATGCCGGCCCAGGCTGTCGCACACCGCCTGGCGCGGATCCTCGCCCAGGGCGCAGCCGCCCATGACGTGGGCGCTGCCCAGGCGCATGCGAAACAGTTCCAGGGGCAGGTTGTCGATCAATGCCTTGGCCTGTTCCGGGTTGTCGGCATACCGGGCATCGCCATGCACCGGCAGCACCCGGCGAGCACCGGCGGCGAACTGGATCTGCGCCATGCTGTGCCAGGCCCGGCGCAGCCCGTCGCGCAGGTAGTCGGTGACCGGGTAGTCGAGCACCGGCGAACCATCACCACGCAACTCCACCTGGCCGCCGGGGCTGTCCGGGTGGAAACCATCGCGCAGCAGCGCCAGCATCACGTGGGTATAGGGCAATTCGGCCATGCGCAGGGCATTGTCCCGGCCATGGCCGCCGAGCAGGGTGCTGGCCAGGGCCGGGTGCAGCGGCGGGACTTCGAGCTTGTAGCCGACCGGGCCGGCGACGCCGTCCTGCCACTGGAACTGGTCGCTGTAGATTGACTGCGGCGCGCCATAGTACGGGTCGATCTTCGTCTCGAACTGCGCGGCGCTGAAGTTGACCAGGTGCAGGAAGGTGCGCTTGCCCAGGCGCTGGTGAGGATCGGGCGCATCGGAGCGCAGCAGCAGCGCCGGGCTGTTGATGCCGCCGCCGGCCAGTACGTAATGGCGGGCGCGCACCCGCACCTGGCGGCCGGTGGGCTGGATCCCCTGAGCGTCCAGGGCCTGGCATTGCAGGTAGTCGATGCGTTGGCCGTCGTGGCTGAAGCGCTCGGCACGGGCCAGGTAAAGCAATTCGCCGCCTTGCTCGAGGGTGGCCGGAATGCTGGTGACCAGCATCGACTGTTTGGCGTTGACCGGGCAGCCCATGCCGCAGTAGCCCAGGTTCCAGCAGCCGCGCACGTTGCGCGGGATCACCGCCCAGCGCAGGCCGAGCGCCTCGCAGCCGCGACGCAACACGTCGTTGTTGGCATTGGGCGGCATCATCCAGGGGCTGATGCCCAGGTGCTGCTCCATGCGTTCGAACCAGGGCTTGAGGCTGTCGCTGTCCAGGCCCTTGACCCCATGTTCGCGGGCCCAGTGCTCCAGGGTCTGTGGCGGCGTGCGGAAGCTCGAGGTCCAGTTGACCAGGGTGGTGCCGCCCACCGCCCGGCCCTGCAGGATGGTGATGGCGCCATCCTTGCTCAGGCGGCCCAGGCCCTCCTGGTAGAGGTCGGCATAGGCCTCGTGCTCCAGCAGGTGGAAGTCGCTGCTGGTCTTCAGCGGGCCTTCCTCGATCAGCAGCACCTTCAGGCCGGCCGCGCTCAGCCGCTCGGCGGTTGTGGCGCCGCCCGCACCACTGCCGATCACGGCGATGTCGGCTTCAAGGCTCAGGTCCTGCTCCAGGCGCGAGCCATCGTGGGTGATCCAGCCTCGAGCGAGGCCTTGGCGAAACGGGTCGGGGACGGGCATTTGGCGATGCTCTTGTCAGTGGGTCAGATCTTCGGCGGTCCTGGATAGCCGCAGGCCGCCCAGGCCTCGGGGCGTTCGTACCAGGCCATGAGCAGCAGTTGCAGCAGCGAGGCATGACCCTGGCGCAGCAGGTTCAGCGAACTGTCCCGCCAGCGTTCGAGAAAGCGCTCCAGCTCGCTCTGCGTGGCGTCGGCCCAGCCGCCCCAGATACCGGTCAGCGGCCCTCGGGTAAGCGGCAGGGTGAGCACGTCGAACAGTTGCCGGGTCAGCTTGAGCATGGCGGGCGACAGCGCCGCCAGCTTGTGGTCGAGGCTGTGCAGCACCAATTCGGTGGAAGCGCTGGTACCCGCCAGCACGACGGGTACCAGGGCCTGCAACAGAGGCAGGTCGTCATCGCGCAGGACCTGATAACCGGGCGAGGCCGTCTGCGGCGAGCAGCCGACCAGGCTGGTGGCGCCCAGGAACAGGCTGGCGCCGAAGCTGAACCTGAGCAGGTCGCGGCGATGCATACGCGCCGGCGCTCAGCGGATGAACAGCTTGTAGACCAGGCGCTGCAAGGCTTTGCCATAGGGCGGATAGATCGTCTTGGCGGCATTGATGCGCTGCTTGGCCAGCACGGCCTTGGCCTTGCTGAAGGTCAGGAAGCCCTCGTGGCCATGGTAGTGGCCCATGCCGGACGGGCCGACGCCGCCGAACGGCAGGTCGTCCTGGGCCACATGCAGCAGGGTGTCGTTGAGGCAGACCCCGCCGGAGTGGGTGTCGCGCAGTACCCGTGCCTGCTCGCCCTTGTCGTAGCCGAAATAGTAGAGCGCCAGGGGCCGGGGACGCTGGTTGATGTAGGCCAGAGCGTCGTCCAGGCGGTCGTAGGGCACCAGGGGCAGCAACGGGCCGAAGATCTCGTCCTGCATCACCTGCATGCCGTCGTGCACCTGCAGCAGCAGGTGTGGCGGTAGATGGCGGCCCTGGCGGGGTTCGTCGGGGTAGAGGTCGACCACCTGGGCGCCTTGCTCGCGGGCATCGTCCAGCAGGCGATTGAGGCGAGCGAGCTGGCGCTCGTTGATGATCGCGCTGTAGTCGGGGTTGTCGGTCAGGCGCGGATAGAAGCGGTGCACGGCGCGCCGGTAGGCTTCGGCGAAGGCGTCCAGGCGCTCGCGGGGCACCAGCACGTAGTCGGGGGCGACGCAGGTCTGCCCGGCATTGAGGGTCTTGCCGAAGGCGATGCGTTCGGCGGCGGTGTCCAGCGGCACATTGGCCGAGACGATGGCCGGCGACTTGCCGCCCAGCTCCAGGGTCACCGGGGTGAGGTTCTGCGCGGCGGCCAGCATCACATGGCGGCCGACGCTGGTGGCCCCGGTGAACAGCAGGTGGTCGAACGGCAGGCGGGCGAAGGCCTGGCCGACCTCCACCTCGCCCAGTACTACACTGACCAGGTCGCTGGGGAATACACGCCCGAGCAACTCCTTGATGGCCTGCCCGCTGGCGGGCGTGGACTCGCTGAGCTTGAGCATCACCCGGTTGCCGGCGGCCAGGGCGCCGGTCAGCGGGCCGATGGCGAGGAACAGCGGGTAGTTCCACGGCACGATGATCCCCACCACCCCCAGTGGTTGGTACTCAACCCGCGCGCTGGCGGGCTGGAAGGCCAGGCCAACCTTGCGCCGCGAGGCGCGCATCCAGCGCCCCAGCTGTTTTTCCGCGTCGCGCAGGCCGAGGACCGACGGCATCAGCTCGGCGATCAGGGTCTCGTCGCGGCTGCGGCCGCTGAAGTCGGCGTCGATGGTCGCGATCAGCGTCTCCTGCTCGGCCAGCAGCGCCTCGCGCAGGCTTTTCAGCCACTGCCGACGTTGCGCGGCCGGGGGCATCGGGTTTTCGGCAAAGGCCCGACGCAGGGCGTCGAACGTCGCTTGCAGGTCGAGGTCGGATTGCACAGGGGGGAGGACGGCAGGCGAGGTCATGGCGGCTCCGGGGGTGATAAGTGAATAGAGCATATACTCTAATTGGTACGATGGTGCACTATTTTTCACCTGGCCGGCGGTGCACCCGACCTGCGGGAAGCCGTAAGATGGGCCCGATCAATCAAGCTGGAGACTGGAGCTGAGCATGGCCCCGCGCATGAAGACCCGAGAGCGCATCGTGCAGAGCAGCCTGGAGCTGTTCAACCAGCAGGGCGAGCGTTGCGTCAGCACCAACCATATTGCCGCGCACATGGAGATCTCACCCGGCAACCTGTACTACCACTTCCCCAACAAGCAGGCGATCATCGCCGTGCTGTTCAACCAGTACGAAGAGCTGGTCGACAGCTTCCTGCGTCCGCCCCAGGGCCGCATCGCCACCGTCGAGGACAAGCGCTTCTACCTCAAGGCGCTGCTGGCGGCGATGTGGAACTACCGTTTCCTGCACCGCGACCTGGAACACCTGCTCGACAGCGACCCGGAACTGGCCGCCCGTTACCGGCGTTTCTCGCGGCGCTGCCTGCTGCAGGGGCAGGCGATCTACCGGGGCT
Source organism: Pseudomonas carassii (assembly GCF_036324045.1). Taxonomy (NCBI): domain Bacteria; kingdom Pseudomonadati; phylum Pseudomonadota; class Gammaproteobacteria; order Pseudomonadales; family Pseudomonadaceae; genus Pseudomonas; species Pseudomonas carassii. Next base: position 123,795 of record NZ_JAZDCT010000008.1, on the reverse strand, counting down.
TCGTCGAGGCCGGCATCCTGAGCATGGACGGCCCGCAGATCGAGTCGCTGACCATCAACGCGTGGATCGTGCTGACCTCCTGGGTGCGTTTTCTCAGCACCACCCGCGAGCATTGCGCGCACCTGGGTGAAGAAGCGTTCATGCGCGGCGTCTATCAGGTGGTGGTACTGGAACTGGGGTATGTCACCCCGGGCTCGCGTGCCGCGGTGCAGGCGTTGTGCGATGAGTTCCACGTCCCGTTCAACCAGGCCCTGGAGCAGTGATCCGGGGTCTTCGAGCCATTCATCAGGAGATTGTCATGCCCCTTGCGCAACTGATCACCCCGCAACAGCTGGCCGAACGCCTGGACGCGCCCGGCCTGGTGATCCTCGATTGCCGCTTTGCCCTGGAGGACGTCGATTACGGCCAACGCAGCTATGCCGAGGGGCATATCGCCGGGGCGCATTTCGCCGACCTCGAGCGTGACCTGAGCGGGCCGGTGGTCAAGGGCCGCACGGGTCGTCATCCGCTGCCCGATCCGCAGCGGCTGGTGGAGCGCCTGCGCGAGTGGGGCGTGGACAACGACAGCCAGGTGGTGCTCTACGACGACGGTCCCGGCGCCTATGCCGCGCGCGCCTGGTGGCTGCTGGCCTGGCTGGGCAAGCGCGAGGCGGTGTTCATCCTCGACGGCGGCCTGAAGGCCTGGCACGCCGCCCACTTGCCATTGAGCCTGGACCCGCCCGTGCGTCGCGAGGGGACGTTCAGCGGCGAGCCAGACATGAAGCTGCAGATCGACGCCACGCACCTGGGCAAGCGCCTGGACGATCCGGCGCTGACGCTGATCGATGCCCGCGGGCTGCCGCGTTTTCGTGGCGAGATGGAGCCGATCGACCCGGTGGCCGGGCACATTCCAGGTGCCCAGTGCGCGGCGTTCACCGATAACCTTGGCGCCGACGGGCGTTTCCTGCCGGCCGACACATTGAAGCAGCGTTTTGCCGAAAAGCTGGCCGGCCGCTCGCCGGAGGACCTGGTGGCCTATTGCGGTTCTGGCGTGACCGCCTGCCACAACCTGTTTGCCCTGGCGCTGGCGGGGTATCCGCTGGGGCGGCTGTATGCCGGGTCGTGGAGTGAGTGGATCAACGATCCGCAGCGCGGCGTGGCCACTGGCGAGTAATTCGTAGCGTTGGAGCGGGCTTGCCCTCAGCCATTTTCCTGGATGAGGGCTAGCGCCCGTCCATCAGCCATTGCGGAATCCGCCGTTCCAGGTAATACCCCGGATTGCGCAGGCTGCCCTCGACGAACCCGACATGGCCACCGCGATTGTGCAGTTCGAACTGCGTCAGTGGCGCCAGTTCGTCGGCAGTCGGCAGGCTGTGACCGAACACGAACGGATCATCGCTGGCATGGATGATCAGCGTCGGTGTGCGGTTTTTCCCCAGGTAGTAGCGGCTGGACGCCCGGCGGTAGTAGTCATGGGCATCGCTGAAGCCATTGAGCGGAGCGGTCACCTTGCCATCGAAGTCCCAGAAGGTGCGCAGGTTGCGCAATGGGCCAAGGCGCTCGAGGGTTGCCAGCCCTTCATGGTGACCTTGGTTGCGGAAGTGCCGCTGCTTGTCCTGCACGTACGCCAGCATCGCGCGCATGAAATGCGCCTGGTAGATCTTCGAGAAGCCCAGGCCGATGCGGTCGGCGCATTGGTCCAGGCGAAATGGCACCGACACCGCCACTGCCGCTTCCAGTTGGCTGGCCGAGCCACTTTCCCCCAGGTATTTGAGTAGCACATTACCGCCCAGCGAATAGCCCACGGCATACAGCGGCGCCAGGGGCCGCTGCGCCCGCAGGTGGCGGATGGTCTCGGCCAGGTCTTCGCTGGCCCCGGAGTGGTAGCTGCGCGCCAGCAGGTTGGGCTCGCCCGAGCAGCCGCGCCAGTTCACCGCGACGCTGGCCCAGCCACGCCCCTGCAAGGCCAGTTGCAGGCCTTTGACGTAGGGCGAATTGGACGAGCCGGTCAGACCGTGAAGCACCAGCACCAACGGCGCGTCGGGTTGGTGCGGCCCGTGCCAGTCGAGGTCGAGGAAGTCGCCGTCGGCCAGCCACAGACGCTCGCGGCTGCGCGGCAAGTCCGGGAGCTTGCGCCAGAGGGGGCCCCACAATGTTTGCAGGTGCGGGTTGGACAGGCCGGTGGCCGGGCGGAAGGCGGCGGTGAGGCTGGGCATGCTGGGCGACTCGTGATGTGCCAGCCTAGAGTGCCATGAAACACCGCCGCTGTATCTGCGCTATTGGTCGGCATCCGGCGGAGGTGGCAAGGGCAACTGTTCTACGTCCGGGCCCAGGCTTATGACAACTTGTGGGGCTTCGGCCAGCAGGGCCCTTGCGGCCTCGCGGATGTCTGGCGGGGTCAACGCTGCCAGTTTGTCGGAGTAGCTCACCAGGTGGTCCGCAGGCAGCTTCTGATGGCTGAGCGTCGCCAGGCACTTGGCCAGGTCCTCATTGCTTGCCAGTGTATGCTGGAGCTTGCCGACCAGTTGGCTCAAAGCCACGTCGCATTCAACCTGGGTCGGTCCATGCGTACCCAGGCATGCCAGCATGTTTGCGACCAGCATGCATGAGGCGTCACGATACTCAGGGGTAATATCCCACTCGATTTGCAACAGGTTGGCCGCATCGAACGGTTGCAGGGATGAGCTGGCGCTGTAGGTCAGGGCGCGCTTGACCCGCAGCTCCTGTACCAGCCTCGATTCGAAGCCGCCCCCGAGGATTTCATCCAGCATGACCAGTGCGGGATACCATGGGCTCCTTGGCGATACGTTGACCGGCACTGTGAGCATGACCGAGGTCGAGGTTCCTGTCCTTTCAAGACGTTGTGTATGTGCGTTCGGCGCTGGAGGGGGGGGCTGGCAGCCGTGCTGCCCAGTTTTGCGGTAGAGCCTGAACGAGGTCGGCAACCAGTTGATGCGCCTCTGCAGGTGACAGGTCGCCCACCAGGCCGATATCGACGTTGTTGGCCGAGTAGGCGCGCTGGTGAAAGGCCCGCAGCTGTGGGTCCGTAATGCCATCAAGCCCTTCGGCCGTGCCTGTCACAGGGATGGCATAGGGGTGATCGGCGAACACGTGGGCCATGGTGGCGTCCGACTTTCTTGTCGAGGTGTACCATGCTCGTGCTCGCTGGGCGATGGCCAGTCGCTCGCGAATGCGCGCAACGTCGTCCGGGCGCAATGCCGGTTGGGCGAGCATTTGCGTGAACAGCGACAGAACACTGGCCCGCAGTGCGGGCAGGCTCAGGCAGCGCAGGGTAACCACGGCTTCATCGTGGTTGATGCTTCTGTTCATGATTGCGCCATGGCCTTCGAGAAACTGGGCAAACCGAGCGCTATCGAGCTGTCCGGTGCCTTGGTCGAGGCTGTACAAGACAAGGGCGGCTAGGCCTGGGTTGTCGCCATCGAGCACGCTACCGGCACGGAAGCGAAGTGCCAGGTTGAATATCGGCCGTTCATGGACCTGCGTGAAACTGACCCGGGCACCTTCGGGAGTGACCCACTGCTGGACCTTGACCGCCAACGGTTGCAGTTGCGCCAGATCAATGTCTTGGGCAGCGTTCAAACCGGCCATGGCGGCGACCGCTGCATCGGTGGCCGGGCCGCTGCAGATCAGCGGCGTGGAGGTGGTACTGGCTGCTTGATTCATGCTGGATCTCCGAGCTGCAGGTAGGTAACAGTCAGCCGCTCGCGGCTCAGGTAGTCGAATGCGACTTGGCGTACGGTTGCACTGTCGAGGTGTCGGACAATGTTGGCCTGCTGGTCGATCAGGGAAGGCCCCAGGCCTGAGGCGGCTGCTTGTCCAATAAGTCTGGCTTGCCAGGTGATGCTTTCCTGGTTGAACAGGTAGCGGGCAAGCAGGCGCAGTTTTGTGCGATCCAGTTCTTCCTGAGTGAGCGGTGTGTGGCGCAGTTCATCTACCAATCTGTAGATTTCTTCGGCAGCGTCGTTAGGGGTGCAGTTGTCGGTATTCACGTACGCAGAAATCGTCAGCAGGGTGTCGCCGCGAAGCAACGGATCGTAGGAGAGCACAACCCCCTTCAGTACGTTCCTGTCGCGCACCAAACGGCTGTACAGCCTTGAGCTGAAGCCTTTGCCAAGCAGCTCGCCGAGCAGTTTCAGTGCTGGGCCTGTGGTTGCCTGGGGCGCAGTTGCCAGGCTTGGCACGTTGAATGACATGAACAACCCCTCACGTCCCATAGGCAGGCTTACAGCCTGGCTTCGCGCCTTTAACGGTATTTCGTGGCGTGGGACGGGGCGCGGCGTTGTGGCTGCTACAGGCAGGTCTGCAAAATACCGGGCCACGTGCTGCTTGAGCGTTGTGAGGTCGACGGCGCCTACTACCACGAGCGTGGCGTTACCTGGTGCGTACCATTGGTCGTACCAACTGCGCAGCGTGTCGAGCGTCAGGTTGTTCAGGTCACTGGCGAGGCCGAAGGTGGGGTTGCCGTAAGGACTGCCCGCATGTGCGAGCTTCAAGTGCTGATGACTTGCTTGCTGCAAGGGTGCGTTATCGATTTTCAGCCGGCGCTCGTCTTCGACCGTTTTTATCGCCAGGTCCATTTCAGGCTGGCCGAAGGTTGCAGTGGTCATGGCATCAGCCATGATCTCGAGGGCGATCGGCAGGCGTATCGCGGGTAGTTGAATATCGAAAGCCGTCGCGTCGTCTGTGGTGGTGCCATTGGCTTTGCCACCCAGGCGCGCGATCACTTGTAGGTACTGACCTTTGGCGAGTTTGCTGCTGCCATCGAAGATCAGGTGTTCCAGAAGGTGCGAAAGGTTGGTTTGGCCCTCCGGTTCATCGCTGGCACCCACGTGGTACCAGAGTTGAACCGCTGCCAGTGGAGTGTGGTGGTCCTCTCGCAGGTAGACGGTCAAACCGTTGTCCAGCGTGAAGTGCTGTAACTCTGCCGATGGGGCGGTTGCGATGGCCGCTAGGCCGGCAGAGACCAATGCGTCGTCGAGAAGGGGAGGCGATGACATGGCCGAAGTGCTCCTGGTTGATGGTGAACCGGAGCAGCTTCAGCAAAAATGCGCGTCTGCCAGCACTACATAGTTAGGGTTTTCTCAACTGCGCTGCCACAACGCGTAGTGCACCTGTCCGGTCTTCTTCTCGCGGTGCAGGCGCCAGTTGCCCGGCATCGGCAGCGAGGAGGGTACGGCTTCGCTTTCGGTGTAGATCCACGCCTGCTCGCGCAGCCACTGGCCCTGCTCCAGCAGGTTGCAGGTGTTGGCCAGCAGGTCCTGGTGGAACGGCGGGTCGAGGAAGACCACGTCGAACTGCTGTTTGGCCGGGCCTTGCAGGTAGCGCAGAGCGTCGGTCTGGAGGATCTGCCCACGCGGGCAGCGCAGCAGCTCGAGGTTGTTCTTGAGGTTGGCGATGGCCGCCGGGTTGCTGTCCAGTGCAACCGCGTTCTCGGCGCCGCGGGACAAGGCCTCCAGCACCAGCGCGCCGCTGCCGGTGAAGGCATCGAGCACCAGTGCGCCTTCGATGTGCGGCGCCAGCCAGTTGAACAGGGTCTCGCGCACGCGGTCAGGCGTCGGCCGCAGGCCTTCGCCTTCCGGCACGGCCAGGCGGCGGCTGCGCCACTCGCCGGCGATGATGCGCAGTTGGCCGGGGCCCTTGCTGGCGCCCGGTGCCGGGCGCGCTGGGGTATTGGGTCTTGCCATTAGTGCTCCGGTACGCCGAGCGGCTGCTCGGCGGGTTTGTCAGTGGGGGCCGGCAGGGGCTGCTGGGCCACCTTCGGGCCGACGGTGACGATCACCAGCTTGTCCGCCGCCAGATGCTTGTTCATGGCGGCCTTGACCTGCTCGACGGTCAGCCCCTGGGACTGCTGCATGAAGTCTTCCAGCCAGCTCAGCGGCAGGTTGTAGAAGCCGATCGCGCCCAGCTGGCCGACGATGCTGGCATTGCTGGCGTTGGACAGCGGGAAGCTGCCGGCCAGTTCGCGCTTGGCATCGTCCAGTTCCTGCTGGGTCGGGCCGCTCTTGAGGTAGTCGGCGAGGATATCCCGGACCAGCTTGAGCGTGCCCTCGCTGAGTTCGGCGCGGGTCTGCAGGTTGATCATGAACGGGCCGCGTACCTGCATCGGGCTGAACACCGAGTACACGCCGTAGGTCAGGCCGCGTTTTTCGCGGACTTCGCTCATCAGGCGAGTACCGAAGGCGCCGCCACCGAGGATCTGGTTGCCCAGCGACAGGGCCGGCCAGTCCGGATCGTTACGGTCGATGCCCAGCTCGGCCAGCATCAGGTGGGTCTGCTTGGACGGGAAGTCGATATGGGTCGCGCCCGGCTTGGGCTCGACCGGCTGCTCGGGCTTGGCCAGGGCCGGGCCTTTGGGCAGGCCGGTGGAGACCTGGGCGGCAATGGCTTCGGCTTCGCCGCGGCTGAGGTCGCCGACCAGGGCGATCACCGCGTTGCCGGCCGCGTAGGCCTTGGCGTGGAAGCCGCGCAGCTGTTCCAGGGTAATGCCCGGGATGGTTTCGGCGGTGCCGTCGCTGGGGCTGGCGTAAGGGTGTTTGCCGTAGAGGTTGGCGAACAGGGTCTTGCCGGCGATCTTGCCCGGGTTCTGCTTCTCGTACTCGAAACCGGCCAGCAGCTGGTTCTTGATGCGCTTGAGGGCATCCTCGGGGAAGGTCGGCTGGCCCACCACCTCGGTGAACAGCTTCAGCGCCGGCTCGCGCTTGTCGCTGGCGCTGAGGCTGCGCAGCGACGCCACGGCCATGTCGCGGTACGAACCGTTGCCGAAGTCGGCGCCCAGGCCCTCGAAGCCTTCGGCGATGGCGGTAACGTCCTTGCCGGCCACGCCCTCGTTGAGCATGGCGTTGGTCAGGGTGGCCAGGCCCGGGGTGCCGCCGTCCTGGCTGCTGCCGGCGGCGAAGGTCACGCGCAGGTCGAACATCGGCAGCTCGCGGGCCTCGACGAACAGCACGCGGGCGCCTTCGGCGGTGGACCAGTGCTGGATGTTCAGCTGGCGCCGGCTGGGGGCCTTGCCGTCCAGTTCGGCCAGCGATTGCAGGGTGTTGGCCGGGCGGACCGCAGTGTCTGCCTTGCCTTGGCTGTCGGACTGGGCCGGGCGTGCCAGCAGCGCGGCGACGGCCACCACCAGCACGATGATCGCCAGGCCGAACAGGGTGTAGCGCGGTGTGCTGCGATCACTCATGAGCGGACTCCTCGGGCAGTACATGGGCAACGCTCAGGCGTTCGCGGGTGAAATAGGTGCGGGCGGCGGCCTGGATGTCCTCCGGGGTCACGCGCTTGAGGTCGTCGAGCTCGCTGTCGATCAGCTTCCAGGACAGGCCGACGGTCTCCAGCTGGCCGATGGTGGTGGCCTGGCTGCTGATGGAGTCACGGTCGTAGACCAGGCCGGCAATCACCTGGGCGCGCACGCGTTCGAGTTCCTCGGCGGTCGGCGGCGTGGTCTTGAGCTCGTCGAGCAACTGCCAGATGCCTTTTTCCACTTCGGCCAGGGTCTTGTGCTTCTGCACGTTGGGCGTGGCCGAGATCATGAACAGGCTGTCGCCGCGGGTGAAGGCGTTGTAGCTGGACGAGGCGCCGGCCACCAGTTCCTGGGCGCGCTCCAGGCGCGCCGGCATGCGGGCGCTGTAGCCGCCGTCGAGCAGGGCCGAGATCAGGCGCAGGGCGTTGACGCCGCGCGGGTCCTTGGCCGTGGCCAGGGCGGGCACGTTGAAGCCGTAGACCAGGCTGGGCAGTTGCGTGCGCAGGTGCAGGGTGAGCTGGCGCAGGCCCGGCTCGGCCAGCTCCAGCGGCAGCTTGCTCGGCGGCACGGCGCGCTTGGGAATCGGGCCGAAGTACTTCTGCGCGAGGGCCTTCACCTCGTCGGGCTTGACGTCGCCGACCACCACCAGGGTAGCGTTGTTCGGCGCGTACCAGGATTCGTACCAGTGGCGCAGTTCCTCGACCTTCATGCGTTCGAGGTCGGCCATCCAGCCGATGGTCGGGGTGTGGTAGCCGCTGGCCGGGTAGGCCATGGCGCGGAACAGCTCGAAGGCCTTGGCGTTGGGCTGGTCGTCGGTGCGCAGGCGGCGCTCTTCCTTGATTACCTCGATTTCGCGGCTGAATTCGTCGGCCGGCAGGCGCAGGCTGGCCAGGCGGTCGGCTTCCAGCTCGAAGGCCACCGGCAGGCGGTCACGGGCCAGCACCTGGTAATAGGCGGTGTAGTCGTCGCTGGTGAAGGCGTTCTCCTCGGCGCCGAGATCGCGCAGGATGCGCGAGGCTTCGCCGGGGCCGAGCTTGGCGCTGCCCTTGAACATCATGTGCTCCAGGGCGTGGGACAGGCCGGTCTGGCCCGGCGTCTCGTAGCTGGAACCGACCTTGTACCAGATCTGCGAAACCACCACCGGCGCCCGGTGGTCCTCGCGCACGACCACCTTCAGGCCGTTGTCGAGGATGAATTCGTGGGTGGGTTGCACATCGGCGGCGAAGGCCGCCAGCGGCAGGCACAGCGTGCCAAGCAACAGGCCAGCGGCGCGGCGGGCTAGAGCATTCATACGGTGTTCAACCTGTTCGGCGGCCCGCTTGGGTTTAGCGTCGGCGGGCCAGGAGGTGCTAGGATACTGATCCGGTTGCCTGGCGACCATGCCTGTCGCCGTTCTGGCCCGCAGGCCCTTACGACAAAACGTTGCGCATGAACCCGCTGGCTTCACAGTAGTCTGTTCTGCGTGACTCAAGAATTCCCGATGCGCCACTGCTGGCGCATCGCTACCCTGAGATAGCCGTCTTCCATGTTTGGTTCCAACGACGACAAAAAAGCGCCGGCCGCGGCTGGCGAGAAGAAAGGCCTGTTCAGCTGGTTCCGCAAGAAGCCGGAGCAACCTGTCGCCGAACAGCCGCAAGCCCCCCAGTCGCCCGTCGAGGCGCCGGTGGTACATCAGCCTCCAGCCGAGCAGCCCGCTGCGCTGGCCGAGGCACCCCACCCCGCGCCGGTAAGCGTGCCGGCCGAGCCTGAGCCCGCCGCTGCGCCGCAGCCCGCACCGGTGGTCGAAGCACCTCAGCCTGCGCCGGTGGAAGTCCCGGTCGAGCCTGTCCAGGCGGCCGAACCTGAGCCTGCCGCTGCGCCTCAGGCGCCGCAGCCCGCTGTAGTGCTCGAAGCACCCCGGTCTGCGCCGGCAGAAGTCCCGGCCGAGTCTGCCTTGGTGGCTGAGCCTGTCGCTGTGCCTCAGGCGCCGCAGCACCCTGTGGGAGCGGGCTTGCCCGCGAATGCGTCGAGCCTGTCAACGGTTGAGCCCGAGCCAACACCGCCTGCGCCTGTAAGCAACCTGGTACTGCCCGTCGCGGAAGAGCCCGTGGCGCTGGTGCCAGATCTCGAACCCAAGGCCCCGCCCGCTATCCCTGAGCGCCATGCCCCTGAGGCAGTGGTGGCCGAACCAGCCCCTGTGCCCGAGCCCGAGCCGGTAGCGTCTGTCGCTCCCGCTCCGGCTGCCGTGGAACCTGCGCCAGTCGCCGCCAAACCCGGCTTCTTCGCCCGCCTCAAGCAGGGCCTGTCGAAGACTAGCGCGAGCATCGGCGAGGGCATGGCCAGCCTGTTCCTGGGCAAGAAGGTCATCGACGACGACTTGCTCGACGAGATCGAGACCCGACTGCTGACCGCCGACGTCGGTGTCGAGGCCACCTCGACCATCGTCCAGAACCTGACACAGAAGGTCGCCCGCAAGCAGCTTGCCGACGCCGACGCCCTGTACAAGTCGCTGCAGGACGAACTGGCCGCCTTGCTGCGCCCGGTCGAGCAGCCGCTGAAGATCGAGGCGCAGAGCAAGCCCTACGTGATTCTGGTGGTCGGCGTGAACGGCGCCGGCAAGACCACCACCATCGGCAAGCTGGCCAAGAAGCTGCAGCTCGAAGGCAAGAAGGTCATGCTCGCCGCTGGCGACACCTTCCGCGCCGCGGCGGTGGAGCAGTTGCAGGTCTGGGGCGAGCGCAACCAGATCCCGGTGATCGCCCAGCACACCGGCGCCGACTCGGCCTCGGTGATCTTCGACGCCGTGCAGGCCGCCAAGGCCCGTGGCGTCGATGTGCTGATCGCCGACACCGCCGGTCGCCTGCACACCAAGGACAACCTGATGGAAGAGCTGAAGAAGGTCCGTCGGGTGATCGGCAAGCTCGACGCCGAGGCGCCCCACGAGGTGCTGCTGGTGCTCGACGCCGGTACCGGGCAGAACGCCATCAGCCAGGCCAAGTACTTCAACCAGAGCGTCGAACTGACCGGCCTGGCCCTGACCAAGCTGGACGGTACCGCCAAGGGCGGTGTCATCTTCGCCCTGGCCAAGCAGTTCAACATCCCGATCCGCTTCATCGGTGTGGGCGAGGGTATCGACGACCTGCGCACCTTCGAGGCCGAACCCTTCGTCAAGGCGCTGTTCGCCGAGCGGGAACCTTCATGATCCGATTCGAACAGGTAGCCAAGCGCTATCCCAACGGCCACGTCGGCCTGCACGAACTGAGCTTCCGGGCGCGTCGTGGCGAGTTCCTGTTCGTCACCGGCCACTCCGGCGCCGGCAAGAGCACCCTGCTGCGCCTGCTGCTGGCCATGGAGCGTCCGACCAGCGGCAAGCTGCTGCTGGCCGGGCAGGACTTGGGCCAGATCAGCAACGCGCAGATCCCGTTCCTGCGCCGGCAGATCGGCGTGGTGTTCCAGAACCACCAACTGCTGTTCGACCGCACGGTGTTCAACAACATCGCCCTGCCGCTGCAGATCCTCGGGCTGTCCAAGGCCGAGATCGCCAAGCGCGTGGATTCGGCGCTGGAGCGCGTGTCGCTGAGCGACAAGGGCGAGCTGTTCCCGGCCGACCTGTCCACTGGCCAGCAGCAGCGCGTGGGCATTGCCCGCGCCATCGTCCACCAACCGGCCCTGCTGTTGGCGGACGAGCCCACCGGTAACCTCGACCCGCGCCTGGCCGCCGAGATCATGGGCGTGTTCGAGGACATCAATCGCCTGGGCACCACGGTATTGATCGCCAGTCACGACCTGGCGCTGATCGCGCGCATGCGCCACCGCATGCTGACGCTGCAACGCGGCCGCTTGATCGGCGATGGGGAGGCCGGGCAATGAGCACCACACGTACACCAAAGGTTTCCGAGCGCGTGGCGCCGAAAGCCGCCGACCCGCAACCGGCGAAGAAGAAGCGCGGCGACCACGACGACGACGGTCCGGACTTCCGCACCCTGCTGCACGCCTGGCTGGAAAGCCACCGCGCCAGCCTGGCCGACAGCCTGCGCCGCCTGGGCAAGCAGCCGATTGGCAGTTTCTTCACCTGCCTGGTGATGGCCGTGGCGCTGAGCATGCCCATGGGCCTCTCGCTGCTGCTGAAGAACGTCGAGAAACTCGGCGGTTCGTGGCAGCGCGCGGCGCAGATCTCGCTTTACCTCAAGCTCGATGCCAGCAGCCGCGACGGCGAGGCCCTGCGTGACGAGATCAAGGGCATGCCGGGCGTCGCCGAGGCCCAGTACGTCAGCCGCGAGCAGGCGCTGGAAGAGTTCCAGCAGCAGTCGGGCCTGGGCGAGGCGCTACGCGAGCTGCCGGACAATCCACTGCCCGGCGTGGTGGTGGTAACCCCGACCGAGGTCGACAAACCCGCCCTGGAGGCCTTGCGCCAGCGCCTGTCCGAGCTGCCTCGCGTGGAAGCGGCGCAGCTGGACCTGGTGTGGGTCGAGCGTCTGGCGGCGATTCTCAAGCTGGGTGACCGGTTCGTCTTCGGCCTGGCGGTGATGCTGATTTCCGCTCTGCTGTTAGTAATCGGTAACACAATTCGTCTACATATCGAAAACCGCCGGGTCGAGATTGAAGTGATCAAGCTCGTCGGCGGCACCGACAGCTACGTGCGCCGGCCTTTCCTGTACATGGGCGCGCTGTACGGCCTGGGTGCGGGCGTGCTGGCCTGGGGCATCCTGGCGTTCGGCCTGAACTGGCTGAACGACGCGGTGGTCGGGCTGTCCGGCCTGTATGGCAGTGATTTCGCCCTGGGTGGCGTGCCGGCCTCGGATGGCCTTTCACTCTTGATCGGGGCGGTGCTGTTGGGGTATATCGGTGCATGGATCGCCGTCGCTCGTCATCTGAACGAGCTGGCACCGCGATAAATGTTTCATGGCCAGTATTGACAAATTTTTCATCCTGGAACTTGTACAACGGTTCCTTGTCTATGCTGGCAGTGCCCACAAGGCACGAGTCTGTAAGCCGGAGGTACTTGAATGACCACATCGTTGCAACCTGCCTATGCCCTGGTTCCCGGTGCAAACCTGGAAGCCTACGTGCACACGGTCAACAGCATCCCTTTGCTGTCGCCGGAGCAGGAGCGTGATCTGGGCGAGCGTCTCTACTATGAGCAGGATCTCGAGGCCGCTCGTCAAATGGTGATGGCCCACCTGCGTTTCGTCGTACACATCGCCCGTAGCTACGCCGGCTACGGGTTGGCCCAGGCCGACCTGATCCAGGAAGGCAACGTCGGTCTGATGAAGGCGGTAAAGCGTTTCAACCCGGAAATGGGCGTGCGTCTGGTGTCCTTCGCGGTGCACTGGATCAAGGCCGAGATCCACGAGTTCATCCTGCGCAACTGGCGCATCGTCAAGGTGGCCACCACCAAGGCCCAGCGCAAGCTGTTCTTCAACCTGCGCAGCCAGAAGAAGCGCCTGGCCTGGTTGAACAACGACGAAGTGCATCGCGTGGCCGAAAGCCTCGGCGTCGAACCCCGTGAAGTGCGCGAGATGGAAAGCCGCCTGAGTGGCCAGGACATGGCCTTCGACCCGGCGGCCGAAGCCGACGACGACAGCGCCTTCCAGTCGCCCGCGCATTACCTGGAAGACCACCGCTACGACCCGGCCGTGCAGCTGGAGGACGCCGATTGGAGCGACAACTCCACCAGCAACCTGCATGAAGCGCTACAAGGCCTGGACGATCGCAGTCGCGATATCCTCTACCAGCGCTGGCTGGCCGAGGAAAAGGCTACGCTGCATGAGCTGGCGGAGAAGTACAGCGTTTCGGCCGAGCGTATTCGCCAGCTGGAGAAGAACGCGATGAACAAGGTCAAGGCACTGATCGCGATCTGATCGGTGCCTGGCTGAAGTGAAAAAGCCGCTGTTCTCGCAAGAGACAGCGGCTTTTTTTGTCCGCCAGAATGTGGCGGGGGCGTGGGAGCGGGCTTGCCCCGCGATGGCGATGTTGCGGATGAATCGGCTATCGCGGGGCAAGCCCGCTCCCACGAAAGCCAGGCCTCAAAGCCTGCGCGAAGTATCCAGCTGCATCAGGTAGCTCGGCCCGCCCAGCTGGCTCATCTGCCGGCGAATCCAGCCTGCCCGGCTCGCCACATAGGCGCTTGGCCGGCTGGCACTCCACTTGATCGGGCTCGGCAGCACCGCGGCGAGCTGTGCGGCCTGTTGTCGCGTCAGGCGGCTGGCGTCCACACCGAAGTGATAGCGTGCCGCGGCCTGGGCGCCAAACACGCCCTTGCCCCATTCGGCGCTGTTCAGGTAGACCTCGAGAATCCGCTCCTTCGACCAGAACAGTTCGATCAGCGCGGTGAACCAGGCTTCCAGCCCCTTGCGCAGCCAGCTGCGTCCGGACCACAGGAACATATTCTTGGCCACCTGCTGGGTCAGCGTGCTGGCGCCACGCACCTTGCCGCCACGCTCGTTGTAGGCCAGCGCCGCCTGGATTGCTGGGATGTCGAAGCCCCAGTGGCTGGCGAACTTCTGGTCCTCGCCGGCGATGACCGCGACCTTGAGTTCGTCGGAGATGTCCTCCCACGGCGTCCAGTCGCGTTGCAGGTCGATGGGCTCGCCGCTGAACCACGACTCTACCTTGCGCTCGACCATCAGCGCGGTGCCGGGCGGTGGAACCCAGCGCAGCACCAGGACCACGGCGGCACTGCCGGCTGCGAACCAGAGCAGGGCGCGGGAAAGGTGGCGCAGGAGAGATGACAGCATGGTGATGGCTTGGCCGGACCGTTGGAACGGGCCATTATACAGACCCCTCCCGAGGAGTCGTCCCATGCTTCGCAGCTTCCTGATGCTCGCCGCGTTCTTCGGCTTTACCGGCGTCGCCCTCGGCGCCTTCGCCGCCCATGGCCTGAAGAGCCGTCTCAGCGCCGACTACCTGGCGATCTTCCATACCGGCGTGACCTACCAACTGGTGCACGCCCTGGCGATCCTCGCGGTGGCGGTGCTCTCGGCGCACCTGCCGGGGCGCCTGGTCGGCTGGGCCGGCGGTCTGTTCGCCGTGGGTATCGTGCTGTTCTCCGGTAGCCTCTACGTACTGACCCTGAGCGGTCTGGGCAAGCTCGGCATGATCACTCCGCTGGGCGGCCTGTGCTTCCTCGCTGGCTGGCTGTGCCTGGGCCTGGCCGCCTGGCGCCTGGGCTGACCGAACGGTCCACAATCGCGACTAATGGCGCGCATCGCCCTTGGGTTGCGGAGTGGATCGGGGCTAGAATGCGGGCCCCAAAGAACAATGGTGGCCGTGCGCATGCGCATTCAATTGAACGGTGAACCTTACGAACTGCCCGAGGGCGAGAGCGTCGCGGCGCTGCTGGGCCGGCTGGAGCTGGCCGGCCGCCGGGTGGCGGTGGAACTGAACCTGGACATCGTGCCGCGCAGCCAGCACGAGAGCACGCGATTGAGCGAAGGCGACCAGGTCGAAGTGGTTCATGCCATTGGCGGTGGTTGAGCGCGTCCCGCCGATTCATCCAAGGCCCCTTAACCTTTCCAGAGGAACATCGATGAGCAACGTTCGCAGCGACAAGCCTTTCGTCCTGGCCGGGCGCACTTTCCAGTCGCGCCTGCTGGTCGGCACCGGCAAGTACCGTGACATGGAAGAAACCCGCCTGGCCACCGAGGCCTCGGGTGCCGAGATCGTCACCGTGGCCGTGCGTCGCACCAACCTCGGCCAGAACGCGGGCGAGCCGAACCTGCTCGATGTGCTGTCGCCCGACAAGTACACCATCCTGCCGAACACCGCAGGCTGCTTCGATGCGGTCGAAGCGGTGCGTACCTGCCGCCTTGCCCGTGAGTTGCTCGACGGCCACAAGTCCCACGAGCAGCGGACGCTGGTGAAGCTGGAAGTGCTGGCCGACCAGAAGACCCTGTTCCCCAATGTGATCGAAACCCTCAAGGCCGCCGAAGTGCTGGTCAAGGACGGCTTCGACGTGATGGTCTACACCAGCGATGATCCGATCATCGCCCGCCAGCTGGCCGAAGCCGGCTGCATCGCCGTCATGCCGCTGGCCGGCCTGATCGGAACCGGCCTGGGTATCTGCAACCCCTACAACCTGCAGATCATCCTTGAGGAATCCAAGGTGCCGGTGCTGGTCGATGCCGGCGTGGGTACCGCCTCCGACGCCACCATCGCCATGGAGATGGGCTGCGAGGCGGTGCTGATGAACTCGGCCATCGCCCATGCCCAGCAACCGGTGCTGATGGCCGAGGCCATGAAGCACGCCATCCTTGCCGGCCGCATGGCGTATCTCGCCGGGCGCATGCCGAAGAAACTCTATGCCAGCGCGTCCTCGCCGCTGGAAGGTCTGATCAAGTAAGAGCCCCAGATGACTGAATCGCAAGAAACGCCGATCACCGAAGACGGTGAAGCCCGCCCGCACCGCCGCATCAAGAGTTTCGTGATGCGTGCCGGGCGCATGACCGAAGGCCAGCAACGCGGCCTGGAGCAGGGCGGCCCGCTGTTCATCCTGCCGCTCACCGATAGCCCGGTGGACTACGACCAGGTGTTCGGCCGTTCGGCGCCGCGCACCCTGGAGATCGGCTTCGGCATGGGCCATTCGCTGCTGGAAATGGCCGCCGCCTCGCCCGAGCTGGACTTCATCGGTGTCGAAGTGCACCGTCCGGGTGTCGGCGCGTTGCTAAATGGCGTGCTGACCCAGGGCCTGAAGAACCTGCGGGTGTACGACTGTGATGCCATCGAAGTCCTCAACCGCTGCGTGGCCGACAACAGCCTCGACCGCCTGATGTTGTTCTTCCCGGATCCGTGGCACAAGGCACGTCATCACAAGCGCCGGATCGTTCAGCTGGAGTTCGCCGAGCTGGTGCGCCGCAAGCTCAAGCCCGGTGGCGTATTCCACATGGCGACCGATTGGGAGCCCTATGCCGAGTACATGCTGGAAGTGATGAGCGCAGCGCCGGGCTATCGCAACCAGGCGGCCGATGGCGCCTACGTACCGCGTCCGCAAGAGCGTCCGATCACCAAGTTTGAGCGTCGCGGTGAGCGACTTGGACATGGGGTGTGGGACCTGAAGTTCGAAAAACTGGCTTGATCCTCCCCCTGCCAGAGGTGCTGTTGCGCCTCTGGCCCCTTCTCTGTGCGTAAAGGACTGCGCTTTGAAACTTCGTGGTGTGCTGTCGCTGACAGGGCTCGCCCTTGTTGTCTGTCTTGGGGTCGCCGATCTGTTGAGTGCGCCCCCACTTTCTTCCCAGCAGCACCTGGTACATGCCCAAGCGCTGATGCAGCAGGCCCATGAGCAGCTCAAGGAGCTTGCCGCGCGCGAAGCAAGAGGGGAGGCCGACGACCTTGAGCGACTTCTGGCAATGAACGTCTCAATTGCCGAGGCGCGTGCTCACATCGATCAGGCGGCTGATGCGGGCGAGGTGCTGGCGCTGTTCTGGCAGTCAGGTCTCCACCCCCTTGCTGGCGGGCATGATGAAACGCCGCAGTCAGAGTCTTGTGTTCGCTTGCATCAGGCGGTGGATCAAGGGTTCCTGGCAGCGGCGGTCGCTTATCAGTACCGCTGCAGACCCGCAGCCAAGGGGTTTGAGTACACTGCGGAACAAGCCGAGCAGTTCCAGGCACTCAGGCATGCGTTGGGGCGAGACGATCCTTTCCTGTCGCTTTATCCGCAGGTTTTGCGTGAAAGTCGTTGTTCAACCCCGGCAAACGCCTTTTCCGTTCAACTGCCAGGAGGCCCCCGCTGGTTCGCCGAGGCAGTGGAGGCATCCGCACGTTCGCTGACCTACGACATGTACAAGGCCGAGGGGCTGTATCTCTTGGCCATGCAGCCTGATTTGGCATTGTCCGAGCGTTTGGCGCTGCTGCGGCAGTCGGAAGCCTTGGGTTGCAAGAAAGGGGGGCAATGGAGGCAAAGGTTGGAGTCGGAATTGGCGCGCGAGCGATCCTGACTGTGCTCATGGTGATCGGCTTATAACATCCTGGAAGATATCGACAGGGCACCAGCCAAGCCTGTCTGCAGCCATAAAAAAACCGCCTAGCTAAAGGCGGTTTTTTTATGCGGGCTTCGGGTTACGAATCCTCAGCCTGCGCATTTCAAGCGTCACTGGAGACCACCCACAAACGCGATACTAGGAGTACTCGTGGAGTGCGTCAATCACGGAAATATCAGGCATCAAGTGTGACTGAGCAGGTAACAGCCTTGAACCTTTCGCTGTCGTAAGATTGCCCCGCTCTCATGGGGGAATTTCCAGTGGCGGGCCGGGAAGCGAATTCGTTCTGCTGTCTCGGCCCCTTCGACGCGGCCTACGAACCGCGCCGGCAGAGTTTCGAAGGGCCATCTACCCGGCCACTTCACTGGAGACCACCCCACATGATCTCCGAAGGCGTCGAAGTGCCGGTCAGACGCTGGAAGATTGGCCCAGCCAACACGGAGGCCAAGGCATATGAAGCGTTTGCTGAATACGCTGAGCCGTGTCTGGAAGCTGGTTCGGATCCTGATCGTTTTCAGGACCGCCAGGGACTTCCTGCGCGATCACTTTGACGATGCCCGCTAAGGGTTAGTCGGGTGAGAAGCCGTCCTGGCTCGCCAGGGCGGCTTTTAGCCAATCCTCAGCCCCGCCGATCGGCCACCACGCCAATCAACACCAGCACCACCAGCAGCACCGGTGCCAGCGCATAGTTGTTGAACTGCCCCAGCCCCTTCACGATCCACGGCGTCGCATAGATCAGCGCTGCGCCGCTGCCGATCATCACCAGCAGCGCCATGAACGGCACCCGCAGGGCGCCGGCAAGGCCACCCAGGCGGCCTTCCACCCAGCCCTTGATGTCGGTGCCGAACAGCACCAGCAGGCAGCCCACCAGGGCCAGCGAAATTTCTGACAGGTTGCTGCGGCTCCAGCGGGAAACGGTCGAGAGCAGGTCAAGTACCAGGTCCATGGGTCATCCTTAATTCAAGAAGTACTGCAGCAGGTCGTTGAGGAACAGCTGGCCACGCGGTGTGGCTGCCAGCCGATCCGGTTCGACCCGCAAAAGGCCTTTTTGTTCGGCTTCACGGCGGGCTTCGGCCAGTTGTGCCAGGGGTAGGCCGGTGCGCAGGCTGAACAGTTCGGCCTCTACCCCGTCGGTGAGGCGCAGGGCGTTCATCAGGAACTCGAAGGGTAGCTCACCGGCCGGCAGCAGCTTCTCGCCCGCCTTGAACGGCTTGGCCGGGTTCAGGTAGTCCTTGGGCAGGCGGGTCTTCCAGGTGCGCAGGATGCGTCCGTCGGGGAACGACAGTTTGCCATGGGCGCCGGCACCGATGCCTATGAAGTCGCCGAAGCGCCAGTAGTTCAGGTTGTGCCGCGCGGCACGACCGGCCTGGGCGTAGGCCGAGACTTCGTACTGGCGGTAACCGTGGTCGGCCATCAGCGCCTGGCCGGCTTCCTGGATATCCCAGAGGATGTCGTCCTCGGGCAGCTCGGGCGGCTGGTTCCAGAACACCGTGTTCGGCTCTACCGTCAGCTGGTACCAGGACAGGTGCGTCGGCGCCAGTTCGATGGCCTGACGCAGGTCGCCCAGGGCGTCGTCGAGCGACTGGTCCGGCAAGCCGTGCATCAGGTCCATGTTGAAGTTGTCGAAGCCTGCCGCACGGGCCATGTCGGCGGCGCGCACCGCTTCTTCGCCATTGTGGATGCGTCCCAGCCTTTCCAGCTTGGCCGGCTGGAAACTCTGCACGCCGATGGACAGGCGGTTGATGCCGGTCTGCCGGTAGGCCTTGAACTTCTCCTGCTCGAAGGTGCCCGGGTTGGCCTCAAGGGTGATCTCGATGTCCGGGGTGAACGGGATGCGTTGCTCGACTCCGCGCAGCAGACGACCCAGCGCATCGGCGCTGAACAGGCTGGGGGTGCCGCCGCCGAAGAAGATCGTGCTGATGGAGCGGCCCTGGACGGCAGACAGCTCCTGGTCGAGGTCGGCCAGCAGGGCGTCGATGTATTCGGCTTCCGGTAGCGCCGGGCCGGCCTGGTGCGAGTTGAAGTCGCAGTACGGGCATTTGCGTACGCACCAAGGAATATGGATGTACAGCGACAGCGGCGGGAGCTCGGGAAGGATCAGGCCCGCCGGTTGCACGAACAGCTTTTCGGTCATGCCAGGCCCAGACGTTGACGCAGCAGGGCCATGGCGCGGGCGCGGTGGCTGAGCTGGTTCTTGTCGACCGGGGCGAGGTCGGCGCTGGAGCAGTTGCGCTCCGGGACCCAGAACAGCGGGTCGTAGCCGAAGCCGTGCTCACCACTGGCCTCGAACAGGATGCTGCCGTGCCACAGGCCTTCGCAGAGGATTGGCAACGGGTCGTCGGCGTGCCGCACCAGGGCCAGGACGCAGACGAACTGGGCGCCGCGTTGCGCCTGCGGCACGTCCTTCAGGGCCTCGAGCAGCTTGGCGTTGTTCGCCGCGTCGCCCTTGCCGTCGGCGTAGCGCGCCGAGTAGATGCCCGGCGCGCCGCCGAGGAAGTCCACCGCCAGGCCCGAGTCGTCGGCCAGGGCCGGCAGGCCGGAGATGCGTGCGGCGTTGCGCGCCTTGAGGATGGCGTTCTCGACGAACGACAGGCCGGTCTCTTCCGGCTCCACCTGGCTGAATTCACCGATCGAACGCAGGTGCACGGACTCGCCGAGCATGGCCTGCAGTTCCTTGAGCTTGCCGGCGTTGTGGCTGGCCAATACGAGTTGCGTAAGATTCATCATTCGCCTGGGAACACTTCCTGGTTGAAGCTGAGTTTATGGCTGACGCCACCGGTTTCGACGTTGATATCGAAGGTGACGGTCTCGGCCTGGTCGATCTTGAACTGGGCGATGTAGTAGACCGCGCCCTGATCGGTGATCTGCTTGAACGACAGCGGGTTGCTGCGCCCGGTCAGGTCCTTCACCGTGCCGCTGACCACCGCCGTTGCTGGCTTCTCGGCCTTGAGCACGGCGATGTTGAGCACGCCCTGGTTCTTGCTGCGGGTCAGGCCCGTGGCGGCGGCGATATCCGGTTGCAGCATGCTCGAGGTGAAGGCGCTGTAGTGGACCGTCACATCGCCGAACACCTCCTTGCGCTCCGGCTTGGCGGCATCGGCAGCCAGTACCGGCAAGGCCAGGCACAGGCTGATCAGAAACAGTGCTAGTCGACGCATGATCCCATTCCTCCGTTCGCGAGGGTCAGACCGCGAGCTG
Source organism: Pseudomonas carassii (assembly GCF_036324045.1). Taxonomy (NCBI): domain Bacteria; kingdom Pseudomonadati; phylum Pseudomonadota; class Gammaproteobacteria; order Pseudomonadales; family Pseudomonadaceae; genus Pseudomonas; species Pseudomonas carassii. Next base: position 103,410 of record NZ_JAZDCT010000008.1, on the reverse strand, counting down.
ATGCTCCTGCAGGCCCGGGCTGCTGACCCGATAGATACCGATCTCACCTAGAAGATTAGGCCATAGCCGCCCGCCCAACCCGTTCCGGTGCAGACGGTCGACGGCCAGGCGGTCGAGAACCTTGGCCTTGCGCTCGTGGCACAGGTTCTCGAAGTCCTCGAAGGTGCAGAAGTGGATGTTCGGGGTGTTGTACCAGGTATACGGCATGAAGTCCGAAACCGGCATGCGACCCTTGGTCGCCAGGTACCAGCGGCAGCGCCAGTGGCCGAAGTTGGGGAAGGTGATGATGCACTGGCGGCCCACCCGCAGCATCTCGTCGAGGATCCGGTCGGGGTACTCCACGGCCTGCAGGGCCTGGGTCATGACCACCACGTCGAAACTGTTGCTGGCGAAGTTGCCCAGGCCCTTGTCCAGGTCCTGCTCGATGACGTTGACGCCCTTGGCCACGCAGGCGGCGATGTTATCGGCGTCGATCTCCAGGCCATAGCCGGTGACGTTCTTGCGCTCGCGCAAGGAGGCCAGCAGTTCGCCGTTGCCGCAGCCCAGGTCGAGGACCCGGCTGCCGGCGGGGATCCAGTCTTGGATGATTTCCAGGTCGGCTCTCATGCGGTCCTCAGAGGGCGATGCGGTTCATGTAGTTCGCGAAACCCTGCATGTAGCGGGGCGTCGGGATGAGGAAGGCGTCGTGGCCATAGGGCGAGTCGATGTCCAGGTAGCAGACGTTCTTGCGCGCGGCCATCAGGGCGTCGACGATCTCCCGCGAGCGGGCCGGCGAGAAGCGCCAGTCGGTGGTGAACGACATGATGCAGTAGTGCGCCGTGACGTGGGCCAGGGTTGCCGCCAGGTCGCCGCCATGGGCTGCGGCCGGGTCGAAGTAGTCCAGCGCCTTGGTCATCAGCAGGTAGGTGTTGGCGTCGAAGCGGCCGGAGAACTCCTCGCCCTGGTAGCGCAGGTAGCTCTCGACCTGGAACTCGACGCTGTGGAAGTCGTAGTTGAGCTTGTCGCTCTTGAGCTCGCGGCCGAATTTCTCGCCCATCGAGTCGTCGGACAGGTAGGTGATGTGGCCGACCATGCGCGCCAGCATCAGGCCGCGCTTGGGGATTACGCCCTGGTCCTGGAACGAGCCGCCGTGGAACTCGGGGTCGGTGAGGATGGCCTGGCGCGCCACTTCGTTGAAGGCGATGTTCTGCGCCGACAGCTTGGGCGCCGAGGCGATGTCCACGCAGTGGCGCACGCGGTCCGGGTAGGTGATGGTCCACTGCAGGGCCTGCATGCCGCCGAGGCTGCCACCGACGATGGCGGCCCAGGTCTGGATCCCCAAGCGGTCGGCCAGGCGCGCCTGGCTGTGCACCCAGTCCTCCACGGTCAGTACCGGGAAGTCGGCGCCGTAGGGCTTGCCGGTGGCCGGGTTGAGGCTGCTGGGGCCGGTGCTGCCGTTGCAGCCGCCGAGGTTGTTCAGGCTGACCACGAAGAACCGGTTGGTGTCGATCGGCTTGCCGGGGCCGATGCAGCTGTCCCACCAGCCCGGCTTGCGGTCGGTGGCGGCATGGTAGCCGGCGGCATGGTGATGGCCGGACAACGCATGGCAGATCAGCACGGCATTGCTGGCGCTGCTGTTTAGGGTGCCATAGGTTTCGTAGATGAGCTCGTACGAGGCCAGGGAGCGGCCACAAGCCAGGGCCAGCGGTTCATCGAACCGGGCAATCTGCGGTGTTACCAGACCGACGGAATCTTCGGGAAGGACAGTGGACATCGACCCTGCTCACGCTTGACGGAGGCGTAAGTCTAAAGAGCGCTACCCCCAGCGGCAAGCAAAGGCTTGCCGCTGGATACAGTGCGGGTCAGATCATCCGCCACAGCTCTTGCGGCATGCCGGCGTAGGCCGCCAGCTGGGGCATCAGGAACGACTGGATCACCTGGATGGCGATGAAGGCGAAGATCGGCGAAATATCCATGCCGCCGAGGTTCGGCACCAGGCGGCGGAACGGCGCCAGCACCGGCTCGCTGATCTGGTAGGCCAGCTCGGCGGCCGGGTTGTGGCTGTTCGGCGCGACCCACGAGACGATGACCATGACGATCATCGCCACCCAGAAGATCTTCAGGAACAGCGAGGTGATGCCCAGGATCGACCACATCAGCAGGTGCAGGATGTCGCCGAAGGTACCGTAGGTGACCATCAGCACGAAGGCCATCAGCAGCGCCTGGATCAGGATCGACAGCAGCAGCGAGGAGGTATCCAGGCCGGCGATGCTGGGGACCACCCGGCGCAGCGGCTTGAGCAGCGGCTGGGTGGCACGCACGGCGAACTGGCTCAGCGGGTTGTAGAAGTCGGCCTTGACCAGTTGCAGCACGAAGCGCAGCAGGACGATCACCAGGTACAGGCTGACCAGGGTTTGCACCACGAAGATCGCGGCGCCGGACAATGCATTCATCAATGGCTCCTTATTTGCCCAGTTGTTCGGCCAGTTCGGCGGAACGTTTCGCCGCGGCCTGAAGTGCCTGCTCGACGATCGCCTCGAAACCGCTGGCCTGGAACGACTTGATCGCCGCCTCCGTGGTGCCGGCCGGCGAGGTCACGCGACGGCGCAGCTCGGCGGCGTCGACATCGCTGGCAACCGCCATGCGGGCGGCGCCCAGGGCGGTCTGCAGGGTGAGTTGCGAGGCGGTTTCACGCGGCAGGCCGAGTTTCTCGCCGGCGGCGGTCATGGCTTCGATCAGCAGGAAGAAATAGGCCGGGCCGCTTCCGGAGACGGCGGTGACGGCATCCAGCTGTTGCTCTTCGTCCAGCCACAAGGCGGTGCCGACAGCCGACAGCAGCTGTTCAGCCTGCTGGCGCTGCTCGGTGGACACTTCCCCGGTGGCGTACAGGCCGCTGACGCCCTGGCGCAGCAGCGCCGGGGTGTTGGGCATGCAGCGCACCACCGGGATCGCCCCCAGCCAGGCCTGCAGGCTGGCGCAGGTGATGCCGGCGGCGATGGAAACCACCAACTGGCCGGGCTTGAGGTTCGGCTTCAGCGTTTCGCAGACAGCCTTCATGACCTGCGGTTTGACCGCCAGCACGATCACGTCGACGCCCTCGATGGCCTGGGCGTTGCTTTCGAAGGCTTCGATGCCGTGCTCGGCCTGGATCCGCGCGCGGGTCTCGGCACCCGGGTCGCTGGCGCGGATCTGCGCGGCGTCCAGGCCCTGGGCACGCAGGCCGCCGATCAGGCTGGCGGCCATGTTGCCGGCGCCGATAAAGGCAATACGAGTCTTGCTCATGTCAGGTCCTTGAGGGAAAGAGTGAGTTAAGCATGGATTCAGGGCTGCCCGTAGTCGCGGGCGCCGAACAGGGCGGTGCCGATGCGGACCCAGGTCGCACCTTGGGCGATGGCGGCTTCCAGGTCGTGGCTCATGCCCATCGACAGGGTGTCCAGGCCGAGGCCCATCTGCGCCTGGAGCTGGCGCAGGATGGCAAAGGCGGCCTCCTGCTCGGCGCGGTCCTCGGTCGGCTCAGGAATCGCCATCAAGCCGCGCAGGCGCAGGCCGGGCAGGGCGTTCACCGCCTGGGCGAGGGCCGGCAGCTCGGCGGGCGCGCAGCCGGACTTGCTGTCCTCGCCGCTGACGTTGACCTGCAGGCAGACGTTCAGCGGCGCCAGGCCGGCAGGGCGCTGCTCGGAGAGGCGTTGGGCGATCTTCAGACGGTCCACGGAATGTACCCAGTCGAAATGCTCGGCGATGGCCTTGGTCTTGTTCGACTGGATGGGGCCGATGAAGTGCCAGATCAAGGGCAGGTCGGAAAGTGCCTGTTGTTTTGTCAGGGCTTCCTGAAGGTAGTTCTCGCCCACATCGCGCAACCCGGCGGCGTAGGCCTCGCGAATCGCGCTGGCGGGCTTGGTCTTGCTCACTGCCAGCAGATGGATGCTGGCCGGGTCGCGTCCGGCGGCCCTGGCCGCGCTGTCGATGCGGGTGGCAATGGCGCCAATGTTGTCTGCTAGGGTGGACATGGTTCGTCGCCGACGGCTTTGGGGTCTGCGGCATTCTACCTGCTTGATCGCCGTTGGGGAGTCTCATGGATGTGACCGACCTGTTGCGCAGGGCCCAGAGTGCTGGTGCCAGCGACCTGCACCTGGTCGCTGGCGAGCGGCCGTTGCTGCGAATGGATGGGGTGTTGCAGCGCCTGGATCTCCCGGTGCTGACGGCAGGAGCGCTGGAAGACGGGATGGCTGCCTTGCTCGCTGATGAGCAGCGGCGACAGTGGGCTGGCGGCGATGAGCTGGACCTGGCGGTGAGCCTGGATGAGCTGGGGCGCTTTCGGCTGAACCTGTTCCGCCAGCGCAATGGCCCGAGTGCCAGCGTGCGTTTGATCCCCGCGAGCGTGCCCTGTCTGGAGGCACTTGAACTGACGGATGTGTTTCAAATCATCTCCCGGTGCCGGGATGGCCTGGTCCTGGTGGGTGGTGCCACCGGCAGTGGCAAGTCGAGCACCCTGGCGGCGCTAATCGATCGGCTCAACCGCGAATACGCATTGCATATCGTCACGCTCGAGGACCCGATCGAGTTCATCCATGCCAGCCAGCGCAGCCTGGTCAACCAGCGTGAGGTCGGCCTGCATAGCCGTGACTTTGCCCAGGCCCTGCGCAGCGCCCTGCGTCAGGACCCGGATGTGATCATGATCGGTGAGCTGCGCGATCTGCACAGCATTCGCCTGGCGTTGCGTGCCGCGGAAACCGGGCACCTGGTGCTGGCCACGGTGCATACGCGATCGGCGGTGAACAGTATCGACCGGCTGGTGGAGGTGTTTGCTGCGGAGGAAAAGCCGCTGATGCGAAGCATGCTGGCCGAATCCCTGCGGCTGGTGGTCGCTCAGGCACTGGTTCGGCGATCAGGCGGCGGGCGTGTCGCGGCGCGGGAGGTGCTGGTGGCGACGCCGGCGGTGCGCAACCTGATACGCGAGGGACGCCTGGCTCAGATTCATTCGCTGATGCAGGCTGGTGCGGCGGCGGGAATGTGCACGATGGAGGGGGCGCTGCGGGCGCTGGAGGCGCGGGGGATAATCGATACGACTTTAATCTGATCGCGGGGCAAGCCCGCTCCCACGCCAGCCTTGCCTGGTCCGAGGGAGCAGCGGTGCGCCGATGTGATTTGTCCCGCTATCGGGGTTTCAGCGTTTGGCCAGGCTCAGCGCCTGTTGCTGCTTGGGCAGCACGCGTTTGGCCACCACGTAGTGCTTCTGCCAGTAAGGCTTCTCCAGGCTGTCGATGCTCACCCGCTTGCCGGTGCGCGGCGCGTGGATGAAACGGTCGTTGCCCAGGTAGATGGCGACGTGGTTGACCTGACGGCTCTTGATGTTGAAGAAGATCAGGTCGCCTGGCTTGAGGTCGCCCTTGGCCACCTTGACGCCCTGGCCCTGGGCCATGGCATTGGAGGTGCGCGGCAGGTCGACATCCGCCACGTCGTTGAACGCATACTTGACCAGGCCGCTGCAGTCGAAGCCCTTCTTCGGGCTGCTGCCGCCCCAGCGATAGGGTGTGCCGAGCACGTTCACCGCACGGCTGAGCACTTCGCTACTCTGCTTCGGTGACATCGCCACCGCTTGCATGCCCACGGCGTGCTGCTTGGCGGCGTTGGCCGGGCGGGCGCGTTGACTGGCAGTGCTGCGGTACTGGATCGGGGCGCGTTTCACCGTGGCATCGGCGTTGGTCGTGTAGCCGGTGAATCCGCTGGGAAGACGTTGCTCACGGTTGGTGGCGTGGGCGGCCAGGGGCAATAAAAGGCAGAGGGTCAGCCATGTCTTGAAGAAAGGTGGCATAGATGAAGCTCTTTATAAGTGTTGGCGCGCAACTTTATAACAGCTTTTTGATCAAATTCTGATCCGTTGGTCGCACAGCCACGTACCATATGTCGGGCAAAAACGAAAAAGTCACATTTTTCGTTAGAAAATTTTCGGCTATCCCACGAGGGCTTCGAATGAATGGTTATCAACAGGGTGCCTCCGCGCACGACACCCACAGCAAGGTCCTCGGCTATCTGCTGTGGATCTTCGGCTTCACTGGCTCGCACCGTTTCTACTACGGCAAGCCAATCACCGGGACGATCTGGTTCTTCACTCTCGGGCTGCTGGGCATCGGCTGGCTGATCGACCTGTTCCTGATCCCGTCGATGGACCGCGAGGCGGACATGCGCTTCGAATCGGGTGGGGTGGATTACAACCTGGCGTGGATCCTGCTGACCTTCCTCGGCATCTTTGGCGTGCACCGGCTGTACCAGGGCAAGTGGATCAGTGCCTTGATCTACCTGTTTACCGGCGGTCTGTTCCTGCTGGGCGTGCTGTATGACTTCTGGACGCTCAACAGCCAGATCTCCCAGGTCAACGCCGAGCGTCGCCGGGTATGAAAAAAGGCCTTGTCGCTGAGTGCGGCAAGGCCTTTCTCGTTACTGGCGCCGTTGTTGCAGCAGCAGGTTGCTGAAGCCTGCCCCGGCCAGTTGCTTCTGCGCCACGGTCAGCTGTTCACGGTTGCTGAACGGGCCGACCATCACGCGGTACCAGGTCTCTTCCTTGACCGTGCCCGACTCCACCTTGACCGCCTGGCCGAGCAGAATGATCTGCGCGCGGACTTTGTCGGCGTCCGCCTGCTTGCGGAACGAGCCGGCCTGCAAGAAGAACTGGGTGGTGGTCGCCGGCTTGATCACCGGAGGTGCTGGTGGCGGCGTCTGCCCCAGCAGCGCGGCCTGGGCGCGGGCGGTGTCGATCTTCGCCGCTTCCGCCGGGGTGACCGGCGTGCTTGGCACGGGTGGCTGCGCCGGTACCGGCGGGGTCTTCTCCGGCACGGCCTCGGGCGGCACGATCACTTCCGACTCCGGCAGTAGGGTGTAGAAGTCGTACTTCGGCTTCACCGGCTGCTGTGGCGTCGGCGAGGTGGTCTTGCTCGCCTCGGCAACTGGCTTCTGTTGCTCGGGCTTGGCGCGCTTGATGTCGTCGCCGCCCGGCTCGAGCTTCATCAGGAAGACGATGAAGGCGCCGACCGTCAGGCCGACCGCCAGCCACACCCAGCCCGGGATCGGCTGCTTGCTGGCAGGCGGCTGGGAGCGGCTGGCGCCGCGCTTGGGTGCGGGTTTCTTCTTTGCAGCCAACTTACATGCGCTCCAGGGTTTCCAGGCCGAGCAGTTCCAGGCCCTGCTTGAGGGTGCGGCCAGTCAGGGCAGCCAGGCGCAGGCGGCTCTGCTGCTGTTCGGCGGTTTCGGCGGAAAGGATCGGGCAGTTCTCGTAGAAGCTGGAGAACAGGCCGGCGAGGTCGTACAGGTAGCTGCACAGCACGTGCGGCGTGCCTTTTTCGGCGACGTTGTTGAGGATCTCGCCGAACTGCGCCAGGCGCGCGGCCAGGTCCTGCTCGTGCGCTGCCTGCAGGACGATGCTGCCGTCGACTTCGTCAAAGCCCTTGCCGAGCTTGCGGAACACGCCGGCCACGCGGGTGTAGGCGTACAGCAGGTAGGGCGCGGTGTTGCCTTCAAAGTTGAGCATCAGTTCGAAGTTGAAGCTGTAGTCGCTGGTGCGGTGCTTGGACAGGTCGGCGTACTTGACCGCGCCGATGCCGACCACCTCGCCGATGTGGCGCAGTTCGTCCTCGGCCAGCGACGGGTTCTTCTCCTTGACCAGCGCGTAGGCGCGGTCCTTGGCCTCGGTGAGCAGGTCGATCAGCTTGACGGTGCCGCCATCACGGGTCTTGAACGGGCGGCCATCGGCGCCGTTCATGGTGCCGAAGCCCATGTGCTCCATCTTCATCGGGTGGCCGACGAAACCGGCACGGCGGGCCACTTCGAACACCTGGTTGAAGTGCAGGGCCTGGCGCTGGTCGACGAAGTACAGGGCGCGGTCGGCCTGCAGCGTGTTGCTGCGGTAGCGCACGGCGGCCAGGTCGGTGGTGGCGTACAGGTAGCCGCCGTCGGCCTTCTGCACGATCACCGGCAGCGGATCGCCCTCGGCGTTCTTGAACTCCTCGAGGAACACGCACTGGGCGCCCTGGTCCTCGACCAGCAGGCCCTTGGTCTTGAGATCGGCGACCACGTTGGCCAGGTCGGCGTTGTAGGCGCTCTCGCCCATCACGTCGGCCATGGTCAGCTTGACGTTGAGCAGCTCGTAGGTCTTCTGGCAGTGCGACAGCGAGATGTCCTTGAAGCGTGTCCACAGGGCCATGCACTCAGGGTCGCCGGCCTGCAGCTTGACCACCAGGCCGCGGGCGCGGGTGGCGAAGTCCTCGGACTCGTCGAAACGCTTCTTGGCGGCGCGGTAGAAGTTCTCCAGGTCCGACAGCTCGTCGCTGGTGATCGGGTTTTCTTCCAGATAGGCCAGCAGCATGCCGAACTGGGTGCCCCAATCGCCCACGTGGTTCTGGCGGATGACGTCATCGCCGAGGAATTCCAGCACGCGCGCGACGCTGTCGCCGATGATGGTCGAGCGCAGGTGGCCGACGTGCATCTCCTTGGCCAGGTTCGGTGCCGACATGTCGATCACCACCTTCTCGGCCGGGCCGGCCTTGCGCACGCCCAGGTGCTCATCGGCCAGGGCGGCGTCGAGGCGGTTGGCCAGGGCCTGGGTGTTCTGGAAGAAGTTCAGGAAGCCGGGGCCGGCGATCTCGACCTTGGTGATGTCGGGGCTGGCCGGCAGGCTGGCGATGAGTTTTTCGGCCAGGTCGCGGGGCTTCATGCCGGCTGGCTTGGCCAGCATCATGGCGATGTTGCTGGCGAAGTCGCCGTGGGTCTTGTCCCGGGCGTTTTCCACCTGGATCGCCGGCGTCAGCCCTTCAGGCAGCACACCGTCGGCGACGAGTTGGGTGAGGGCTTGCTGGATCAGCTGGCGAATGGTGTCTTTCATGGGATTCTCTTTTCGACCGCAAGCGCGGTGAGCGCTTCGATGCGCAGGTGGAAAAACTGGGCATTATCCGTTGCCGGGGGCGGGTTGCCAACCTTTTGGGGCACAAGCCATTGTCGGCGTGGGAGCGGGCCTGCCCCGCGATGACGCCATCGCGGGGCAGGCCCGCTCCCACGACAACCCTGAAACAGTCAGTAAAGGTCCACCGGATCGACATCCAGCGACCAGCGCACCTGCCGGCCCGATGGCATCTGCTCCAACACTAGCAACCAGGCACTGATCAGTCGATGCAACTGAGCCCGGGCATTGGCCTGGAGCAATAGTTGCGCGCGGAAGCGGCCCGCCCGTCGTTCCATGGGCGCTGGGACCGGCCCCAGCAGCTCGATGCCGTGCAGACCCTGTTCGGCCATGACCCGCTCGGCGGCGGCGCAAGCTTCGTCGAGGAAACTCTCGGCCTGGCCCGGCTTGTGCGCATCCGCACGCAGCAGGGCCAGGTGGGCGAACGGCGGCAGGCCGGCGGCGCGGCGTTCGCTCAGGGCCTGCTCGGCGAAGGCGAAGTAGCCCTGCTCGGTCAGTTGCACCAGCAGCGGATGGTCGGCCAGGTGGGTCTGCACGATGACCTTGCCCGGTTCCTCGGCGCGTCCGGCGCGACCGGCAACCTGGACGATCAGCTGGGCCATGCGCTCGCTGGCGCGGAAGTCGCCGGAGAACAGTCCACCATCGGCATCGAGAATCGCCACCAGGGTGACGCGGGGGAAGTGGTGCCCCTTGGCCAACATCTGGGTGCCGACCAGGATGCTCGGCTGACCGCGCTGGATGGTGGCGAACAGGTTGTGCATGGCGTCCTTGCGCGAGGTGCTGTCGCGGTCCACGCGCAGGATCGGGTAGTCGGGGAACAGCACCTTGAGCCGCTCTTCGGCGCGCTCGGTGCCGGCCCCCACCGGGCGCAGGTCGACGTGGGCGCACTGCGGGCACTGCAACGGCAGGCGCTCGTCGTAGCCACAGTGGTGGCAGCGCAGCACGGCGGAGCGCTGGTGCACGGTCATGCGCGCATCGCAGCGCGGGCACTCGGACAGCCAGCCGCAGTCGTGGCACAGCAACGTCGGGGCAAAACCGCGGCGATTGAGGAACACCAGCACCTGCTGGCCAGCCTCCAGGGTCTGGCGGATGGCCTGTTGCAGCGGGCCGCTGATGCCGCTGTCCAGCGGCAGGCTGCGCACATCCAGGCGCAGGAAGCGTGGTGCCTTGGCGCCACCGGCGCGCTGGTTCATGCGCAGCAGGCCGTAGCGGCCGCTGTGGGCGTTGTGCAGGCTTTCCAGCGACGGCGTGGCCGAGCCCAGCAGGATCGGGATGTTCTCCTGGTGGGCGCGGACCACCGCCAGGTCGCGGGCGTGGTAACGCAGGCCTTCCTGCTGTTTATAGGAGCCGTCGTGCTCCTCGTCGATGATGATCAGGCCCGGGTTCTTCATTGGCGTGAACAGCGCCGAGCGGGTGCCGATGATGATGTCGGCGTCGCCATCGCGGGCCGCCAGCCAGGCGTCCAGGCGTTCGCGGTCGCCCACCGCCGAGTGCAGCAGGGCGATGCGGGCGTTGAAGCGCTGCTCGAAGCGTTGCAGGGTCTGCGGGCCGAGGTTGATCTCGGGGATCAGGATCAGCGCCTGCTTGCCGGCTTCGAGGGTTTCGCGGATCAGCTGCAGGTACACCTCGGTCTTGCCGCTGCCGGTGACCCCGGCCAGCAGATAGGCGTGGAAGGCGCCGAAGCCCGCGCGCACCGCCTCGAACGCCGCGCGCTGCTCCTCGTTGAGCGGCAGTTCTGGCTGGGCCAGCCAGTGCTCGTGGCGCGCGGCGGGCAGGTGGCGGCGGACCTCGACGTTCACCAGCTCCTTGGCCAGCAGCAGGTCGAGGCTGTCCTTGTTCAGGCCGAGCTTGCTCAACAGGCTGTGGGCCACGCCGTGGGGGTGTTGCGACAGGGTCTTGAGGGCATCGCGCTGGCGCGGGGCGCGGGCGATGCGCGGGTCCTCCAGGCGTGCCCCGGGGGCGACGTGCCAGAAGCGCTCCTGACGCGCCTCGGCCGGCTCGCCCTGGCGCAGCAGGGTCGGCAGCGCCCAGCTCAAGGTGTCGCCCAGGCTGTGCTGGTAGTACTGCGCCGTCCACAGGCACAGCTTGAACAAGGCGGGCGGCACGGGCGAAACCGGGTCGAGCAGGGCGCTGGCCGGCTTGAGCTTGTCGGCGGGGACTTCGCTGTGCGTGGCGACCTCCACCAGCACGCCGATCATCTCGCGGCGGCCGAACGGCACGCGGATGCGCATGCCGGGCGTCAGTGCCTGGCGCGCCATGCTCGCGGGCGCCCGGTAGTCGAACAGGCGACGCAGGGGCGAGGGCAGGGCAAGGCGCAGGATGACGTCGGACACGCGGAAGGTCTCTGGAGGGCGTTTCACAAATCAGGCGAGCCTAGCAGACGACGGTCGGTGCAAGCGACAACTTGCGCTGCGGCCGCGCTCTGGTATTATTCGCCGCCTAATTACGTGCGGTATTCAACAATAGGTGTTGGGTGGCGGCACGCAGCTCGAGGAAGTGACCATGAAAGCAGATATTCATCCGAACTACGAAGTAGTTGCAGTCACCTGCAGCTGCGGCAACAAGTTTGAAACCCGTTCGACCCTGGGCAGCGTCCTGGCGATCGACGTTTGCAACCTGTGCCACCCGTTCTACACCGGTAAGCAGAAAGTCCTGGACACCGGTGGTCGCGTACAGAAGTTCGCCGATCGCTTCGGTATGTTCGGTACCAAGAAGTAATCATGCGCATGGCGAATCTCTCGAGGTTCGCGTTGCTGCAAAAGAAGGCGCCCCTCGTGGGCGCCTTTTTTGTGGGCGCGATCTGGCATTTTCCGGCCCTGGCCTTCTGTCCGTTGCCCGAGCAGCCGCAGCAGGTGACGGTGCGCCAGGTGGTCGACGGCGATACCTTGCGCCTGGGTGATGGACGCAACGTGCGGCTGATTGGCATCAATGCGCCCGAGATCGGCCGCAAGGGTCGCACCAGCGAGCCCTACGCCGAGGCTGCGAAACGGCGCCTGCAGGCGTTGGTCGAGGCCAGCGATGGTCGCGTCGGCCTGGTCCCGGGCGTGGAGCCCAAGGACAAGTACGGTCGTACCCTGGCGCACATCTATAGCCGTACTGGCGACAATCTCGAAGCACAACTGCTCAGCGAAGGCCTCGGCTACCGGGTTGCCATTGCCCCCAACGTGGCCTTGTCGGGCTGCCAGCAACAGGCCGAGCAGCAGGCGCGCAACGCCGGAACCGGGTTATGGCGCCAGTCGCCGGTGGTGCCCGCAGGGGAGGTCAGGCAGTCCGGTTTTGCCGTGATCGGCGGCCAGATCAAGGGGATCGAGCGCAACCGTGGCGGTATCTGGCTGGAGCTCGACGATGCCGTGGTGCTGCAGGTCCCCGCTCGTCTGCAGCAGCGCTTTCCCGCCAGCTTCTTCGCTAACCTCAAGGGACGCCAGGTCGAGGCGCGTGGCTGGGTGCTGGATCGATCCCGCAAGGGAGGGCTCAAGCCCGGGCAGCGACGCTGGCTGTTGCCATTGACCGATCCGAGCATGTTGGCGGCCGTTCCGGGGTAAATAGTTGTAGACATTTTGCTATTGGATTGTACACACTGGCTCCCGTAAGCCCCGTGGGTTATAGCGTAAAGTCGTAGGCCAAAGGCCTTGACACATAGTGACCGGGCAGTCTTGTCGCCCCCCGGCTCTTTGCGTATCCTCGGCGGTCCGTCAGAACAGTAAACAGCGGAATGCCCATCATGTCAGACCTGAAAACCGCCGCTCTCGAATATCACGCCCAGCCCCGTCCGGGGAAACTGAGCGTCGAGCTCTCCAAGCCCACCGCCACCGCCCGTGACCTCGCCCTGGCCTACAGCCCAGGCGTCGCCGAGCCCGTGCGCGAGATCGGCCGTGATCCGGAGCTGGCCTACAAGTACACCGGCAAGGGCAACCTGGTTGCGGTGATCTCCGATGGCACCGCCATCCTCGGTCTGGGCGACCTCGGCCCGCTGGCTTCCAAGCCGGTAATGGAAGGCAAGGGTGTTCTGTTCAAGCGTTTCGCCGGCATCGACGTGTTCGATATCGAAGTCGAGTCGGAGAGCCCGCAGGCCTTCATTGACACCGTTCGCCGCATCTCCATCACCTTCGGCGGCATCAACCTGGAAGACATCAAGGCACCTGAGTGCTTCGAGATCGAGCGCACCCTGATCGAGCAGTGCGACATTCCCGTCTTCCACGATGACCAGCACGGTACCGCCATCGTTACCGCCGCCGGCATGATCAACGCCCTGGAAATCGCCGGCAAGAAGCTCGAGGAGGCGAAGATCGTCTGCCTGGGCGCCGGTGCCGCCGCCATCTCCTGCATGAAGCTGCTGGTGAGCATGGGCGCCAAGGTCGAGAACATCTTCATGATCGACCGCAGCGGCGTGATCCACGCCGGTCGCGACGACCTGAACCAGTACAAGGCCCAATTCGCCCACGCCACCGACAAGCGCACCCTGGCTGACGCCCTGAACGGCGCCGATGTGTTCGTCGGCCTGTCCGGTCCGAACCTGCTGAGCCCGGAAGGTCTGAAGTCGATGGCCGCCAACCCGATCGTGTTCGCCTGCTCGAACCCGGATCCGGAAATCGCCCCGGAGCTGGCTCACGCCACCCGCAGCGACGTGATCATGGCCACCGGTCGTTCCGACTACCCGAACCAGGTCAACAACGTACTGGGCTTCCCGTTCATCTTCCGCGGTGCCCTGGACGTTCGCGCCAAGCGCATCAACGAAGAGATGAAGATCGCCGCCGCCATCGCCCTGAAGGACCTGGCCAAGCAGCCGGTGCCGAAGGAAGTCTGCGACGCCTATGGCGTGCAGGCCCTGGAATTCGGCCGCGAGTACATCATTCCGAAGCCGCTGGATGCCCGTCTGATCACCGTGGTTTCCGATGCCGTGGCCAAGGCCGCCATCGAATCCGGCGTGGCCACCCTGCCGTATCCGAAGCACTACCCGCTGAAAAGCGTGGATGACGTGTTCAACGGCTGATCCGGTCGTAGCGTCATGAAAAAGCCCCGGCTCGTGAGAGTCGGGGCTTTTTGTTTGCCGAGAGAGTGCCGGCGGCTGTGAGATCGAGCGCTGCGCGGGCGGCGCTCGATTTACGCGCCCGCGTAAAACCTTAACCAGGCACTCTGCTTCAGAACAGGTCCATCGGCGCTGCTTCATCTGCTGGCAGAGGGCTGCCAGGTGCGGCGCCATTGCCCAGTTCGTCCACCGAAGGCGGCGAGTCCTCGGCCTTGAACAGCTCGAAGTAGGCATTCGGCGTGCTCGGCGTGGCGGCGCGGCCGCTGACCGGGTCGACGCGCAGGCTGAGAATGCCTTCAGGTTCGGCTGGCGCGTGCTCAGGCTTGTCCTTCAGCGCCGCACCCATGAAGCTCATCCAGATCGGCAGCGCCACGGTGCCGCCGTACTCGCGTCGGCCCAGGGTTTCCGGTTGGTCGAAGCCGACCCAGACGGTGGTGACGTAGTCGGCGTTGTAGCCGGAGAACCAGGCGTCCTTGGACTCGTTGGTGGTACCGGTCTTGCCCGCCAGGTCCGCGCGGCCGAGGGCCAGGGCGCGGCGGCCGGTGCCGCGCTTGATCACATCCTGCAGCATGCTGGTGAGAATGTACGAGGTGCGGCCGTCGATGATCTGCTCGGCCACGGCGGGTACCTGCGGTGCCGGGGCGACCTGGCCGAGGGCCGACGGTGCTTCGCCCGGCATCGGCGCGACGCTGATCGCCTGCTCGGGGGCTGCGAGGCCGGCCTGGTCCTGGCTGCCCTGGGGCACCCGTGCCGGGTTGGCGGTGAACAGGGTTTCGCCGTTGCGGCTTTCGACGCGCTCGATCAGGTAGGGGCTGATCTTGTAGCCGCCGTTGGCGAAGGTGCTCCAGCCGGTGGCGATCTCCATCGGTGTCAGGGTCGCGGTGCCCAGTGCCAGCGACAGGTTGCGCGGCAGGTCCTGCTTGTTGAAGCCGAACTTGGCGATGTAGTCGATGGTGCGGTCCACGCCCATGGCCTGCAGCAGGCGGATCGAAACCAGGTTACGCGACTTGTACAGCGCCTCGCGCATGCGGATCGGGCCGAGGAAGGTATTGGTGTCGTTCTTCGGACGCCAGACCTTGTCCAGGTATTCGTCGACGAACACGATCGGCGCGTCGTTGACCAGGCTGGCGGCGGTGTAGCCGTTGTCCAGCGCGGCGCTGTAGACGAAGGGCTTGAAGCTCGAGCCAGGCTGGCGCTTGGCCTGCATGGCGCGGTTGTAGTTGCTCTGCTCGAAGGAGAAGCCGCCGACCAGGGCGCGGATGGCACCGTTGTAAGGGTCGAGGGTGACCAGGGCGCTCTGGGCGCCGGGCACCTGGCTGAACTTGAGCTTG
Organism: Pseudomonas carassii; assembly: GCF_036324045.1. Lineage (NCBI taxonomy): Bacteria > Pseudomonadati > Pseudomonadota > Gammaproteobacteria > Pseudomonadales > Pseudomonadaceae > Pseudomonas > Pseudomonas carassii. The sequence goes on along the minus strand of NZ_JAZDCT010000008.1, from coordinate 88,127 downwards.
CTGTCCTCCAGACGCTGCAGGCGCACCAGGTCACCGACCTGGGCGACGTCGGCCGGCGATTGCGGCGAGCGCCCCTGCGAGTTGCTGTTGAGGTACGGGCGGGCCCACTTCATGGTGTCCCAGGCCACATTCTCTTCCAGGCCGCCACGGGTCATCACCTTGAGGCCGGTCTTCTCGACCTGGGTGACGATGGCCGGCTCCAGGCCACCGAGGGTGCGTTGCTTGCCCAGTTCCTGCAGCCAGGCCGCACGGGTCTTGCCCGGGAAGCGTGTCTCGGGGCCGCGGTAGCCGTGGCGTTCGTCGTACTCGCTGAGGCCGTTGAGCACCGCGCTGTTGGCCATCTGCTGCATGTCGCTCGGTACCGTGGTGGTGACGCGGAAGCCTTCGGTATAGGCGTCGCTGCCGTAACGGCCAACCATCTCGGCGCGGGCCATCTCGGCGACGTAGGGGGCATTCACTTCCGGAGTCGGCACGTGGTAGCTGGCGTTCAGCGGTTCGGCCAGGGCCGCCTGGTAGCTGGCTTCGTCGATCTTGCCGAGCTTGTACATGCGCCCGAGGATCCAGTCGCGGCGCTCCTTGGCGCGTACCGGGTTGGCCAGCGGGTTGAAGCGCGATGGCGCCTTGGGCAGGCCGGCGATCATCGCCATCTGCGCCAGGCTCACGTCGCGGATCGACTTGCCGTAGTACACCTGCGCCGCGGCATCGATGCCGTAGGCGCGGTTGCCCAGGTAGATCTTGTTGACGTAGAGCTCGAGGATCTCGTCCTTGGTCAGCTCGCGCTCGATCTGCAGGGCCAGCAGGATCTCGTTGGTCTTGCGCGAGAAACTGCGCTCGCTGGTGAGGAAGAAGTTCTTCGCCACCTGCATGGTGATGGTGCTGCCGCCGGTCTGGATGTGTCCGGACTTGAGCAGCTGCGATGCCGCGCGCATCAGGCTGCTCGGATCGACCCCGTAATGGTTGAGGAAATTGTCGTCTTCGGCGGACAGAAGCGCCTGGATGAACTGTGGGGGAATTTCCTGGAACTTGATCGGCGAGCGCCGCATTTCGCCGAACTCGGCAATCAGCTTGCCGTCGCTGCTGTACACCCTCAGGGGGATTTGCAACTGGACGCTTCTGAGCGAGTCGACCGAGGGCAGGCTGGGGCTAAGATACAGAAACGCACCGCTCACACCGAGCACGAGCGCGCAGATAACGGCGACGAGAGACCACCAGAAGAACTTCAGCAGACGTATCAAGGCTTTTGGGTGTCCAGGTTGAGGAGTGGATTGCGCGCGGGGCCGGCGGACAGAAAAACGCTGGCCATTATAAGCATTTTTCGTCCCACCGGGTGACCGCCCGGGGCGCGGGACGACCGCTCGCGCCGCAACGGCGCGGGCTGCCGATGACCAGGAAGGAACAGCCATGCTTGGACGCTTTGGTAGGGACGCCGGTTCACTGCTGGGGGTGGAATTTGCCTCCGACTCCATACGAATGCTGCATCTGCACCGTCAGCGCGGCGGTTGGCGTGTGCAGGGGTGGGCGCAGGAACGCTTCGAGCCTGCGCTGCCTGACAGTGCCGCATCCGACGAGGCAGAGGGGTTGGTCATGGGATTGCGTCGGGCCCATGTTCAATGTCGGACGAGGCAGTTCCGGGTCGCCTTGGCATTGCCCGCCTCCCAGGTCATCTGCAAGGTTTGCCGGTTACCTGTTGGGCTGGCCGACCTTGATGTCGAGGCCGCCGTGCTGGCACAGGCCGAGCAACTTTTCCCCTTCCCGCTGGAGGATCTGGCCCTGGACTTCTGGGTGCAGGGTGCATGCGCCGACGATCCCGGACAGTTCGAGGTACTGGTAGTGGCCTGCCGTCAAAGTCAGCTCGATCCGCTGGAGAGGGTGTTCGCCAGGGCCGGATTGCAGCTTGAGGCCGTCGAGGTGGACAGCTTCGCGCTACGGCGAGCGTTGCTGCCTGAGGTGCCGGCTCGTGGAGCGGTACTGCTGCAATTGGAGCCGGGCGAAGTGGTCATGCACCGCTGGCACGGCAGCCCCGCGCCGCAACGACAGCGGCTCGCCCTGGGCTCGCCGGCGCAATGGAGTGAGGCTGTCGATGATCTCTGGCGGTTGGGTGAACGGGCGCCCGTAGAGGAAGTTGTCCTGTTCGGCTTCGCTGCTGATGAGGACCGGGCGGCGTATTTGCGAGAGCACTTGGGTGTGAAATGCCAGGTGGGTTGCCCACTCCCTCTGACCGGCTTGCTGGAGAGGGATGGCCTGCGCGCTGCTTCGATGGTCCTGGCCTGCGGGCTGGCCATGGGAGGCCGGGCATGATGGCGAGACTGAACCTGATGCCTTGGCGCGAGCAGCGTAGGGCCAGGGTTGTGCGACGATTTCAGATCATGCTGGTTGTCGCCCTGGTAGTGGCACTGTGCGGGGTCATATGGCTCGATCAGATGGCGCGGTCGCGTCTGGCCAGGCAAGCACTGGTCGTCGCCTCGCATCAGGCGGAGCTTGAGCGGCTCGATGCCACATTGAGGGAGGTCGATCAGCTGCGCGGCAGGCGGGAGGCGCTGCAGGCCGAGTATGCCGCAGTGTCCGCTCTGGAGGCCGGGCGGTCGCAGATGCCTGGCCTGTTCCTCGCCCTTGAACAGGCCCTGCCAGAAGGGGCTCGCTTGACGGAGGTGGATGTCGAGGCAGGGCGTTTGCGCCTGGGCGGTCTGGCAGCCTCTGCGTCGGTGGTCGCCCGGTTCATGCGCGATCTGGAGCAAGTGGGCATGGTGCGGGACCTCGAACTCGTTCACCTCCGGCGTCATGTCCAGGGTGACGAGTTCCTGCTGGCGGCGCGATTGCTGGTGGGCGAGTCGTGAACCGCCTCTGGCCCCTTGACTGGCAGGCGCTGGCTGGCCGGTCGGGAGTAGTGAGGGTCATGGTGTGCCTGTCGCTCGCGCTCATGGTTGCTTGCGTGGGCTACCTGGTTCGTCTGCGTGACCCGGTTCAGGGGCATGCCGAGTCTGTCCGGTTGCAGCTTCAGCTACAGAACGAGCTGGAGGGGCGCAGGACGCGCCTCGTCGAACTGGGTGTCGAGCAGCAGGCGCTCGAGCATACGCGGGTGCTTTTGCAGGCGGCGCGATGGCGGCTGGCCGCGGGAGAAGGCATGAGCGAGCTGCTCGACCAGCTGGCGTTATCGGGACATGAACATGGCCTGGTATTCGAGCGAGTTGAGGTGCAGGAGGCGCAGCAGGCTTCAGTGTATCGAGTGCAACCGCTGGAAATCGCGGTGTCGGGACAGTACCCGGCGCTGCGCCTGTGGCTGGAGCAATGGCTGCGGCAATTGCGTCTGTTGAGCGTGGAACGGCTCAGGCTGGCCCTGAAGGATGAGGGTGTCGGGCGAGTTGATGCTCAGTTACGGCTGCATGCCTACCACCCTGGGGAAGAGCTGCCAGTTCCGGCGTCATTGGCGGACGAGCCGGCCCTGGCAGCCTTGCCGAAGACGGCATTCGATCCGTTCCGGGCCTGGTCGCTTCCAAGAGAGGGCAGTGGTCTGGCGCATATTCCTTTGGCACGGCTGGAGATGGTCGGCAGCCTCTCGCGGACGGGGCGGCGACAGGCATTGCTGCGCTCTGCGGGTCGTCTGTACCGGGTCGTGGAAGGCGAGCAGCTGGGGCTCGAAGGGGCTGTTGTGGTAGCCATCGAGGTCGACCGTGTGGAGGTCCACGAGCGGTTCTACATCGATGGGCGCTGGCAGGCGCGCCCCAGGTATCTGGTTCTTGGAACACGTGAGCAAGGAGAGATCAGGGATGAGACCGAGGCGATGGTGGAGCGGCGCGCTATTGATGCTGGGGCTGCAGATGGCGCAGGCCGAGACGTTTCAGGGTGAGCCGATGTCGCTCAACTTCCAGGACGTCGAATTGCGTTCGGTGCTTCAGGTCATGGCCGACCACGCGGGCATCAACCTGGTGGCGGGCGACTCGGTGCAGGGGCGGATAACCCTGCGTCTGGAGGACGTGCCCTGGGATCAGGCGCTTGACCTGGTGCTGCGCAGCAAGGGGCTGGGCAGGCGCCAGGAGGGGAATGTGCTGCTAGTCGCTCCCGTGGCCGAGCTCGCCGGGCAAGCCCAGGACATGCGTCAGGAGGTATTGCTAGAGCCACTGCAGCGTGAATTGATCCCTATCTTCCATGCCAAGGCCGGCGAGCTGGCGGAGCTGCTGCTGTCGAGCCTGGCCGATGACGGTGCCCTGGCCGGGCGTGGCAGCCTCAGTGTGGACGCCCGCACCAATACACTGGTAGCCACTCAGCCTGCCGCCCGGCTCGCCGAACTGCGCAGGCTGGTCACGCAACTGGATGTGCCGGTGCGCCAGGTCATGATCGAGGCCCGGATCGTCGAGGCCAATGTCGATTACGAAAAGGCCCTGGGCGTGCGTTGGGGTGGCCCTCTGTATGGCAAGGATCGTCAGTTGGGCAGCGACCTGTTCGTCGATCTCGGCGTCGAACGCGCCGCTGCCGGGCTCGGAGTGGGGCTGCTGCGCAGCGATATCCTGCTCGACCTGGAACTCAGCGCCATGGAAAAAAGCGGCAATGGCGAGATCATCTCCCAGCCCAAGGTGGTCACGGCCGACAAGGAAACCGCGCGCATACTCAAGGGCACCGAAGTGCCCTACCAGGAAACCACTCGCAGCGGCGCCACGTCGGTCTCTTTCCGCGAGGCGTCCCTGTCGCTGGAGGTGACCCCGCAGATCACGCCGGACGGCAAGGTGATCATGGCGGTGCGGGTGACCAAGGATGAGCCGGACTTCATCAATGCCCTCAACGATGTGCCGCCGATCCGCAAGAACGAGGTCAACGCCAAGGTGCGGGTGACCGATGGGCAGACCATTGTGATTGGTGGCGTGTACTCGACGTCGCAGAACAAAGTGGTCGACAAGGTGCCATTTTTTGGCGATCTGCCGTATGTTGGACGGCTGTTTCGACGCGATGCATTACAAGAGAAAAAATCCGAGCTGCTGGTCTTCCTGACTCCGCGTATCATGAGTGACCAGGCGATTGCTGTGAGTCGTTGATTCTGTGCGAAATTTGATACTTGTGGGGCCCATGGGCGCTGGTAAAAGCACCATCGGGCGCCTGTTGGCCAAAGAGCTGCGCCTGCTGTTCAAGGATTCCGACAAGGAAATCGAACTGCGAACCGGCGCCAACATCCCGTGGATCTTCGACAAGGAAGGCGAACCGGGCTTTCGTGACCGCGAGCAGGCGATGATCGCCGAGCTCAGCGCGCTCGATGGCGTGGTCCTGGCCACCGGCGGCGGCGCGGTGATGCGCGACGCCAACCGCGCGGCCTTGCGCGCTGGTGGGCGGGTGGTCTACCTGCACGCCTCGGTGGAACAGCAGGTGGGGCGCACCTCCCGTGACCGCAACCGGCCGCTGTTGCGCACCGCCAACCCGGAGGCCACGTTGCGCGCCCTGCTGGAGGCGCGCGACCCGCTCTATCGCGAAATCGCCGACCTGGTGGTGGAAACCGACGAACGGCCACCACGCATGGTGGTGCTCGACATTCTCGAGCGCCTGCAGAAGTTGCCGCCCCGCTGAGTGGGGTCTATCCTCGGCGACCAACGCCGAGACGGGGCTGAACGTCACCGCGCGGGGCCGCACCGCCGCCGCGTCCAAGCACATTGTGGGGATACATGCAGACACTAAAGGTCGACCTGGGCGAACGTAGCTACCCGATCTACATTGGCGAAGGCCTGCTGGACCAGCCCGAGCTGCTGGCGCCGCACATTGCCGGGCGGCAGGTCGCCATCGTCTCCAACGAGACCGTCGCGCCCCTGTACCTCGAACGCCTGAGCAAGACCCTGGGCGCCTATTCGGTGCTGCCCGTGGTGTTGCCCGACGGCGAGGCCCACAAGAACTGGGAAACCCTGCAACTGATCTTCGACGCCCTGCTCACCGCCCGCCATGACCGCCGCACCACCGTGGTCGCCCTCGGTGGCGGCGTGATCGGCGACATGGCCGGCTTTGCCGCGGCCTGCTACCAGCGCGGCGTCGACTTCATCCAGGTACCGACCACGCTGCTGTCCCAGGTGGATTCTTCGGTGGGCGGCAAGACCGGCATCAACCACCCACTGGGCAAGAACATGGTCGGTGCCTTCTATCAGCCCAACGCGGTGCTGATCGACACCACCAGCCTGAAGACCCTGCCCGAGCGCGAGCTGTCCGCGGGCCTGGCCGAAGTCATCAAGTACGGCCTGATCTGCGACAAGCCGTTCCTCGCCTGGCTCGAAGACAATATGCAGGCGCTGCGCGCCCTGGATTCCGTCGCACTGACCGAGGCCATTCGCCGCTCCTGCGCGGCCAAGGCCGCCGTGGTCGGCGCCGATGAGCGCGAATCGGGCGTGCGTGCCACGCTCAACCTTGGCCACACCTTCGGCCATGCCATCGAAACACACATGGGCTATGGCGTCTGGCTGCACGGCGAAGCCGTGGCGGCGGGCACGGTCATGGCCCTGGAAATGTCCATGCGCCTGGGCTGGATCGACCAGCCAGCGCGCGATCGCGGAATTCGCCTGCTGCAGGACGCAGGATTGCCGGTGGTGCCACCACAGGAAATGACCCCGGCGCATTTCATGGAGCACATGGCGGTCGACAAGAAAGTGCTCGACGGGCGCCTGCGCCTGGTGCTGCTGCGCCAGCTGGGCGAGGCCGTCGTCACCGACGACTATTCGACAGAGATTCTACAGGCCACCCTGGCGGCGGATTACCGCGCGATCGTGGCCCAGCTTTGAGGTTGTGACAACGCAATGACCAGTCTGCATGCCGATGAGGCGTTCCTCGACCATTATCAGTTGAGCCACGATCCGTTCGCACCGCGAGTGCCCGGCTTCAAGTTCTTCCCCGCCCAGCGCAAACCCGTGCTGGGCCAGCTGCACCACCTGGCGCGCTACAGCCAGCTGATGCTGGTGGTCAGCGGCCCGGTGGGCAGTGGCAAGACCCTGCTGCGCCAGGCCCTGGTGGCCAGCACCAACAAGCAGTCGGTGCAGAGCGTGGTGGTGTCCGCGCGTGGCGCCAGTGACGCGGCCAGCGTGCTGGGCCAGGTGGCGCAGTCGCTGAACGTGGCGCAGCCGGAGGTGCAGGCGATCCTGTCGCAGGTGGTGCAGCTGGCGCTGACCGGCCAGGAAGTCTATCTGCTGGTGGACGATGCGGAACAACTCGACGAGTCGGCACTCCAAGCGTTGCTGGAGTTGGCGGCAGGCGTGGCCGAAGGGCGCCCGCATGTGTTCCTGTTCGGCGAACCTTCGCTGATTGCCGGGCTGGAAGAACTCAATACCGATGGCGAGCGCTTCCATGTCATCGAGTTGGCCCCGTACAGCGAGGAAGAGACCCGCGAGTACCTGGAACAGCGCCTGGAAGGCGCAGGCCGGGGCATCGAGGTGTTCAGCGCCGAGCAGATCGTCGACATCCACGAAAACTCCGACGGTTGGCCTGGGAACATCAACCAGGTCGCCCGCGATACCTTGATCGAAGCCATGATCGCCAGCCGTACCACGGTCAAGCGACCATCCATGGGGTTCAAAATGCCTAAGAAACACGTGCTCGCGTTGTCCGCTGTGGTCGTGGTCGCCGTTGGTGCGGCGGTCCTGATGCCCAAGAAGGGCGACAAGGCTCCGACCGAAGCACCGGCCGCCCAGGCGCAACTGCCACTGGGCCAGGGCGGCGCGCCCGCCATCGAGTTCTCCGGCTCCTCGCAGCCGATGCCGCTGCCGCTGGTCGGCCAGTCGCAGCCGGTGATGCGCGAGCCCCTGGCCCAGGCCGCCGGCATGGGCGAGGGCGAAGAGGGTGGGCCTGCGGGTGATACCGCCCTGCAGCCTGCCGCGCCATCGGCCGCCGTGCCGCCGACCGTGACCACCATCGCGCCGCCGCAAGGTGCCACCGCCAGCCCGGCACCGGCCCCTGCCCAGCCGGTGACCACCGCTCCGGTACAGCCGGTTGCGCCTGCGCCGAAGCCTGTCGCAACCCAGCCGGCAAAGCCGGTTGCACCTGCCAAGCCGGCCCCGGCCCCGACCCAGGTCGCTAGCGCCAAGCCCGCCAGCAAGCCTGCCGAGAAACCAACCGCGGGTGGTGCCGGCAACAGCAGCTGGTATGCCGGCCAGAAACCGGGCAATTACGTGGTGCAGATCTTCGGCACCAGTTCCGAGGCGTCGGCCCAGTCCTTCGTCAAGGCACAGGGTGGCGACTATCGCTACTTCAAGAAAAACCTGCAGGGCAAGCCGCTGTTTGTCGTCACCTACGGCAACTTCGCCAGCCGCGACGCCGCTGCTGCGGCAATCAAGAACTTGCCAGCCAAGGTCCAGGCTGGTAAACCTTGGCCACGTACCGTCGGCAGCGTCCAACAAGAGCTGGCCACGGCCCGCTGATACCTTCCGGGCGGCACCACCCCGCCGCCCAGTTGCTGAGCGACTTCTAGCTTTCGATCAGCCTGCTGCGCCCGAGCGCGGCAGGCTTTTCTGTCCCAGACTGCCGGCCACAAGCCCTGTGTTGCAGTCATGGCTGAAACGCTTCAGACTCTAGCCAAGCCGCTATCACGGCGCATGGCGTAAAAACATTCAAAATTGCGACATAAATTTTCAATGGTGAGACATGAAAATTTGTGGGCGTCGCTGTCGCTGTGCAACAATGGTTTTCCATGACCACCGCAAAAAAGCTGGCGTTTGATCGGCGTGGATGGTAAGTGGTTGTTAAAAAAGAGATTTGCCTCCGGTTGAGAGGTGAACCTGGTGAGAAAGTGTCTATGAAAACAGGTCTGTACCATCCCGAAGAATTCAAGGACAACTGTGGTTTCGGCCTGATCGCCCATATGACGGGGCAGCCGAGTCACCACCTTCTGCAAACCGCCATGCAGGCGCTGACCTGCATGACCCACCGCGGCGGCATCAACGCCGACGGCAAGACCGGCGACGGTTGCGGTCTGCTCATGCAGAAGCCCGATCAATTCCTGCGTGCCGTGGCCCAGGAGCACTTCGCCGTCGAGCTGCCCAGGCAGTACGCCGTCGGCATGGTGTTCTTCAACCAGGACCCGGTCAAAGCCCAGGCTGCCCGCGCCAACATGGACCGCGAGATCGTCAACGCCGGCCTCAAGCTGGTCGGCTGGCGCAAGGTGCCGATCGACACCAGCGTCCTCGGCCGCCTGGCCCTGGAGCGCCTGCCGCAGATCGAGCAGGTGTTCATCGGCGGCGAAGGCCTGAGCGACCAGGAATTCGCCATCAAGCTGTTCAGTGCCCGTCGCCGCTCGTCCGTGGCCAACGCCCACGACACCGACCACTACATCTGCAGCTTCTCGCACAAGACCATCATCTACAAAGGCCTGATGATGCCGCGCGATCTCGCGGCGTTCTATCCGGACCTGGGCGACGAGCGCCTGCAGACCGCGATCTGCGTGTTCCACCAGCGCTTCTCCACCAACACCCTGCCGAAGTGGCCGCTGGCCCAGCCCTTCCGCTTCCTCGCCCACAACGGCGAGATCAACACCATCACCGGCAACCGCAACTGGGCCATGGCCCGGCGCACCAAGTTCGCCAACGACCTGATCCCCGACCTCGAAGAGCTCGGCCCGCTGGTCAACCGTGTCGGTTCCGACTCCTCGAGCATGGACAACATGCTTGAGCTGATGGTCACCGGCGGCATCGACCTGTTCCGCGGCGTGCGCATGCTGGTACCGCCGGCCTGGCAGAACGTCGAGACCATGGACGCTGACCTGCGCGCCTTCTACGAATACAACTCCATGCACATGGAGCCGTGGGATGGCCCGGCCGGCATCGTCATGACCGAAGGCCGCCACGCGGTGTGCCTGCTCGACCGTAACGGCCTGCGCCCGGCGCGTTGGGTGACCACCACCAACGGCTACATCACCATCGCCTCGGAAATCGGTGTATGGGGTTACCAGCCGGAGGAAGTCCTGGCCAAGGGCCGTGTCGGCCCGGGCCAGATCCTCGCCGTGGACACCGAGACCGGGCAGATCCTCGACACCGACGCCATCGACAACCGCCTGAAGTCGCGCCACCCGTACAAGCGCTGGCTGCGCCAGCACGCCACGCGCATCCAGGCGACCCTGAGCGACGACCAGGGCGTGGCCAGCTACGACGCCGACCAGCTCAAGCAATACATGAAGATGTTCCAGGTCACCTTCGAGGAGCGTGACCAGGTGCTGCGTCCGCTCGGCGAGCAAGGCCAGGAAGCGGTCGGCTCGATGGGCGACGACACGCCGATGGCCGTGCTGTCGCAGCGCGTGCGCTCGCCGTACGACTTCTTCCGTCAGCAGTTCGCCCAGGTGACCAACCCGCCGATCGACCCGCTGCGTGAGGCGATCGTGATGTCCCTGGAAATCTGCCTGGGTGCCGAGCGCAATATCTTCCAGGAGTCCCCCGAGCACGCCTCGCGGGTGATCCTCAGCTCGCCGGTCATCTCGCCCGCCAAGTGGCGTTCGCTGATGAACCTGGAACGCGAAGGTTTCGACCGTCAGCTGATCGACCTCAACTACGACGAAAGCGTGGGCCTCGAAGCGGCCATCCGCAACATCGCCGACCAGGCCGAAGAGGCTGTGCGCGGCGGCAAGACCCAGCTGGTGCTGAGCGACCGCTACATCGCCCCGGGCAAGCTGCCGGTGCACGCCTCGCTGGCCGTTGGCGCGGTGCACCACCGCCTGACCGAACAGGGCCTGCGCTGCGACAGCAACATCCTGGTCGAGACCGCCACCGCCCGTGACCCGCACCACTTCGCCGTGCTGCTGGGCTTCGGCGCCTCGGCCGTCTACCCGTACCTGGCCTACGAAGTGCTGGCCGACCTGATCCGCACCGGCGAAGTGCTGGGCGACCTGGACGAAGTCTTCAAGTACTACCGCAAGGGCATCTCCAAGGGCTTGCTGAAGATCCTGTCGAAGATGGGCATCTCCACCATCGCCTCGTACCGTGGCGCCCAGCTGTTCGAAGCCGTGGGCCTGGCCGAGGAAGTGGTCGGCCTGAGCTTCAAGGGCGTGTCGAGCCGCATCAAGGGGGCGCGTTTCGTCGACCTCGAAGGCGACCAGAAGCTGCTGGCCGCCGAGGCCTGGAGCGCGCGCAAGCCGATCCAGCAGGGTGGTCTGCTCAAGTTCGTCCACGGCGGCGAATACCACGCCTACAACCCGGACGTGGTCAACACCCTGCAGGCCGCCGTGCAGCAGGGCGACTACGCCAAGTTCAAGGAATACACCACGCTGGTCGACCAGCGGCCGGTGTCGATGATCCGCGACCTGCTCAAGGTCAAGGTCGCCGAGCAACCGTTGGCGCTGGAGCAGGTCGAGCCGCTGGAGGACATCCTCAAGCGCTTCGACTCTGCCGGCATCTCCCTGGGCGCGCTGTCGCCGGAGGCCCACGAGGCCCTGGCCGAGGCGATGAACCGCCTGGGCGCGCGCTCCAACTCCGGCGAGGGCGGTGAAGACCCGGCCCGCTACGGCACCATCAAGAGCTCGAAGATCAAGCAGGTGGCCACCGGCCGCTTCGGCGTGACCCCTGAGTACCTGGTCAATGCCGAGGTGCTGCAGATCAAGGTGGCCCAGGGCGCCAAGCCCGGCGAGGGCGGCCAGCTGCCGGGCGGCAAGGTCAACGGCCTGATCGCGCGGCTGCGCTACGCGGTGCCGGGCGTGACCCTGATCTCGCCGCCGCCGCACCATGACATCTATTCGATCGAAGACCTGGCCCAGCTGATCTACGACCTCAAGCAGGTCAATCCGCAGGCCCTGGTGTCGGTCAAGCTGGTGGCAGAAGCCGGCGTCGGCACCATCGCCGCCGGCGTGGCCAAGGCCTACGCCGACCTGATCACCATCTCCGGCTACGACGGTGGCACCGGTGCTTCGCCGCTGACCTCGATCAAGTACGCCGGCGCGCCGTGGGAACTGGGCCTGGCCGAAACCCACCAGACCCTGCGCGGCAACGACCTGCGCGGCAAGGTACGGGTGCAGACCGACGGCGGCCTGAAAACCGGCCTGGACGTGATCAAGGCCGCCATCCTCGGCGCCGAGAGCTTCGGCTTCGGCACCGCGCCGATGATCGCCCTGGGCTGCAAGTACCTGCGCATCTGTCACCTGAACAACTGCGCCACCGGCGTGGCCACCCAGAACGACAAGCTGCGCAAGGACCACTACATCGGCACCGTCGACATGGTGATCAACTTCTTCACCTTCGTCGCTGAAGAAACCCGTGAGTGGCTGGCCAAGCTGGGCGTGCGCAGCCTGGGCGAGCTGATCGGCCGCACCGACCTGCTTGACGTGCTGCCGGGCGACACCGAGCGCCAGCATCACCTCGACCTGTCGCCGCTGCTGGGTAGCTCGCACATCCCGGCCGACAAGCCGCAGTTCTGCGAAGTAGACAGTAACCCGCCGTTCGACAAGGGCGAGCTGGCCGAGAAGATGGTCGCCATGGCCCTGCCGGCAATCCGCGACCAGGCCGGTGGCGAGTTCAGCCTCGACATCTGCAACTGCGACCGCTCCATCGGTGCGCGTATCTCCGGCGAGATCGCCAGGCTGCACGGCAACCAGGGCATGGCCGCGGCGCCGATCACCTTCCGCTTCAAGGGCACCGCTGGCCAGAGCTTCGGCGTTTGGAACGCCGGTGGCCTGAACCTGCACCTGGAAGGCGACGCCAACGACTACGTCGGCAAGGGCATGACCGGTGGCAAGCTGACCATCGTGCCGCCAGCCGGCAGCCCGTTCGAAACCCAGCACAGCGCCATCGTCGGCAATACCTGCCTGTACGGTGCCACCGGCGGCAAGCTGTTCGCCGCCGGCACCGCGGGCGAGCGCTTCGCTGTGCGTAACTCCGGCGCCCACGCTGTGGTCGAGGGCACCGGCGATCACTGCTGTGAATACATGACCGGCGGCTTTGTCTGCGTCCTGGGCAAGACCGGTTACAACTTCGGTTCTGGCATGACGGGCGGCTTCGCCTACGTGCTCGACATGGACAACAGCTTCGTCGACAAGCTCAACCACGAGCTGGTGGAAATCCAGCGCATCAGTGGTGAGGCGATGGAGGCTTACCGCAGCCATCTGGCGCGGGTCCTGGGCGAGTATGTGGAAGAAACCGGCAGCGAGTGGGGGCGTGAGCTCTCCGAGAACCTGGACGACTACGTGCGGCGCTTCTGGCTGGTCAAGCCGAAGGCGGCCAACCTCAAGCAACTGCTGTCCAGCACCCGTGCCAACCCGCAGTAAGAACAGCTGCAAGTGACGGCCCCGTGCGCGGGGCCCGTCCTGCTCAAGTGATTGTCTTGCAGCTTGCGGCTTATGGCCGGCAACTGCGGTAAAGAGGTTTTGAAAAATGGCTGAACGTCTGAGCAACGACTTCCAGTTCATCGAAGTGGGCCGCAAGGACCCGAAGAAAAAATTGCTGCGCCAGCGCAAGAAGGAGTTCGTCGAGATCTACGAACCCTTCAAGCCGCAGCAGTCCGTGGAGCAGGCGCACCGCTGCCTGGGCTGCGGCAACCCGTATTGCGAATGGAAGTGCCCGGTGCACAACTTCATCCCCAACTGGTTGAAGCTGGTCTCCGAAGGCAACATCCTGGCCGCGGCTGAACTGTCGCACCAGACCAACACCCTGCCGGAAGTGTGCGGCCGTGTGTGCCCGCAGGACCGTCTGTGCGAAGGGGCCTGCACCCTGAACGACGGCTTTGGCGCGGTGACCATCGGCTCGGTGGAGAAGTACATCACCGACACCGCCTTCGCCATGGGCTGGCGCCCGGACATGTCCAAGGTCAAGCCCACTGGCAAGCGCGTTGCCATCATCGGTGCCGGCCCTGCTGGCCTGGGCTGCGCCGACGTGCTGGTGCGCGCGGGCGTGACCCCGGTGGTGTTCGACAAGAACCCCGAGATCGGCGGCCTGCTGACCTTCGGCATCCCCGAGTTCAAGCTGGAAAAGACCGTGTTGAGCAATCGCCGCGAAGTCTTCACCGGCATGGGCATCGAGTTCCGCCTCAACACCGAGGTTGGCAAGGACATCAGCATGGAGCAGCTGCTCGCCGAGTACGATGCGGTGTTCATGGGCATGGGCACTTACACCTACATGAAGGGCGGCTTCCCGGGCGAGGACCTGCCGGGCGTGCATGACGCGCTGGACTTCCTGATCGCCAACGTCAACCGCAACCTCGGTTTCGAGAAGTCGCCGGAAGACTTCGTCGACATGCAGGGCAAGAAGGTCGTGGTCCTGGGCGGTGGCGACACCGCGATGGACTGCAACCGCACCTCGATCCGTCAGGGTGCCAAGGCCGTGACCTGCGCCTATCGCCGTGACGAAGCCAACATGCCGGGTTCGCGCAAAGAGGTGAAGAACGCCAAGGAAGAGGGCGTGAAGTTCCTCTACAACCGCCAACCCATCGCCATCGTCGGCGAGGACAAGGTCGAGGGTGTGAAGGTGGTCGAGACCCGTCTCGGCGAGCCGGATGCCCGTGGCCGCCGCAGCCCCGAGCCGATCCCGGGCTCCGAGGAGATCCTGCCGGCCGATGCCGTGGTGATCGCCTTCGGCTTCCGCCCGAGCCCCGCGCCGTGGTTCGAGCAGCATGGCATCCAGCTGGACAGCCAGGGCCGCGTGGTGGCGCCGGAGAAGGGCAAGTTCAAGCACCAGACCAGCAACCCGAAAGTGTTTGCCGGTGGCGACATGGTGCGGGGGTCGGATCTGGTGGTGACGGCGATCTTCGAAGGGCGTACGGCCGCTGAGGGGATCCTGGACTACCTCGAAGTCTGATCGATCGTCGGGGCCGCTTTGCGGCCCATCGCGGCACAAGGCCGCTCCTACAGGGGAATGCGATCTTCTGTAGGAGCGGCCTTGTGCCGCGATGGGCTGCAAAGCAGCCCCAAAGGTATTTTTGTATACAAAAACGCTTGATCCAAGGCACCCAATAGACAAAACGCATGGCCATGGCCGTGCCTTTTGCGTCCGCGTCTGAGAAAATGCCCGCACTTTTTTTCCGGATGCCGACATGACTGCCCTGAAGAACGATCGTTTCCTGCGTGCACTGCTCAAGCAACCCGTAGACGTCACCCCGGTATGGATGATGCGCCAGGCCGGCCGCTACCTGCCGGAGTACCGCGCCAGCCGCGCCAAGGCCGGTGACTTCATGAGCCTGTGCATGAACCCGCAGTTCGCCTGCGAGGTCACCCTGCAGCCGCTGGACCGCTACCCGCTGGACGCGGCGATCCTCTTCTCGGACATCCTCACCATCCCCGACGCCATGGGCCAGGGCCTGTACTTCGAGACCGGCGAAGGCCCGCGTTTCAAGAAGGTCATCAGTACCCTGGCGGACATCGAGGCGCTGCCGATTCCCGACCCGCAAAAGGACCTGGGCTATGTGATGGACGCAGTCAGCACCATCCGTCGCGAGCTCAACGGCCGCGTGCCGCTGATCGGCTTCTCCGGCAGCCCGTGGACCCTGGCCACCTACATGGTCGAGGGCGGCTCGTCGAAGGACTTCCGCAAGACCAAGGCCATGGCCTATGACAACCCCGAGGCCCTGCACCTGTTGCTGGACAAGCTGGCCCAATCGGTCACCAGCTACCTCAATGGCCAGATCCTCGCCGGCGCCCAGGCCGTGCAGATCTTCGACACCTGGGGCGGCAACCTGTCGGCGGCGGCCTACCAGGAGTTCTCCCTGGCCTATATGCGCAAGATCGTCAGCGGCCTGATCCGCGAGCACGAAGGGCGCAAGATACCGGTGATCCTGTTCACCAAGAACGGCGGCCTGTGGCTGGAAAGCATTGCCGAGGCCGGTGCCGACGCCCTGGGCCTGGACTGGACCTGCGAAATCGGCGACGCCCGCCGCCGCGTCGGCGACAAGGTGGCGCTGCAGGGCAACATGGACCCGACCGTGCTGTACGCCAAGCCCGAGGCGATCCGCAAGGAAGTGGCGCGCATCCTCGCCAGCTACGGCAAGGGCAGCGGCCATGTGTTCAACCTGGGTCATGGCATCACCCCCGAGGTTGATCCGGAGCACGCCGGCGTGTTCATCAACGCCGTGCATGAGCTGTCGGCGCAGTACCACCAGTAATCGGTGTGCAACGCGAGAAGCCCGGCCAAGCGCCGGGCTTTTTGTTGTATTAAGTTTCAATTCAGCGATCGTCGGTAATCTGGGGCCATCAAAACGCAAACAGGACCCGATCACCATGAAAGCCCGTTACCTGCCCCTGATCCTCGCCCCACTGTTCAGCACCGCCGCCCTGGCCGCCGGCTACACCGGCCCCGGCGCCCAGGCCGTGACCACGGTCGCCGCCGCCAACGATGCCGCCGACGACACCCCGGTGGTGCTGCAGGGCTTCGTGACCAAGAAGATCAACAACGACGACAAGTACGAGTTCAAGGACAACACCGGCACCATCACCGTCGAGATCGACGACGAAGACCTGCCGCCAACGCCGTTCAACGACAAGACCAAGGTCAAGCTGACCGGCGAGGTGGAGAAGCACCTGATGAGCCGTGAGGTGGATGTGGATATCGTCGAGATCGTCAACTGATCGGAGATTTTGGGGCTGCTGCGCAGCCCCAGCAATCAGGAAGTCTTCGGCGGTAATTTGCTCAAGTGCACCGCCACCAGCAACGCCACCGTCAGCAGGCTGCCGATGAACAGCCCGATGCCGTTCCAACCCCACTGGTGCCAGAACACCCCGCCCGCCGTCCCCGCCACGCTCGACCCCGCGTAGTAACAGAACAGGTACAACGACGAAGCCTGCCCCTTGGCCTTCAGCGCCCGGCGGCCGATCCAACTGCTGGCCACCGAGTGCGCGCCGAAGAAGCCGAAGGTGAACACCAGCATGCCGACGATGATCATCGCCAGCGGGTTGGCCAGGGTCATCAGCAGGCCGCCGGCCATCACCAGGATGCTGGCCCAGAACACCTTGCGTCGGCCCAGCCTGTCGGCCAGGGCGCCGACCTGCGCCGAACTGTAGATCCCTGACAGATACACCACCGACAGCAACCCGACCAGTGCCTGGTTCATGTGATAGGGCCCGGCCAACAGGCGGTAGCCGATGTAGTTGAACAGGGTGACGAAGGCGCCCATCAGCAGGAAGGCCTCGAGGAACAGCCAGGGCAGCCCGGCATCCCTGAAGTGCATGACGAAGCCGTCGAGCAGGCTGCGCGGATTCAGCGTTTGGGGCCGGAAGTTGCGCGATTCGGGCAGCACCTTCCAGAACACCAGGGCTGCTGCCAGAGCCAGCCCGCCGATGGTGAGCATTGCCGTATGCCAGCTGACGAAGTCGATCAGTACGCCGGTGATCAGGCGCCCGCTCATGCCGCCGATGGCATTGCCGCCGATATACAATCCCATGGCCAGGCCGATGTGCTGTGGGTGGATCTCTTCGCTCAGGTAGGTCATCGCCACCGCCGCCAGGCCGCTCAACGACAGGCCCACCAGGGCGCGCGTCGCAAGTACCAGCTCCCAGCTCGGCATCACCGCGCTGGCCAAGGTCGACAGGGCGGCGCAGAGCAGGGCGAAGACCATCACCGGCTTGCGCCCGACGCGGTCGGAGATCGGCCCGGTGACCAGCAGCCCGAACGCCAGCATCGCGGTGGACACCGACAGCACCAGGCTGCTCTGTGCGGCGTTGATGGAAAACTCCTGGGACAGCAGCGGCATCATCGGTTGCACGCAGTACAGCAGGGCGAAGGTGGCGAAGCCACCGCTGAACAGGGCCAGCACGGTCTTCATGAAGGCGGGGGAGCCTTTCTCGATCCAGATATCGTTGACGATAGGTTCGGGTTCGGCAGGCAGGGGGACTGCGGCGGATCTCACGGAGGGTACCTCGGGCGCTGGGGCCGGTGCTGCGATGAAAAAAGCATATAGCTGGCTAATAATTAGATCCAATATATTGTTCGACCTGTTTAAGATGTTTTACGACCTATTCGGAGTCGATCATGGAGCTGCGTCACCTGCGCTATTTCATCGCCGTGGCCGAGGAGCTGCATTTCGGTCGTGCCGCCCAGCACCTGGGTATCTCCCAGCCTCCGCTGAGCCAGCAGATCCAGGCCCTGGAGCAGGAACTGGGGGCGCGCCTGTTCGAGCGTACCAACCGCCGGGTCGAGTTGAGCGAGGCCGGGCGGCTGTTCCTCGAGGAGGCGCGCCAAGTGCTGGCGCAAGTGGAGAAGGCCGCCGATGTGGCACGGCGAGCGCAGCTGGGTGAGTTGGGTGAGATGAAGATCGGTTTCACCTCGTCGGCACCATTCACTTCGCGGATCCCCCAAGCGATTCGTGCCTTCCGCCAGCGCTATCCGTCAGTGCACCTCAACCTCAAGGAAATGAGCAGCCGTGAAGTGGTGGAGGCGGTGTTCGACGAGTCCATCGAAATCGGCCTGATGCGGCCGATGCCTTTGCCGGAAGGGATCGCCTGCACCGAGCTGTTCCGCGAACCCCTGGTGGCCGTGCTCAATGCATCGCACCCGCTGGCCATTGGCAGCGAACAAGGTGTGCACATGCAGGCCCTGGCCCACGAGCCGTTCGTATTCTTCCCGCGCAGCTACGGCAGTGGCCTGCATGCCCAGTTGCTGAGCCTGGCGCGCCAGGCGGGTTTCAGCCCGCATTTCGCCCAGGAAGCCGGTGAGGCGATGACCATCATCGGCCTGGTCTCGGCGGGGCTGGGCGTTTCGGTGTTGCCGGCCTCGTTCCAGCGCATGCGCATCGAAGGCGTGGTGTATCGCACTCTACTGGATGAGCAGGCGATGACCGCCGTGTGGCTGGTGCGTCGCGAGGCGCCCGGCTCGGCCATGGCCAATGCCTTCATCGCCCTGCTGACCGGGCTGGAACAGCCCGAAGGTGCTGGCTAAACCGCTGCGCTGGCCACATACTCGGGCATTCGTTGATACACGGAGGTCTGACATGCGGCGCGTGGTGTTCAATCAGAAAGGTGGCGTGGGCAAGTCGAGCATTGCCTGCAATCTTGCGGCGGTCAGTGCCAGTGAAGGCTATCGGACCCTGCTGATCGACCTGGATGCCCAGGCCAACTCGACCCAGTACCTGACCGGCCTGACCGGCGACGACATCCCCATGGGCATCGCCGACTTCTTCAAGCAGTCGCTGTCCAGCGGGCCGTTCGCCAAGAAGAACAAGGTCGATATCTACGAAACCCCCTTCGACAACCTCCACGTGGTGACCGCCACCCCGGAACTGGCCGACCTGCAGCCCAAGCTCGAGGCCAAGCACAAGATCAACAAGCTGCGCAAACTGCTCGACGAGCTGGACGAAGACTACGAGCGGATCTACATCGACACGCCGCCGGCGTTGAATTTCTATGCTGTTTCCGCACTGATCGCCGCCGATCGCGTGCTGATTCCCTTCGACTGCGACAGCTTCTCGCGCCAGGCCCTGTACGGCCTGCTGGCCGAGATCGACGAACTCAAGGAAGACCACAACGACGAGCTGGTGGTCGAGGGCATCGTGGTCAACCAGTTCCAGTCACGGGCCAGCCTGCCCCAGCAGATGCTCGATGAGCTGCTGGCCGAGGGCCTGCCGGTGCTGCCGGTGTACCTGGGCAGTTCGGTGAAGATGCGCGAATCCCATCATGCCAGCCTGCCGCTGATCCACCTGGAGCCACGGCACAAGCTGACCCAGCAGTTCGTCGAGTTGCATGATCTGCTGGAGCGCAGCGCCTGAGGGCTTGCAGGGGGGGCGCCGAAAGATCTTCAGCGCCTAGCACCTGTCAGCCCTGATGCGATCCCCTCAAACCCCTTGGCTGCGCAGCCACTCCAGCAACGACTGCAGTGGAAACGCGCCGGCTTGGCGAGCCACTTCGCGGCCATTCCTGAACAGGATCAGGCTGGGGATCGAGCGGATGCCGAGCTGGGCGGCGAGATTGCGGTTGACCTCGCTGTCTAGCTTGGCCAGGCGGCAGCGGCCGGCGAGCTGGCGCGCGGCCTGTTCGAACACCGGGGCGAAGCTCTTGCAGGGGCCGCACCAGTCGGCCCAGACATCCAGCAGCAACGGCAGGTCGCCCTTGATCTGGGCGGCGTAGGTGCTCTCATTCAGCTCGAAGGGTTGAGCGAGCAGCATGTCCTGCTTGCAGCGGCCGCATTTGGGGCTGTCGCCCAGACGCTCGGCGGGCAGGCGGTTGAGGCCGTTGCAGTGGGGGCAGGGGATTACCAGGGGTTCGGACATTTTATCTCCTTGATATTGCTGGGGCTGCTGTGCCGCGAAAGGGCCGCCCCGGGGCTCATGACGAACAGCTGATCTCCAGGTGCTTGCCCCACTCCGGCGGCCGTTCGGCATAGGCCTGCATTCCGGGCTGTTCCTCGAACGGCTTGCCCAGCACCTGGTGCAGCCGCCGCACTTCACTGTAGTCGCCCGCCTCGGCGGCTTCGATGGCCTTCTGCGCCAGGTAGTTGCGCAGCACGTACAGCGGGTTGACCGCATGCATGCGCTCGCGGCGCCCTTCTGCATTGCCCGCTTCGCGCGCGCAGCGCGCCTTGTACTCGGCACCCCAGGCGTCGAAGCCGGGCAGGTCGATGAAGTCTTCCCGTACCACCTGCAGGGCCTCGGTCACGGGCTGCTCGCCCAGGTGGCGGAAGAACAGGGTGTAATCCACGCCGCCCCGCTGCATGCACTGCAGCAGACGTTCGACCAGCGCCATGTCGTCGTCCTCGGCCGTGGTCAGGCCCAGGCGGCGGCGCATCAGGTCCAGGTAGTGCGCCTGGTACAGCGGCAGGAAAAGCCCCAGTGCCTCCTTCAGCGGCTCGACCTCGATCACTGTTGTCAGGGCCTGGGCCAGCGCGCTGAGGTTCCAGTGGGCGATCGGCACCTGGTTGGCGTAGCTGTAGCGGCCCCGGTCATCGGAATGGTTGCAGATGAAGTTGGCGTCGAAGTCGTCGAGGAAGGCGTAGGGGCCGAAGTCGAAGGTGATGCCGAGGATCGACATGTTGTCGGTGTTCATTACCCCGTGGCAGAAGCCATAGGCCTGCCAGCGGGCGATCAGTTCGGCGTTGCGCTCGACGATGGTGCGGAACATGGCCAGGTAGGGCTGCTCGGCGTCGCGGCACTCGGGGTAGTGCTGCTCCAGCACATGGTCGATCAGCACCCGCTGTTGTTCCGGTTGCTTGGTGTAGTAGAAGTATTCGAAGTGGCCGAAGCGCACGTGGCTCTGGGCCAGGCGCAGGAGCATGGCGGCGCTCTCGCGGGCCTCGCGCCATACCGGGGTGCTCGAGCCGATCACGCACAATGCGCGGCTGCTGGGAATGTCCAGGGCGTGCAGGGCCTCGGAGGCGAGGAATTCGCGGATCGACGAGCGCAGCACGGCGCGACCGTCGCCCATGCGCGAATAAGGCGTCTGGCCGGCGCCCTTGAGGTGCAGGTCCCAGTGCTCGCCGGCATCGTTGAGGACCTCGCCCAGCAGCAGGCCGCGGCCGTCACCCAGGCGCGGGTTGTAGGAGCCGAACTGGTGCCCGGAATACACCATCGCCCGTGGGTCGGCCTCTTCCCAGAGCTTGTGGCCGCTGAACAGCTCGGCGAACACCGGCAGCTCGGCCTGGGCCGGGTCGAGGTCGAGCAGGGCCATGGCCGATTCGCTGGCGACGACCAGGCGTGGATCGGCGATCGGGTCGGGCAGGACCTGGGTGGAGAAGGCATCGCCGAGTTGGGCGAAGCGGTTGTCGAAGGTCAGGTGGTCAAGGGTTCTCACAGGCCGGCTCCGCGATTGGAATGATCGCGGGGCAAGCCCGCTCCCACGCAGCAGTGTGGAAGCGGGCTTGCCCCGCGATGCGGTAGGACATTGTCAGGGTGCATGCCCCTTGGCGTCCACTCAGCTTGGCGGGATGCTGTCCGGTTTGCTGTCCATCGGGATCAACTGCTGCTTGCCGTTCTTCGGGTCCATCAGGAACACCTCCACCTGGCGCACCGAGATCTTGATGTTGTGCGCCTTGAACTCGCGGTTGATATAGCGGTTCAGTTCGTCCAGCGTCGGGTTGCGGTCGCCCAGGTCGCGCACGTGCATGCGCAGCTCGTGGTCCAGCGAGCTTTCGCCGAAGTTGAGGAAGTACACCAGCGGCTCCGGGTCCTTGAGCACCCGCGGGTTTTCGTGGGCGCCCTTGAGCAGCAGGTCGCGCACCAGGTCCAGGTCCGAGCCGTAGTCGATGCCCAGCTTCAGCGTCACCCGGGTGACCGTGTCGGTCAGCGACCAGTTGATCAGCTGGCCGGTGATGAAGGTCTTGTTGGGGACGATGATGTCCTTGCGGTCGAAGTCGGTGATGGTGGTGGCGCGGATGCGGATCTTGCTCACCGTGCCGGACAGGTTGCCGATGGTGATGGTGTCGCCGATGCGCACCGGGCGCTCGAACAGGATCATGATACCGGAGATGAAGTTGGCGAAGATCTCCTGCATGCCGAAGCCCAGGCCCAGCGACAGGGCCGCCACCAGCCATTGCAGCTTGTCCCAGCTGACCCCGAGGGTGGCCAGGGTACTGACGATGCCGACGCCGGCGATCACGTAGGACAGCAACGTGGTGATGGCGTAGGCGCTGCCCTGGGCAAGGTTCAGGCGCGACAACACCAGCACTTCGAGCAGCCCCGGCAGGTTGCTGGCCAGGGCCACGGCGATACCGGCGATGACCATGGCGCCGAGCAGGTCGCCGAGGCTGATCGGCACCATGCTGGCCGCCGCGCCGGTGCCGCTGCTGTACTCGTAAAGGGTGATGTTGTTGAGGTAGGCGAATACCGTGATCAGGTCCGCCCATACCCAGTACAGCCCGCCGATGAAGCCGCCGAGCAGGGCCAGGCGGATCAGGCGCAGGGACTGCTGGTTGACCTGCTCAATGTCCAGGGTCGGCTCTTCGACCACCACCTCGCCGTCGAGCCCTTCCTTGGCCGCCTGGCGCTTGCTCAGGGCGCGCTGGTAGGCCAGGCGTCGCGCCGCCACCGACAGGCCACGGACGAATGCGGCCTCGATCACCAGCCAGAACAGCAGCAGGTAGAGGGTGTAGATCAGCCGGTCGGTGAGCTTGAGGGCGGTGTAGTAGTAGCCGAAGCACACCGCCACGAACAGCGCGATGGGCAGGGCGGTGAAAGCCACCCCGACGGCCTTGCGGAACAGTGAGGTGTTCTGGTGCGCCGGGCTGCTCAGCAGCAAGCGGCTGAGCAGCCAGGCCATCAGCGCATAGCAGGTCAGCACCACGCCGATGCCCAGCACGTCGTCGGCCAGGGCCGACGGCTGGTGCTCGGCCACCGCCACCACGCCAACCAGGGCCAGTACCACGGTGCCGAGCCGGCGTACCCAGCCGCGCAGGAACTCGACCTGCGGCTTGTGCCAGCGGAAGTGGATCTCGGCCACGCCGCCCGGGGCGAGGATGCGGTAGGCGGTGTAGAACACCAGCCAGGCCTGGGCGATTTGCCACAAGGCGGCGCCGAGGTTGGCGTTCTGCCCACGGGCGTCGAGTTGCAGGGCGTAGCTGCCCAGGGTCAGGGCCAGGGCCACCGGCAGGGCCAGGAGGATGTTGATCAGGATCGCCTGGGGCGTGTGCCATTGGCTGTCGCGCTTGAAGTGGCCAATGTCCTGGTGGACCTTGCCCAGCCGTCGGTACAGCGCCTTGCGCCGCCACAGCAGGGCGCCGATCACCAGGATCAGCGGCAGGAACAGCAGCGGCTGCTGCACCAGGCCGTCGCCCAGCTCCTTGATGCCGGCGCCCCACGGCAGGCTGGCCACCTGGTAGGTCAGGCGCTCGGGCACTTCGCGCAGCCACTGCCAGTCCAGCGGCTTGTTGCTGGGGATCCAGAACATCTGCTCTTCCAGCGTGGTGCGCAGGTTCTGGGCGGTGCTCAGCAACTGCTTCTGGTTCAGCTGCAGGGTGATGCACTCGTTGAGCAGCGCCGACAGTTCGCGGTTCAGCCGTTCGAGCAGGTCGCCGCGGGTGATCGCCACTTCCAGCAGGGCCTTGCGCAGTTGCGGGGTGACGTCTTCCTCGGGCTGGCTGGCCAGCAGCTTGTCCACGTAGTTGGACGGGCTGCTCATCTGTTCGCGCTGCTGGTTGACCTCGAACTGGTAGAGGCGGATATCGGCGATCTGGTCGGCCAGGTCGCGGTCGACCTTCAGGTGCGGCAGGGCCTGCTTCTGCTTGTAGAGGATCTTCGACAGCAGCAGGCTGCCCTTGAGCACGTTGATCTGCTCGTCCAGGGCCTGGTCGGCCTGGGTAAGGCTGTCGAGCTGCTGCTTGGTGCGCAGGTTCTGCTGGGTTACCTCGTTGAGGCGGTCGGTGCTGCGCAGCAGGTAGTCGGACAGCTGCAGGTTGGCGGTGCTCTCGGTGGCCAGCAGGTTGCTGCCGCCGGCCTTCTGCGCCTCGATCGACTGGCGGGTGACGGTCTGTTGCGACTGGGCCAGGCGCTTTTCGTTGATCAGCGTCTGCAGGTCCTGGATTTCCTGTTCCAGGCGGGTGGCACGCTCGATCAGCAGGTCGTGGCGGGCATTGCCCAGGTCCTGCAGCACGCTGTTGCCGGCCAGCTCCTGGCGGCGCAGCAGGGTCAGGGCGTTGAGCGAGGCCAGTTCGGCGTTGAGCTGGTTGCGCTGGTCGGCGTTGATCGACTTGCCGTTGTCCTTGCCGCTCTTGAGGCTGTTGTTGATCTGCTGGACGCGGATCTGGTTGCTGCTGATCTCGGCCTGGGCGCGTTCAGGACGGGTCTGTGAATTGATGATCAGGCTGTTGGCTTCGGACAGCGCCTTCTGCAGGTCACCCTGCTGGGTGCTGCGCTCGCTGAGCATCTGCTCGAGCTGGGGCACCGTCAGGCTGGCATAGCGCTGAGCCACCGGCAGGGTGGGGCTGGCCTTGAGCTTGATCAGCTCGCGCTGGCTGTCGCGGATTTCCTGGGGCGCGTTGGCCAGCTGCTGCTTGAGGGCTTCGAGTTTCTTTTCGCTGTCGTCGCGGGCGTTGAGCAGCGCCAGGGTCTGCTCTAGCACCTGCTGCACGGCTTTCTGCTCGGTTTCCGGCAGCTTGCGCTCGGCGATCTTGCTCAGGCTGCTCTGGATGCCCGGGGTGGTCGGGATTTCCACCGCGCCGGCGGCGAACGAGAAGGTCAGGCACAGCCCCAGCAGGGCTGTGCGGCAATGGTCACGCAGGGACATAGGCAGAGTTCTTGTGTTACGCGGCAAATCGGAGTTTAGAGGAACAGCCCGGGTCCGGGGCGGGTACCTTCGGGGAATCTGACGCCCACTTTCTGGATCTTGTTCCCGTCCATGACGGCGACGGTCCAGATCGTGCCGTGCCATTCGATCTGGTCACCTACTACTGGAGCGCCTCCGACCTTCTGTCGGATGAACTGCGCCAGCGGCATTTTTGCGTCCAGACCATCGAGTTTCAGGCCGTACAGCGCGGCCACCGCGCCCAGCTCGGCATCGCCTTCGAGGACGAAATCGCCGAAGAAACGCAGGTCCAGGCCACGTTGCGGCGCCTGGCTGAACAGCTTGCCCAGCGCCGGCAGGTTATGTTCGTGGCCGATCACACAGAGCATGTCGCCGACTTCCAGCACGGTGCTGCCCGACGGGTGCAGCAGTTGCTCGCCGCGAAACAGCGCGGCGATGCGTGTGCCCTCGGGCATCTTCAGCTCGCGCAGGGCGGCACCGATGCACCATTTCTCGGCGCCCAGGCGATAGACGAACAGCTCCCACTCGCTGGTGACGTGTACTTCGAGCGCGGAGCGGGAAATCGGCGCCGGGTCAGGCGGTACCGTGACCTTCAGCAGCTTGGCCATCCACGGCAGGCTGGTGCCCTGCACCAGCAGCGACACCAGCACGATGAAGAAGGCCAGGTTGAAGAACAGCTGGGCCTGGGGCAGCCCCGCCATCAGCGGGAACACCGCCAGAATGATCGGCACCGCGCCACGCAGGCCGACCCAGCTGATGAAGCCCTTCTCGCGGCCATGGAAGGCCTTGAACGGCAGCAGGGCGGCCACCACCGACAGCGGGCGCGCCACCAGGATCATCCACAGCGCCAGTCCCAAGGCCGGCAGGGCGATGGGCAGCAGGTCGTGGGGCGTGACTAGCAGACCGAGCACCAGGAACATGCCGATCTGCGCCAGCCAGGCCATGCCGTCGAGCATGTGCAGGATGCCGTGGCGGCTGCGGATCGGCCGGTTGCCCAGCACCAGGCCGCACAGGTACACGGCGAGGAAGCCGCTGCCGTGCAGGGCGTTGGTCAGGGAGAACACCGCCAGGCCGCCGGCCACCACCAGGATCGGGTACAGGCCGCTGGCCAGGTTGATGCGGTTGACCAGTTGCAGCATCAGCCAGCCGCCGCCCAGGCCCATCAGCCCGCCGATGCCGAACTCGCGCAGCAGGTGGGTGAGCAGGCTCCAGTGCAGGCCGGTCTGGCCGCTGGCGATCATGTCGATCAGGGTGACGGTGAGGAACACCGCCATCGGGTCGTTGCTGCCCGACTCGATCTCCAGGGTGGCGGTGACCCGTTCGTTCAGGCCCTTGCCGCCGAGCAGCGAGAACACCGCCGCGGCATCGGTGGAGCCGACGATGGCGCCGATCAGCAGGCCCTGGATCAGGCTCAGGTCGAACAGCCAGGCGGCGACCATGCCGGTCAGACCGGTGGTGATCAACACGCCGACCGTGGCCAGCGACAGGGCCGGCCACAGCGCCACGCGGAAGCTCGCCACTCGGGTGCGCAGGCCGCCGTCGAGCAGGATCACGGCGAGCGCCAGGTTGCCCACCAGGTAGGCGGTCGGGTAGTTGTTGAAGATGATGCCGCCACCATCGACCCCGGCGAGCATGCCGACCGCGAGGATGATGACCAGAATGGGGATGCCCAGGCGCGATGACAGCGAGCTGACCAGGATACTGGCCCCGACCAGCAGCGCGCCGATCAGGAACAGACTGTTTATGGTGCTCGCATCCAAAGGCAGGTACTCCGGGACAGCGGGAAATAAGACTTGCAGCATGAACTAGCAGGTCACGTGCCAATCGATTCTAACCTGATGAATTGGCAGGCTGTAAAGCGTTTCTGCATATGAAAAAAGGCACCTCGAGAGGTGCCTTTTCAGGTGTTGCGTGAAGCTGTGGGTGGGCTTGCCCCGCGATGGCGCCCGTCAGGACAGTGGCGTCGCCAGATCCTACGCCATCGCGGGGCAAGGCCCGCTTCCACAGGTACCGGTCAGGCCTGCTTCACTTCACGCATCGGCTTGCCCTTCACTGGTGCATCGCCTGCCACGTAGTACTTGGCGGTGCTGCGCGGCAGCGGCTTGCGGCCACGGATCTTGTCCGAGATCTTCTCGGCGATCATGATCGTGGTGGCGTTCAGGTTGCCGGTGATGATCAGCGGCATGATCGAGGCGTCGACCACACGCAGGCCCTGCATGCCGTGCACGCGACCTTCGCCGTCGACCACTGCCATGTCGTCGGTGCCCATCTTGCACGAGCAGGACGGGTGGAAGGCGGTTTCGGCGTGCTCGCGGATGAACTTGTCCAGCTCTTCATCGGTCTGCACGTGGGCGCCCGGGCTGATCTCGCGACCACGGAACGCGTCCAGCGCCGGCTGGGCCATGATTTCACGGGTCAGGCGGATGCCGTCGCGGAATTCCTGCCAGTCCTGCTCGGTAGACATGTAGTTGAACAGGATGCTCGGGTGCTGGCGCGGGTTCTTCGACTTGGCCTGGATGCGACCACGGGCCGGCGAGCGCATGGAGCCCATGTGCGCCTGGAAGCCGTGCTCTTTCACGCCGTTGGAGCCGTTGTAGTTAATCGCGACCGGCAGGAAGTGGTACTGGATGTTCGGCCACTTGAACTCAGGACGGGTGCGGATGAAACCGCCGGCCTCGAACTGGTTGCTGGCGCCGATGCCAGTGCCGTTGAACAGCCACTCGGCGCCGATTTTCGGCTGGTTCCACCACAGCAGCGACGGGTACAGCGACACCGGCTGGGTGCAGGCGTACTGCAGGTACAGTTCCAGGTGGTCCTGCAGGTTCTCGCCGACGCCCGGCAGGTCGTGGACCACCGGGATATCGAGGCTTTCCAGCAGGGCGCGCGGGCCGACGCCGGAACGCTGCAGCAGCTGCGGCGAGGCGATGGCGCCGGAGGAAACGATGACTTCCTTGCGCGCGCGGGCTTCGACGCGCTCTTCGCTGTCACCTACCAGGTAGGTCACGCCGATGGCACGCTTGTTGTCGAACAGCACGCGGTCGCTCAGGGCGTGGGTGACGATGGTCAGGTTCGGGCGCTTCTTGGCCTGGTCCAGATAGCCGCGGGCGGTGCTGGAGCGACGGCCGTTCTTGGTCACCGAACGGTCCATCGGGCCGAAGCCTTCCTGCTGGTAGCCGTTGAGGTCTTCGGTGCGCGGGTAACCGGCCTGCACACCGGCTTCGACCATGGCGTGGAACAGCGGGTTGTTGCCGGCTTTCGGCGTGGCCACGCTGACCGGGCCTTCGCCGCCGTGGTAGTCGTTCGGGCCGATGTCGCGGGTTTCGGCTTTACGGAAGTACGGCAGGCAGTCCAGGTAGGTCCAGTCTTCCAGGCCTGGCAGTTCCGCCCAGCCGTCGAAGTCCATGGCGTTACCACGGATGTAGCACATGCCGTTGATCAGCGACGAGCCACCCAGGCCCTTGCCGCGGCCACATTCCATGCGGCGACCGTCCATGTGCGGCTCCGGATCGGTCTCGTAGGCCCAGTTGTAGCGGCGACCCTGCAGCGGGAAGGCCAGGGCGGCTGGCATCTGGGTGCGGAAGTCGAAGCGGTAGTCGGGGCCACCGGCTTCCAGCAGCAGCACGGTGACGCTGGCGTCTTCAGTCAGGCGGGTGGCCAGGGTGTTACCGGCCGAGCCGGCACCGACGATGATGTAATCGAATTCTTGGGACATGAAAAGTACCCTCGTTGGCGGTGGTCAGGGAGCGGAAACGCCCGTGCGCGAGGGCACGGGCGTGGCTAAACGGGGTTTAGAAAACCGAGTTGTAGCCGCCCAGCTCGACCTGGACCGACTTGATGCGAGTGTATTGAGCCAGCGAGCTGACACCGTTCTCACGGCCGACGCCCGACTGCTTGTAACCGCCAACCGGCATTTCGGCCGGCGACTCGCCCCAGGCGTTGATCCAGCAGATGCCCGCTTCGAGCTTGTGGATGATGCGGTGGGCGCGGCTGATGTCGTTGGTGCAGACGCCGGCGGCCAGGCCGTATTCGGTGTCGTTGGCGCGACGGATGACTTCTTCCTCGGTCTCGTAGCTGAGGATGCTCATCACCGGGCCGAAGATCTCTTCCTTGACGATGGTCATGTCGTCGGTGCAGTCGGTGAACACGGTCGGGGCCACGAACGCGCCCTTGGCGAAGTCACCGTCCAGCAGACGCTCACCGCCGCACAGTACGCGGGCACCTTCTTCTTTACCCTTGGCGATGTACGACAGCACGCTTTCCATGTGCTGGAAGCTGACCAGCGGGCCGAAGTTGGTGTTCTCGTCTTCCGGGTTGCCGGCACGGATGCGGGCGACGCGCTCGGCGATCTTGGCTTCGAAGGCGGCTTTCATCGCAGCTGGGATGAACACGCGGGTGCCGTTGGTGCAGACCTGGCCGGAGCTGTAGAAGTTGGCCATCATGGCGATGTCGGCGGCCTTGTCCAGGTCGGCGTCGTCGCAGATGATCAGCGGCGACTTGCCACCCAGTTCCATGGTCACTTCCTTCAGCGAGGAGCTGGAGGCGCTGGCCATGACTTTCTTGCCGGTGGTGGTGCCGCCGGTGAAGGAGACTTTCTCGATGCGCGGGTGCTCGGTCAGCCAGGTGCCGACTTCGCGGCCGCTGCCGGTCAGGACGTTGAACACGCCATTCGGCAGGCCGGCTTCGGTGAAGATCTCGGCCAGTTTCAGGGTGGTCAGCGAGGTGACTTCCGACGGCTTGAAGATCATCGCGTTGCCGGCGGCCAGGGCCGGGGCGGATTTCCACAGGGCGATCTGGATCGGGTAGTTCCAGGCGCCGATACCGACGGTCACGCCCAGCGGCTCGCGGCGGGTGTAGACGAAGGACGATTCGCGCAGCGGGATCTGCTCGCCTTCGATGGCCGGTACCAGGCCTGCGTAGTATTCCAGCACGTCGGCGCCGGTGACGATGTCGACGTAGCGGGTCTCGGAGTACGACTTGCCGGTGTCCAGGGTTTCCAGCATGGCCAGCTCGTCGTTGCGCTCGCGCAGGATATCGACGGCGCGGCGCAGGATGCGCGAACGCTGCATGGCGGTCATCGCCGCCCAGACTTTCTGGCCGCGTTCGGCGCTTTCGACGGCTTTTTCGACGTCGGCTTGGGTCGCGCGCTGCACATGGGCGAGGACTTCGCCGGTGGCCGGGTTGATGGCTTCGAAGGTGGCGTCGCTGCCAGCGTCGACGTAAGCGCCATCAATGTAGAGTTTTTGCGTTCCGAAACGGGCCATAGTGTCCTCGCAAGTGCAGTGTGTGGTTGGCTGCCGCGTCACGCTCCTGCCGGTTGGCTGGTCGCTGCGCGCGGCTGTTCAGAGGCCTGGTCGGTTGTGCCCAGGGACTGCTGTTTCGCCAGTTGTAGATCCATGTATTCGTAAGCGATGCGTATCGCCTGGTCGGTGTCGAATGCATCCCCCGACAGGGCGCCACGCAACCACAGGCCGTCGATCAGGGCTGCCAGCCCGCGGGCAGCCTTGCGCGCATGGTAGAGCGGCAGGACGCGGCGGAACTGGCAGCACAGGTTGGAATACAGACGGTGATCGTTGATCCGCTGCAACCTGTGCAAAGACGGCTGGTGCATGCTGGAGGCCCAGAAGGCCAACCAGGTTTTCATTGCCGGGCCATTCACCTGGCTCGCATCGAAGTTGCCTTCGATGATCACCTTCAGGTGGGCACGCGGGCTGTCGTCCGTGAGTGCCTGACGACGCGCGATCACACCCTCGTTGAGCATGTTCATGATGTGGCGCATCGTCGCTGCGATCAGGCCGTTCTTGTCCTGAAAGTAGTGACTGATGATGCCGTTCGACACACCGGCCAAACGGGCAATCAGCGCAATGCTGGCATCGCCCAGTCCGACCTGATCGACTGCCTGCAATGTGGCTTCGATCAACTGCTGGCGGCGGATGGGTTGCATACCGACCTTGGGCATCTTGCTATCTCCTCAGGCCTGCGGGCAGACGACGAGCGGCTGCCTCGGCGAGGCCAGTCTATTTTGTTTTGATTGAACGTTCAATCAATAAAGAATAAGCTCTGCGACAATTTGTGCCATTGACAGTTTTTCAGGCCGTCAAAGGGGCACGAATCGACACCCCAGGAAATCGTGTAACCCCCGGAATACAAGGCGTTGACGGGCATGAGCGATGCAAAGGACAGATTCTGCCGAGCGGTCACGGACTGCGCGGTCGGCCCTTGGAGCGGGCCAGGTGGTCTGTGGCGAATGCGCGCACCTTCTGCTGAGTGCGTGGCAAGGCGACAGGCGGCCGGTCTGTTTTTTTTGCAGCGTTTCGATTCGGGATCACGGTTTCCAGGTGCCTTTTATAACACCTTGCGCAGTAGGGCTATTGCACCAATTGCGCGGGACATAACTGTTTAGCCTCCACTGCCGCACTGCCCGGAGCATTCGTGCAATGAGTTCTGCCTCCCTGACAACCCCCCCCGCCGAGCGGGTACGGGTCAATCGCGTGGTGTTCTACACCTCGGCGCTGATGATCCTCGTTCTGACTGCCCTGCTGATCGCTGTCCCCGAAGCCGCTGGCCAGGCGCTGGGCGTCGCCCAGAGATGGCTGACCCGTACCTTCGGCTGGTACTACATGCTGGTGATCTGCGGTTACCTGCTGTTCGTCGTCTACCTGGCCTTCTCCGACTACGGCAAGCTCAAGCTTGGCGGCAAGGACGACACCCCCGACTTCAGCTACGGCGCCTGGGCCGGCATGCTGTTCTCCTCGGGCATCGGTATCTCGCTGCTGTACTTCGGCGCCTCCGAGCCGCTGGACCACTACTTCAACCCACCCGAGGGCACCCCTGCCAGCCTCGAGGCCGCGCGCCAGGGCCTGCAGCTGACCTTCCTGCACTGGGGCCTGCACGGTTGGGCGATCTACGCCTTGGTCGGTCTTGCCGTGGGTTACTTCGCCTACCGTCACAACCAGCCGCTGGCACTGCGCTCGGCGCTGTACCCGCTGGTCGGTGAGCGTTGGGTCAAGGGCGGTGCCGGCCATGCCGTGGACATCTTCGGCATGTTCGTCACCCTGCTGGGCCTGGTGACCAACCTCGGTATCGGTTCGATGCAGGTCGCCTCGGGCCTGGAATACCTGTTCGGCATGGACCACAGCAAGACCAACCTGCTGGTGGTGATCCTGGTCATGGCCGGCGTTGCCACCGTGGCCGCGGTGTCGGGCGTGGAGAACGGCATCCGTCGCCTGTCCAACCTGAACATCCTGCTGTTCAGCGGCCTGCTGATCTTCGTGCTGCTGGCCGGCAACACCCTGCACCTGCTCAACGGCTTCGTGCAGAACATCGGTGACTACCTCAACGGTGTCGTGCTCAAGACCTTCGATCTGTACGTCTATGAAGGCGACAACGACAAATCCGAGCGCTGGCTGGGCCTGTGGACCGTGTTCTACTGGGCCTGGTGGATCTCCTGGGGCCCGTTCGTCGGCATGTTCATCGCCCGTATCTCCAAGGGCCGTACCGTGCGCCAGCTGGTTAGCGGCGTGCTGCTGATCCCGCTGGGCTTCACCCTGGCCTGGCTGTCGATCTTCGGCAACACCGCGCTGGACCTGGTGATCAACCAGGGCGCCGTGGAGCTGGGCAAGACAGCGCTCGAACAGCCGTCGATGTCGATCTACCAGTTGCTGGAGTTCTTCCCTGCGGCCAAGATCGTCATCGGTGTGGCAGTGTTCGTCGGCTTCGTGCTTTTCCTGACCCCGGCCGACTCCGGCGCGGTGATGATGGCCAACCTGTCGTGCAAGGGCGGCAAGGTCGACGAGGACGCCCCGCACTGGATGGTGGTGTTCTGGTCGGTGGTCATCACCCTGGTCACCATCGGCCTGCTGTTCGCCGGTAACTTCGAAGCCATGCAGACCATGGTGGTGCTGGCCGGCCTGCCGTTCTCGGTGGTCCTGGTGCTGTTCATGTTCGGCCTGATGAAGGCCATGAAGCAGGACGTCGCGGTCGAGAGCGAGCGCGCCGAATTGGCCGCCCGTGGCCGTCGCGGCTTCAGCGAGCGCCTGAGCCAGCTGGACCTGCAGCCGACCCAGGCTGTGGTGCAACGCTTCATGGACAAGCAGGTCAGCCCGGCCCTGAAAGAAGCCGCCGAGCAGCTGCGCACCCTGGGCTTCGAGGTCGAGACCCGTGTTGGCCAGTCGCGCAACATGATGGGCCTGCGGGTGATGATGGAAGAGGGCAATCCGTTCGTCTACGAAGCCAGCCTGGACGGCTACATGGCCGCGCCGAGCGAGGCGCCGGTCGAGGGCGAGCCGGAAGTGCGCCAGCGCTTCTACCGTGCCGAGGTGTACCTGCACGACGGCAGCCAGGAGTATGACCTGATGGGCTTCACCCGCGAGCAGATCGTGCGTGACGTGCTCGATCAGTTCGAAAGCCACCGCCAGCTGCTGGGGCGTGTGTATAGCTGACAGGCGTCAACGCATCATGAAAGGGCCCTGCCGGTAACGGCAGGGCCCTTTTTTCTGGCGTCTACATGGATACCACCAGGCTTGTCGGGCGCAACCCATCCTTGTCGATCTCGTTTTTCACAAGGAGCCACCGCATGTCCTACGAACAAAAAAACCTCCAGGATGTTCACGCCGTCGTTAGTGCCGAGTTCGCCAGGCGGCCAACGATTCGCGAGGTGGCGAGCACACAGTTGCTCAGGGTGCTGAGCGAACACCTGTCGATCCTTGCAACCGCCAGTCTGCCATCGGCTGAATACGTGACGTTGCTGATTCCGCAGGATAACGCCAGATCATCCCGACCTTATGACAGCTGGGCGAGTCGCCCCTTGCTCGATTGTGTCATGGACGTCCTGCAAGCAGGCCGGTCGCTGGCGTCGCTGGGCGCTGCCCGGGGTCTGTTTCAGATCAGCCTCCAGCCCCCTTACTACCTGCGTGATCAGCAGGGTAATACGTTGGCCTACACATCGGTGGACATCACCAGTGCCATGAGCGATCTGGAAAATCTGGTGAGGGCTCTGCCGGAGTACCTCAGCCAGGCTCAGGTGGACTACTGGTCGCAAGTCGGCAGCATGGGCGTGCCTCGTGAGCGTTGGTTGGCCCAGGTCATTCGCATTGCGCTCTTGCAGAATTTGCCGGTGCAAGGCCTGGACGACCTGGCGAGGACGTGCGTGCTCGGCCTGCTTCAGGGTGGCAGGCAGCAGCCTTCGGTCTTTGTTGTTGAAGTTCACCTGTTGGTGGGGGCGAGGAGGGTCTCGTTGCTGCTGCCTGAACTGCTGTTGCAGGGCGAGCACGATGCGGGGCAGGCGATTGTGTGGTGTGCGCCGTCGAGCGTGGTGCAGGCCTACGTGTCACTCGATGCCTTTGCTCAGGCGCTGTGTGAATCGTTGGCCGAGCGTTACCGTTTCGATTCGATGACCTGGGATCGCCATCAGCTGGAGGGCGACAGCTTCGCGCAGCAATGCACGTTGCTGCTGGAGCGCATGCTTGGCGCTGTCGAGCGCCTGCGTTACACCAGGTTCGAAAGTGCGGCGGCGATGGAGCTGGTGTATTCAGCGGTCACCGATCCTGCACAGTGGTTTGTCGAAGGATACCGAGCGCAGGCTGACAGTGGACTGGGATTACCTCCGGGGCTGCGCGCAACCAGCGCATTGAACAGTTTCGCCTGCCAGACGGCGTTGTTCGACCTGGCGCTGGCCCAGGCGCAGTCCGATGGAGTGGGGGCGCTTGACGATATTCTCGACCTGCACAGCTATGCCGGCCAGCGTCTCAGGGCACAAATGCTGGTCGACCATCCCGTGGATGCGAATTACGTTGCCGACGACCTGCAACTGACCCTTGTCACCGCCCGGGGCATGCCCGGCGGGCCAGGCGCAGGTGTCGGTGGCGGTACGGTCGAGACCAGAAACCTGAGCCTGACAGCATTTGCCATCGGCAACCTGGCGTCGCTGAGTGGCGCGACGGTGACGGCAGTCAGTCACGCGAAAGACCAACTAATCATGGACTGGCTTACGCCGGACTACTTGCAGGCACTGGTTACGCGAGTCGACATCGGTGGCAACTACCCGAACTACGTGGCCCAGCAGTTGGACGACCCAGGCCAGCGTCAGGGCCGCATTTCACGCTTCGCCCGGGAATGGCGCTGTTCGCTGTTGTTCAGTGCGCTGTCGGCGCGAGTGGGGGGGACGCTGAGTGAGGCGGGAATGCAGGCCGTTGGCGACTACTGCCGTGGGCTGCTGGATACACAGTTGCCCGCCACTGTGCTCATGCCCCTGGCCTTCAAGCGCGAGCCCGGTGCGGTCATTACCGACGTGGTTGCCGGCATGTACGTTCTGAAGTGCACCGAGCCGTCGACGGTCTTGTTGTTCCGGCCGTTGTACGGCAATGCAGCGCTGCTTGAATTCACCAGCCTTGCACACCTGATGGAGGCGATCCGCGCCCCCGGCGCCTTGCAGGACAGTATCGTGGCCTGGCTGCCCGACTCGGCTCGGCCGGTTTACGACAATGGCGGCTTTCTGGAACCGCACCTTGGTCGGCCGGTCATCGATACCTCGATTCTTCCCGAACCCGTTCAACCGGCCAGTTTCAGTGCGCAGTTCTGGAAGGCTGATGTCGATGCCTACCTGTACAAGGCCAATCGGGCGTTGTTGATCGAACTGGCGGATCGTAGCGCGGTTTCCAATGCCGAAAGCCGCTGGGAAATTCTAGCCAGGGGCAGCTGGCTGCTGTTCGATGTGGCGACGCTGTTGTTGCGTGGCCCGGTGGCGACCGTGGCCTGGTTGGTTCAAGCCTTCGCCGGCATCAAAAATGACGTATCGGCCTTGCTGCACGGCACGGCCTTCGAGCGCTCGGCGGCTGTGGTCGACCTGGTGTTGAACGCATCGATGGCCCTCATGCATGCGCGCCTGCCGTCTGCCGACACGCAAGGCGAGGTGGTGGCGGGCAGCGCAGCAGAGTATTTGGCATTGGCGCCGGCAGGTGCGTTTAAGGCAGCCCCTGACGCGCCGCCCGCTCAAGGCAAGGTGGGCCTGCCTTGCGGCCTGACTGAACAGGTGTCTACCGCGCTGGATACCCGATGGCGCGACCTGCAGGGTTTCAACCTGCTTTCGCCCGAGCGGCGCACGGCGCTGTTGCTGTTGCGCTCGCCCGTCTCGGTCAATGGGCGGGAGATGATCGACCATGGCCCGTGGCAAGGGCTCTATCAGGTGGCGGAGCGCCTCTACGTAACCCTTGCCGGCGATGCCTACGAGGTCCAGGCCGATGGCGAACGCATGCGTGTCGTCACGACGACGGGGCAACTCGGGCCTTGGTTGGAGCGCAAGTACGGCCAGTGGCGCATCGATGCCGGCTTGCGTTTGCGCGGTGGCATGCCCAAGACCCACCGCGAACTGCTGAGGGAGGCGAACAAGCGCAGGATCGAGACGTTGAAAACCAGAGAAGCAGAACTCACCAGGCGTCACAACGACATGGCGGAGCCGCTCAACCGGCACCGTGCCCTGCTTCTGGAGAAGGACCAGCGGATCAAGGCCCTGGAGGCAATCGAACAGCCGGACGAGCTGAACCTCAAGGAACTCGATGTTCCCCGGCGCTTGCGCAAACAGATCAACATCAAGCTCGCCTACGAATTGAAGGCCATCATCGACAACTACGTCGAACATGGCGCTGTGCTCTCGGAAATGTATGCGATGAGGCAAGACGATACTTCCCTCACCAGTGCATTGCTCGATCTGCGCAGCATGATCCGCCAGGACCTGATCGACAGCGCCGCGACTTTCCATGACGAGTTGGCGAGCTTCGTCAACACGGACAACGTGGACAGGCTGGCGGAACAGATCACCGTGCACCCCGAAAGCGATGCGGAAATCGCCCGGTACAAGGTATTTCGCGAAGCGCTCGAGGGGGTCGTCAAATGGGAGACGGACCTGGTGGAGATCTCCAGCCTGCTCGACCGTCTGCTCGAAGAGACCCTGAAGGACGGCAGCATCTACTTCAGGGATGCCAAGACCCATGCACGCATCAACAAGAACAAGGAGCTCAGGAGCCAGATCGAAGCTCGTCGGTTAACCGCTGTAGATCTTGAATTTCGCCTGCTCCAGGACCTGGCCGAGCTGAGCCTCGACCGGCTCGCGGATGTGGACGAGCGCGTGCTGCAGAACTATTTCGACTATCTGGCGAGCAGCAACTTGAGGAGCGCCGGCGGCACCCATGGTGACCTGGCCGGCAGCACCTTGAGCCTGACAGATCGCATCGAGGTGCTCAAAGGGGTGCTGGAGGACTACGAAGAGGCATCGACCATGGCCGAGTATCTCGGCAGCGTCGGAGGCGCGGCGGTCAGGGGGGAACAGCTCAAGGCCTACCAGAAGGTGCTTGGCGAGCTCAAGGGCGCGGCCGAGCGGGAAATGGCCCAGCTGGTCAGGGAGAGCGAACTGCACGAGCTGCGCCCGCCGAAAGTCCAGGTACATGCCCCCCGGGGCGGGCGTCGGCACCTGGCACGGACGGACCGAGGGCGTAGTGTCCTGGCCGAGGAAGTCGAAGTTGATGGCGTGGCGGTCGTGCAGCAACGCGACTATCGCACCCAGCATGTACTCAAGACGTTCCGGCAAAAGGGCAAGGAATGGGTCGAGGACACGCACGACGAAGAGGGCAGTGATCCGCTGTCACCTCTCGAACCGCGCATCGCGCGCAAACAGGCCCAAGTGCTGGTGGACCAGGTGGACTCGGTGATCGGGTTGGCGCGTGGGTACTTCAAAGCCAATGAACCCTTGAACCTGTCGACCATCATCGACGGGCATCTGGACAAGCTGAACGAGGCGCTGGCGGGGCATTCACCGGAGGACGAGCTGTTCGAAGGGCTGACCGGCGTCATCGAGCGCCTGCGGGCGATCCGCCGTGACCTCTTGATCAGCCTGTACTTCTCGACCAGTCGGCCGAATGCCAACAGCCTGCGCTTCCTGTCCGAACAGAAACTGGTGACCGTGGAGCGCGTCGGGCCGCGCAAGGCGCTGGCGACCGGAGATTATCTGGAGGTTTACGAAGTACGGCGCTTGCCGCGTGAGGGAAGCGTCACAGGCGAGGGACTATGGGAGGCACATTTTCACTATCCGAACGCCACGACGCCCAACAACGCGTTCAGCAAAGGGCACCTGAAGCTATGGTCGCAACGCAAGCTCGGGCGCTTGGCGCAGATGCGTGCGGCCACCAGTGGACGGGATCTGCTGGATATCTATCGCGGTGAGCTGCGCCTGGCTGACCTGACCGGCATCATCGATTTTGCCTGACGGCTCAGCGGTTGCTGTACTGGCCATGCTTGCCGTGGGCGGGCATGGCCTGGTTGCCGCGTTCGGCGATCATCTGCCGCAGGTTGACCAGCTCGATACCTTGGCGCTTGAGCTGCGGCAGCTCACGCTCCAGCACCTGCAGGGTCTGTGGATAAGGGTGGCCGATCAGCACAGCCGAACCTTGTTTGCGCGCCAGCTCGATACCTTGCTGCAGTTGCCCAGTGATGGCTTCGGGTGTGCGTACGTCATCGAGGAACACATCCCGTGAGACATGGGCCAGGCCGACTGCCTGTGCCTCTGCCGCCGCCACGGTGGCGGCGCTGGTGCGGCTGTCGACGAAAAACAGGTGGCGGCGCTGCAGTTCCTCCATCAGCCAGTGCATCGGTTCACGCTGGGCGGTCATGCGGCTGCCCATGTGGTTGTTGATACCGGCGGCGTAGGGCACCTTGGCCAATGCGGCGTCCAGGCGCCGGGCCAGTTCCTCGATCGCTGTGCCGGGGTGCCAGGCATAGGGGCCGGTGGCCGGGTCCATGGGCATGTGCAGGATCACCGTGCGCCCGGCCTTGTGGGCCTGGCGGGCGAAGTCGGTGGCGTGGGGCGTGTCGGGCATGATCGCCATCGTGACCGGGCCGGGCAGGGCGAGGGTGCGGCTGTCACGCTCGCTGCTCTGGCCCAGGTCGTCGATGATGATGCTCAGATAGGCCTTGCCCGGCGCCGCCTGGGCGGCACCGAGCATGAGGCAGAACAGCGTGAACAGCAGGTAACGCATGGGGGTCCGGTCAGTCGCCCTTGGTGATGTTCAGGCCCTTGAGCAGGCTGAGGGCCTGGCTGAGCTGGAAGTCGTTGTCCTGCGGGCGATCCTTGCGCTTGCTGCTGCCGCTCGGGCGGTCGGCGCCGCCGTTGCCGTTGCCCAGGTGGCCCTGCAGGTCGGCTTCCTTGAAGTTGTCGTTGTCGGCCTCGGCGGTGAGCTTGGCCGGACGCACCTCGATGTCCGGGACGATGCCCTGGGCCTGGATCGAGCGGCCGTTGGGGGTGAAGTACAGCGCGGTGGTGAGCTTCAACGCACGGTCGTTGGCCAGCGGCAGCACGGTCTGCACCGAGCCCTTGCCGAAGCTGTCGGTGCCCATCAGTACGGCGCGTTTCTGGTCCTGCAGGGCGCCGGCGACGATTTCCGAGGCCGAGGCGCTGCCGCCGTTGATCAGCACTACCAGCGGCACACCTTCGCTGGCGTCGGCCGGGTCGGCGGAGTAGCGCAGCTCGGAGTTGGCGATGCGGCCCTTGGTGTAGACGATCAGGCCCTTGGTCAAGAAGTGGTCGGCCACTTCCACCGCCGACTGCAGCACGCCGCCGGGGTTGTTGCGCAGGTCGAGGACCACGCCGCGCAGCTTCTTGCCGTTGTCCTTGCGCAGCTTGGCCAGGGCCTTGCCCACCTCGTCGCCGGTCTTGACCTGGAACTGGGTGATGCGGATGTAGCCGTAATCGTTTTCCAGCAGCTGGCTCTTGACGCTCTTGACCTGGATCACCGCACGGGCCAGCGTCACGTCGAACGGCGTGCCGCCGTCTCGCACCAGGGTCAGGGTGATCTTCTCGCCGATCTTGCCGCGCATCTTGTCCACGGCCTCGGTCATGGTCTGGCCGCGGGTCGGCGCGCCGTTGATCTTGACGATCAGGTCCCCGGCCTCGATGCCGGCGCGGGAGGCCGGGGTGTCGTCGATGGGCGAGACCACCTTGACGAAGCCGTCTTCCATGCCCACTTCGATGCCCAGGCCGCCGAACTCGCCGCTGGTGCTTTCCTGCAGCTCCTGGAAGTCCTCGGGACCAAGGTAGGCCGAGTGCGGGTCGAGGTTGCTAAGCATGCCCTTGATGGCGTTTTCCAGCAGGGTCTTGTCGTCGACAGGCTCCACATAGGCGGCCTTGATGCGGTCCATGACCTCG
Source organism: Pseudomonas carassii (assembly GCF_036324045.1). NCBI lineage: Bacteria > Pseudomonadati > Pseudomonadota > Gammaproteobacteria > Pseudomonadales > Pseudomonadaceae > Pseudomonas > Pseudomonas carassii. The sequence continues at coordinate 47,871 of NZ_JAZDCT010000008.1, read as the reverse complement.
GCGAAGGTGCGCAGTTCTTCCAGCGGCAGGGGCGCCTTGGCGGTCACCTCGGTGGCCGGCACCGCAGCCGGCTTGGCGGCTGGCTTGACCGGCTCGGCAGCAACGGCCAGGGGCGCGCCGATGACCAGGGCAATGGTCAGGGCCAGCTGGGTGAGGCGAGGCGAGTGCAGCATGTCGAACGAACTCCTGATCCTGTTGGTGCTCCCGTCGGGAGCATCGGCGCCGCCGTTTCGTGGGCAGCGCCGTAAAAGTAGCATTATCTAGCCTCGGCACCATTGCGCAGGGTCGGTGGGCCGGCCCTGCTGGCGAATCGCGAAGTACAGACCGGCGTTGTCCTGGCCACCGCTGTCGCCGACGGTGGAGATGGCATCACCGGCCTTGACGATGTCGCCGGCGCTCTTGAGCAGGCTCTGGTTGTGGCCGTACAGGCTCAGGTAGCCATTGCCATGGTCGAGAATGACCAGAAGTCCAGCGCCGCGCAACCAGTCGGCGAACACCACGCGCCCGCCGTGCACGGCGCGCACCTGGGTGCCGGCGCTGGCTCCGATCATCACCCCGTCCCACTTGGCCCGGGCGTCGCCGCCGCGGGTATCGCCGAAGCGTGCCAGCAATCGACCATTGACCGGCCATGGAAGTTTGCCCCGGGCCGCAGAAAAAGCGCCCCCGTAGCTGGCGCCATCGCTGGAAACCACCGGGCCGAGGGTGGTGCGGGCCTTTTTCGGCGCCTCCTCGGGCTCCTGGGCACGGGCCGCGGCGGCCAGGGCCTGCTCCTTGCGGCGTTTCTCTTCTTCCTGCCTGGCCAGCAGGGCGCGCTGGCGCGCTTCCTCGGCCTCGCGGGCCTGGCGGGCCAGGGTTTCCTCGATGGTCTTGAGCACCTTGCCCAGCTCGGCCTGGTCCTGCTCGCGGCTCTGCAGCTTCTGGTCGCGCTCTTTCATGTCGCTGTTGAGCTTGGCCAGCACCTGCTGGCGCTTGTCGCGTTCGGCCACCAGCGCCTGACGGCGACCGTCGAGGTCGGCGCGTTGGGTCAGCAGCTGTTCCTGCTGGCGGGCGATGTCCTGCTCGACGTTGGCCAGCTGGCGCAGCGTCTCGTTGAAGGCGCGCAACTGGTCCATGCGCGCCTTGCTCAAGTAGTCGTAATACGTGAGGGTACGGGCGAACTTCTCGGGGTTCTGCTGGTTCAGCAGCAGCTTCAGATATTCTTCGCGGCCATTGTTCTGGTAGGCCGAACGGGCCTGGATGGCAATCAGGCGTTGCTGTTCAACGCGGGCGCTCTGGAGTTTTTTTTTCTCGTGATCAAGGCGCTCCAGCTCGCCCTCGGTCTTTTTTAGTTCTTGCTGCAGTGCCTCCACCTGTTTCTCGAGGGTGCCGATGTCGGTCTCGGTGGACTTGAGGTCTTTCTGCACGCCGGCTTTCTCCTCCTGGAGCTTGCCCAGCATCTTCTTCAGCTCGGCGATGTCCTGGCGGGTGGCGTCCAGCTGCTGCTGGGTCTGCGCGCGCTCGTCGGCGAAGGCCGGGGTGAGCAGGCATGACAGGGCTAGTAAGAAGAGGGCGCGGAGCATGGGGTTTGGCGTACCGGGGATGGAGACTGGCCTAGTATGCCCTTGCGGGCCCGCAAAAAAAACGCCCCGCGGCGTGGGCGGCGGGGCGTTGGTCTGGAATTCAGGTATTTCGGGGCTGCGCAGCAGCCCCGTACAAGCATCAAGCATCGACCAGGATCGAAGTCCCGGTCATCTCGACCGGCTTTTCCAGCCCCAGCAGCTTGAGCATGGTAGGCGCCACATCGGCCAGCACGCCGCCTTCGCGGACCTTGACCTGACGCTTGCCGACATAGATGAACGGCACCGGCTCGCTGGTATGGGCGGTGTGCGCCTGGCCGGTGCACTCGTCTTCCATCTGCTCGACGTTGCCGTGGTCGGCGGTGATCAGCGCTTCGCCGCCGACCTTGTCCAGGGCCTCGACGATACGGCCGACGCAGACGTCCAGGGCCTCGACGGCCTTGACCGCCGCTTCGAACACGCCGGTATGACCGACCATGTCGCCGTTGGCATAGTTGACCACGATCACGTCATAACGCTGCTGCTCGATGGCCTCGACGATGCGGTCGGTAACCTCGGGAGCGTTCATTTCCGGCTGCAGGTCGTAGGTGGCGACTTTCGGCGACGGGATCAGGATGCGCTCTTCGCCTTCGAACGGCTCTTCACGACCACCGGAGAAGAAGAAGGTGACATGCGCGTACTTTTCGGTTTCGGCGATACGCAGCTGGGTCTTGCCGTTCTTCGCCAGGTATTCGCCCAGGACATTGTCCAGGCTGGACGGGGCAAACGCGGCTGGCGCCGGAATTTTCGCCGAATACTGGGTCAGGCCGATGTAGGCCGCCAGCTTGGGCAGGCGTGCGCGTGGGAATTCGTTGAAGTCCGGCTCGACGAATGCCCGGGACAGCTCGCGGGCGCGGTCGGCGCGGAAGTTCATGAAGATGACCGCGTCGCCATCCTCGACCTTGACGGCTTCGCCAATGCGCGTGGCCTTGACGAACTCGTCGTTCTCCTCGCGGGCGTAGGCGGCTTGCAGGCCGGCAAGGGCGCTATCGGCGGTGTATTCGGCGGCGCTGTCGACGATCAGGTTGTAGGCGGCGCTGACACGGTCCCAGCGGTTGTCGCGGTCCATGGCGTAGTAACGGCCGATCAGGCTGGCGATGCGGCCCTTGCCCAAGCGGGCGAAGGTGGCGTCGAGCAGTTCGATCGAGGACTGGGCGCTGCGCGGCGGGGTGTCGCGGCCGTCGAGGAAGGCGTGCAGGTAGATCTTCTCGGCGCCACGCTGCGCGGCCAGCTCGGCCATGGCGATCAGGTGGTCCTGATGGCTGTGCACGCCGCCGTCGGAGAGCAGGCCGAGGATGTGCACGGCCTTGCCGGCGCCGACGGCCTTGTCCACCGCGCCGCCGAGCACGGGGTTCTCGAAGAACTCGCCGTCACGGATGGCCTTGGTCACCCGGGTGAAGTCCTGGTACACCACGCGGCCGGCGCCGAGGTTCATGTGACCGACTTCGGAGTTGCCCATCTGCCCGTCGGGCAGCCCCACGTCCATGCCGGAGCCGGAGATCAGGCCATGCGGCTGGGTGGCGCGCAGGCGGTCGTAGACCGGCGTGTTGGCAGCGAAGATGGCGTTGTATTCGGGGCTTTCGCTGTGACCGAAGCCATCCAGGATGATCAGGACCAGGGGTTTAGGCGTACTCGTCATCAATCAAACTCACGGTTGTTCAAAGATGATAAAGACACGCATTTTAGGGCAAATCCGCCAGCGACGGCGAATATTCCTCCCCTTGCCCGACCAGCGCGGTCAGGCATGCAACATGAAGACGCGTTTGCCGCAAGCCCAGTGGGCTTTGGCGGTCATGGGGCGCTGTGTATACTGGCCGCCATTTTCAATCGCCTGGAACACCCCTGATGGTTGCTCACCTGATTCAATTCGCGACAGATCACTACATCCTGGTGGCCATTTTCGTCGTCCTGCTGGTCCTGCTGCTGATCAACGAAGTCCGCCGTGGCGGCCAGAGCCTGAGCAACGGCCAGCTGACCGCCCTGGTCAACGCCGACAAGGCCGTGGTGATCGATATTCGTACCGCCAAGGAATACTCGGCCGGGCATATCGTCGGTGCGCTGAACATTCCTCAGGACAAAGTCGCCGGCCGCATGAGCGAGCTGGAAAAACACAAAGAGAAGACCCTGATCGTCGTCGACGCGATGGGCCAGCAGTCCGGCACCCTGTGCCGCGAGCTGCTCAAGGCTGGTTACACCGCCGCCAAGCTCAGCGGTGGCGTTTCCAGCTGGAAAGCCGATAACCTGCCCCTGGTGAAGTGATATGAAGCCCGTCATCGTCTATTCCAGCGACTACTGCCCCTACTGCATGCGCGCCAAGTACCTGCTCGAGAGCAAGGGCGTGGCGTTCGAGGAGATCAAGGTCGACGGCAAGCCCCAGGTTCGCGCCGAAATGAGCCAGAAGGCCGGCCGTACCTCGGTGCCGCAGATCTGGATCGGCAGCACGCACGTCGGTGGATGCGATGACCTCTATGCCCTGGAGCGCGCGGGCAAGCTCGACGCGCTGCTGGCGGCCTGATTCGCACTGCATTCAAGAACATTAGGAAAAGGATCTGCCATGACCGAGCAACAGACCAACGGCGCCACTGACGCCACCGCTCCACAATTCTCCCTGCAGCGCATCTACGTGCGTGATCTGTCGTTCGAGGCCCCGAAAAGCCCGCAGATCTTCCGCCAGCAGTGGGAGCCGAGCGTCTCGCTGGACCTGAACACCCGTCAGAAGGCCCTGGAAGGCGACTTCCACGAGGTCGTGCTGACCCTGTCGGTGACCGTCAAGAACGGCGACGAAGTGGCCTTCATCGCTGAAGTGCAGCAGGCTGGCATCTTCCTGATCGCCAATCTGGACGCGGCCTCGATGAGCCACACTCTCGGCGCGTTCTGCCCGAACATCCTGTTCCCTTACGCCCGCGAGACCCTGGACAGCCTGGTGACCCGTGGCTCGTTCCCAGCGCTGATGCTGTCGCCGGTCAACTTCGACGCCCTGTACGCGCAAGAGATGCAGCGCATGCAGGAAGCCGGCGAAGTGCCGACCGTGCAGTAATCGCTGTAACAAGAAAGGGCGACTTCGGTCGCCCTTTTTTTGTTCGTCTTTTAGCAAGGCTTAGCTTCGTGGGAGCGGCGGTGCGCCGATGCGACTTGCCCCGCGATAGGCCCTTTCAGGCAAACCCCTGCTGTCGCCACGCCTCGTACACCGTCACCGCCACAGTATTGGACAGGTTCAGGCTCCGGCACCCCGGCCGCATCGGCAGGCGCAGGCGCTGCTCGGGCGCCAGGTTATCCAGCACCTCGGCCGGCAGGCCGCGGCTTTCAGGCCCGAACAGGAAGGCGTCGCCAGGCTGGTACTCGACCTCATGGAACGGGTGCGAACCCTTGGTGGTAAAGGCGAACAGCCGTGGCTGGTTCAGGCTTTCCAGGCAGTCGGCCAGGCTTTTATGGCGCTTGAGCGTGGCATACTCGTGGTAGTCCAGCCCTGCCCGGCGCAGGCGCTTGTCGTCCAGTTCGAAGCCAATCGGCTCGATCAGGTGCAGGTCGCAGCCGCTGTTGGCGCACAGGCGGATGATGTTGCCGGTATTCGGCGGAATTTCTGGTTGAAAAAGGATGACGTGAAACATGCACGGCTCCAAGCATGAAGATGACGGGCATTCTACCCCCGAACCCGACCCGCGTTCGAAGGCCTTCCCGCGGGTGATCCTGTCGCTGGCGATTGTCGGGCTGATGGTCGGCATGATGATCGGGCGCCTGACCACCCCGGAGGAACGGGTGCTCGAGCAGGTGCAGGTGGTGCAGGATGGCCTGGACCTGTGGTTCAACGAAGAGCCCAAACTGCATGGCGAGAACGTCCAGGGCACCGTGGCCATCGTGTTCGAGGCCCAGGGCAAGGCCCAGCGTGGTCAGCTGACGCTGCAGGACAAGCCAGTGGGCTGGCGCCTGCAGAAGAGCGAAGCGGGGCTGGTGCTGACCGTAGTGGCCGCCCGCCCCCTGCGTGGCGAATGGAACGCAACGGAGGAGGCGGGGCGCTGGCGGGTGCAGGTGAGGCTGCACGAATAAAAGAGGGGATATCCCGGCCTGCCTGTACCAGGGTCCCCAAAACTGCGCGATTGCAACGTAAAGAGGGGGTATCCCGGCCTGCCTGTACCGAGGCCCCCGAAACCGGAGATACGGTGTCAATTGCAGGGGGCGTGCCAGGTTTGCCTTGCCCGTAAATGCTGGTGTTGAGGGCTGTATAGCCAGGTTTTGATGGGATTTATGCCTTCACACGGTGCAAGGGGCACAGGATCGGTGCATGGGGCCTGGAAACGACTGGGGCCGCCTCGTGGCCCTTCGCCGGCAAGCCGGCTCCTACAAGAATGGCGTCATACCTGTAGGAGCCGGCTTGCCGGCGAAGGGCTGCGCAGCAGCCCCAGGATGAATACTTCCGCTCAACTCAGTGATCTTCACCCTCGTCATCATCCCCGCCATCGACCTTCATCCCCAGTTCCTTGATCTTGCGCGTCAGGGTATTGCGCCCCCAGCCCAGCAGCAGAGCTGCGTCACGACGACGCCCGGCGGTGTGCTTGAGCGCGGTCTCGATCATGATCCGCTCGAAGCTGGGCACGGCGCTGTCGAGCAGGCTCGACTGGCCACGGGCCAGGGCCTGGTCGGCCCACTGGCGCAAGGCCTGCTCCCAGTTGGTCACCGGCGCGGCGTCCTGAGGCAGGTTGAGCAACTCTGGCGGCAGATCGCCGACCAGCACCTCGCGGCTGGAGGCCATCACCGTGATCCAGCGGCAGGTGTTCTCCAGCTGGCGCACGTTGCCCGGCCACGGCAGGTTGCGGATGAACTCCTCCGTCTCCGGCTTGAGCAGCTTGGGTTCCACCGCCAGCTCCTGGGCGGCGCGGCCGAGGAAGTGGCGGGCCAGAGCCGGGATGTCCTCGCGCCGATCCGCCAGGCGCGGGATATGGATGCGGATCACGTTGAGGCGGTGGAACAGGTCTTCACGGAACTTGCCGGCCTGCACCAGCGACTCGAGGTTCTGGTGGGTGGCGGCGATGATGCGCACATCCACCTTCACCGGCACATGGCCGCCGACCCGGTAGAACTCGCCATCGGCCAGCACCCGCAGCAGGCGGGTCTGGGTGTCGGCGGGCATGTCGCCGATCTCGTCGAGGAACAGCGTGCCGCCGTCGGCCTGCTCGAAACGGCCGCGGCGCAGGTTGGCGGCGCCGGTGAAGGCGCCCTTCTCATGACCGAACAGCTCGGATTCCATCAGGTCCTTGGGGATCGCCGCCATGTTCAGGGCGATGAACGGCGACGCCGCTCGCGGGCTGTGGCGGTGCAGGGCGTGGGCCACCAGCTCTTTGCCCGTGCCGGACTCACCATTGATCAGCACGGTGATATTGGAGTGGCTGAGGCGGCCGATGGCGCGGAACACCTCCTGCATCGCCGGCGCCTCGCCGATGATCTCGGGGGTGCGAGCCAGCGCCTGGGGCACTTCCAGGGCTTGCTGTTCCTGGGCATGCTGGTTGGCGCGCTTGACCAGCGACACCGCCTCGTCGACATCGAACGGCTTGGGCAGGTACTCGAAGGCGCCGCCCTGGTACGAGGCCACGGCGCTGTCCAGGTCGGAGTGGGCGGTCATGATGATCACCGGCAACCCCGGGTGCTGTTCGCGGATCTGGGCGAGCAGGTCGAGGCCGCTGGCGCCCGGCATGCGGATGTCCGAGATGATCACGTCCGGCTGCTGGCGGGCCAGGCGGCCCATGACGCCGTCGGCGCTGTCGAAGCTCTGGGTGGTCATGCCTTCCTGCTGCAGGGCCTTTTCCAGGACCCAGCGGATGGAACGATCATCATCGACGATCCAGACGGTTTCACTTCGGCTCATGGGGCGGTGGCTCCTTGTTCCAGGGGCAGGTAGATCGAGAAGGTGGTGTGGCCGGGGTGGCTCTCGCACTCGATCAGGCCCTGGTGCTGGCTGATGATGTTCTGGGTGATGGCCAGGCCCAGCCCGGTACCGTCCGGGCGGCCGCTGACCATGGGATAGAAGAGGGTGTCCTGCAGTTCCGCAGGAATGCCGGGGCCGTTGTCGACGATCTCGATCCTGGCGACCAGGCGGTGGCGCACATGGCCGATGGTGAACTGGCGCACGGCGCGGCTGCGCAGGGTGATGCGGCCCAGGCGCAACTCGTTCTGCCCGCCGATGGCCTGCATGGCGTTGCGCACGATGTTGAGCACGGCCTGGATCATCTGCTCGCGGTCTATCAGCACGTCCGGCAGGCTCGGGTCGTAGTCGCGCACCAAGGTGATGCAACCCTGGCTCTCGGCCTCGACCAGGCTGCACACGCGCTCGAGCACTTCGTGGATGTTGGTCATGGCCAGCGACGGCAGCTTGTTCGAGCCGAGCATGCGGTCGACCAGGTTACGCAGGCGGTCGGCCTCTTCGATGATCACGTTGGTGTAGTCGCGCAGGCTTTCTTCCGGCAGTTCGCGGGCCAGCAACTGGGCCGCGCCGCGGATGCCGCCGAGGGGGTTCTTGATCTCGTGAGCCAGGCCGCGCACCAGCATCTTGGTGGTTTCCTGCTTGCTCAGCTGGGCCTCTTCCTTGGTGATGCGCAGCAGTCGGTCGCGCGGGTGCACCTCCAGCAACAGCAGGGTATGGCCCAGGTGCAGGATGGGGGTGACGGCATAGTCGACGGTGATGGTCTGGCCGGTCAGCGAGGTCAGCTGCGCTTCACGCTTGGTGAACGGGTGCGCCTGCTCCACCGCCTGGCGCAGCGAATTGAGCGCCTCGGTCGATTCGGTGAACAGCTCGCTGATGAACTGCCCGTGGCTGCGCTGGCCGCTGACGGCCAGCAGCATCTCCGCGGCCGGGTTCATGTATTCCAGGCGCAGTTCAGAGTTGAGCAGCAGCGTGGCCGTGGTCAGGTTGTCCAGAAGCAGACGGTGCTGTGCATCGCTGATGGTCATAAGGCGTCGTTGACCTCTTTTGGCACAGTGGCGCCCAAGAGCTCGGGCCTGGGGCGCGCACGGAAGAGTGCTGGATGCAGTGAAAATGCAAGAACCAAACCAAGGCTCCGAAAAGAAGCGGAAATTCCGGATAAAGACCTGGATTTGCGCGAATTCGAGCCAGAAAGCCCTGGTTTATCGATTCTTGTGAACCAAATTGGGATGCATGATGGGGCGCTTCGCGCAGTCATGCACCAATATGGAGCATAGGGCGGTCAGCGCATTTTGCACAGCTGGGCGCTGGCGCGAACCAGGGCGAGGTGGCGGGTGGTGTCCTGGGAGCGTTGTTGCAGGGCGTCGGCCAAGTGGTTGGCGCAGTTGTCCGGCGGGGTCTGGTCAAAGCGGGCGAGGGCGCTCAGCAGCTGTTCCTGCAGCAGGTCCAGTTCAGGGCGCACTTCGCTGGCCAGGTCGCGGCGTGGAAGGGCTGGCGCTTGTCGGGCGCGATGCCAGGTGTCGAGCAGGTGGTACTGCACGAGCTTGTTGGCTTCGATCTGGTCGGCAAAGAAGGCCTCGACGCGTGCCGGATCCAGGTGGTGGGCGACGGCGGCCTGGCGTGCGCCGAGCAATACCTGGTGCTCGCGGGCGCTGGCCTGCACGGGTTGCTGGTGATCCCACTTGTGCAGTGCGACCGCTTCGGCCAGGTCGAGGCGCCGGTCAATGGTGGTCAACAACTGGTCGAGCGTGGGCGCGGTGCTGGTTGAGGTTGCGCAGCCGGACAGGGCGACACAACAGGTCAGGGCGAAGGTGGTGGCACGCATGGCGATCTCCTTGGGTATGAGGCATCGAGTTTCGCCTTTGGGTGTGCGGCGGCTAATAGGTGTTGTCCGATGATGAGGGGGCGAAAAAGAAACGGCCTCCCGAGGGAGGCCGTCCTGATGTCATCGACGCGGGGCGCCGATCATATCAGCAGCTGTAGTACAGCTCGTATTCCAGCGGGTGCACGAAGGTGCGGACCTTGATCTCTTCTTCGCTCTTCAGCTCGATGAAGGCATCGATGAAGTCGTCGGAGAACACGCCGCCCTTGGTCAGGAACGCACGGCCCTTGTCCAGCTCTTCCAGGGCTTCCTTCAGGCTGCCGCACACCTGTGGGATGTCCTTGGCCTCTTCTGGAGGCAGGTCGTACAGGTTCTTGTCCGCAGCATCGCCTGGGTGGATCTTGTTCTGGATGCCGTCCAGGCCTGCCATCAGCAGGGCCGCGAAGGCCAGGTACGGGTTGGCCGATGGGTCCGGGAAGCGTGCTTCGATACGGCGGGCTTTCGGGCTGCCGACGTAAGGAATACGGATCGAGGCGGAACGGTTGCGCGCCGAGTAGGCCAGCATCACCGGGGCTTCGAAACCTGGGACCAGACGCTTGTAGGAGTTGGTCGAAGGGTTGGTGAAGCCGTTCAGGGCCTTGCCGTGCTTGATGATGCCGCCGATGAAGTACAGAGCGGTGTCGGACAGGCCGGCATAGCCTTCGCCGGAGAAGGTGTTCTTGCCGTCTTTCCAGATCGACATGTGCACGTGCATGCCCGAGCCGTTGTCGCCGTACAGAGGCTTGGGCATGAAGGTGGCGGTACGGCCGTAGGCGTCGGCAACGTTGTGCACGACGTACTTCAGGGCCTGTACTTCGTCAGCTTTCTTCACCAGGGTGTTGAACTTGACGCCGATTTCGTTCTGGCCGGCGGTCGCCACTTCGTGGTGGTGGACTTCGACGGTCTGGCCCATTTCTTCCAGGGCGTTGCACATGGCGGTGCGGATTTCGTGGTCGTGGTCGAACGGCGGAACCGGGAAGTAGCCGCCTTTCACGCCCGGACGGTGGCCTTTGTTGCCGCCTTCGACGTCAGCGCCGGTCATCCACGAGCCTTGCTCGGAGAAGATCTTGAACATCGAGCCGGAGATGTCCGACTGGAACTTCACTTCGTCGAAGATGAAGAACTCCGGCTCCGGGCCTGCGAATACGGTGTCACCGATGCCGGTGCTCTTCAGGTACTCTTCGGCGCGCTTGGCGATGCCGCGCGGGTCGCGATCGTAGCCCTGCATGCTCGACGGATCGACGATATCGCAGGTGATGATCAGGGTCGGCTCTTCGGTGAACGGGTCCAGCACGGCGGTGTCGTCGACCGGCATCAGGATCATGTCGGAGGCTTCGATGCCTTTCCAGCCAGCGATGGAGGAACCGTCGAACATCTTGCCGACTTCGAAGAAGTCTTCGTCCAGGCCATCGCGCGCCGGCATGGTCACGTGATGCTGAATGCCCTTGGTGTCCGTGAAACGCAGATCAATCCACTTGACGTCATGATCTTTGATGAGTTGAACCGACTTCGACATGTTGTCCTCCGGATGGTCTAGGGCGCAGTTGGCCGCTGCCCTGGAAAAAGGGTGTCGCTGGGCGCGGATAGTCGGCCAAGCGTACCTGCCTCACAAGGGAGCAAATTGCATGCCAGTGCCCAAAAATGGCGAGTGTGGGATGAAAGGTGGCGTTGGCGGGCATTTCATGAAGATGTGGAGTGTAGCCTTGCACTTATAAGATGCGTTTTTTGGTTGTCATGCACCATTATGGTGCTCTTGTGCTGGTGCGGGCCTTATCGCGGGGCAAGCCCGCTCCCACGCAGGAGGCCGACGAGGGGTGGTGCGGCCAACATAAATCGCACCTTCTGTACAAAAGTTGCTCAAACCTTGAGCGATTTCCGCTATAATTCGCGCCCCCTATTTTCGGCAGGCCCTGCGCGCGCTGTTAAACCAATGAAACTTATCGTCAAAGTCTTCCCAGAGATCACCATCAAGAGCCGGCCGGTGCGCAAGCGCTTCATCCGCCAGCTCGCCAAGAACATCCGCAACGTGCTCAAGGACCTGGATCCCGAGCTCGCGGTTGACGGTGTCTGGGACAATCTCGAGGTGGTTACCCGCGTCGAGGACGAGAAGATCCAGCGTGAGATGATCGAGCGCCTGTCCTGCACCCCGGGTATTACCCACTTCCTGCAGGTCGAGGAATACCCGCTGGGCGACTTCGACGACATCGTCGCCAAGTGCAAGCACCACTTCGGCCACCTGCTGGCCGGCAAGTACTTCGCCGTGCGCTGCAAGCGCGGCGGCCACCACGACTTCACCTCGATGGACGTCGACCGCTACGTCGGCAGCCAGCTGCGCCAGCAATGCGGCGCCGCCGGCATCGAGCTGAAGAAGCCGGAAGTGCTGGTGCGCATCGAGATCCGCGACCAGCGCCTGTACGTGATCCACAACCAGCACAATGGCATCGGCGGCTACCCGCTGGGCGCCCTGGAGCAGACCCTGGTGCTGATGTCCGGTGGCTTCGACTCCACCGTGGCGGCCTACCAGATGATGCGCCGTGGCCTGATGACCCACTTCTGCTTCTTCAACCTCGGTGGCCGCGCCCACGAACTGGGTGTGATGGAAGTGGCCCATTTCCTGTGGAAGAAGTACGGCAGCAGCCAGCGCGTGCTGTTCATCAGCGTGCCGTTCGAGGAAGTGGTCGGCGAAATCCTCAACAAGGTCGACAACAGCTACATGGGCGTCACGCTCAAGCGCATGATGCTGCGCGCGGCTGCGCGCATGGCCGACCGCCTGCAGATTGACGCCCTGGTCACCGGCGAGGCGATCTCCCAGGTCTCCAGCCAGACGCTGCCGAACCTGTCGATCATCGACTCGGCCACCGACAAGCTGGTGCTGCGTCCGCTGCTTGCCAGCCACAAGCAGGACATCATCGACCAGGCCACCGAGATCGGCACCGCCGATTTCGCCAAGCACATGCCCGAGTACTGCGGCGTGATCTCGGTGAACCCGACCACCCATGCCAAGCGTCACCGCATGGAGCACGAAGAGAAGCAGTTCGAGATGGAAGTGCTGGAGCGTGCCCTGGAGCGCGCCAAGTTCATTTCCATCGACCACGTGATCGATGAGCTGGGCAAGGACATCGAAGTCGAGGAAGTGGCCGAGGCGCTGCCCGGTCAGATCGTCATCGACATTCGTCACCCTGATGCCCAGGAAGACGAACCCCTGGCGCTGGAAGGTATCGAAGTCCAGGCCATGCCGTTCTACGCGATCAACAGCAAGTTCAAGCACCTGGACCCTACGCGCCAGTACCTGCTGTATTGCGACAAGGGTGTGATGAGCCGTCTGCACGCACACCACCTGCTCAGTGAGGGACATGCCAATGTGCGTGTTTATCGTCCGACATAAGACGCCAGGGCTGTATGGCGGTAGCATCCGCCATCGCCCTCCCGACCGCCGGGCCCGCTGAGCCTTAAACAGTACATATTGGCCGCCTACACTGGCGGCAACCGAATCCTCTGATCGAGATACAGTTGTGATCGAAAATCTGCGTAACATCGCCATCATCGCCCACGTTGACCATGGTAAAACCACCCTGGTCGACAAACTCCTGCGCCAGTCCGGCACCCTGGAGCGTAACGAGCTCAACGACGAGCGCGTCATGGACTCCAACGACCAGGAAAAAGAGCGCGGCATTACCATTCTGGCGAAGAACACCGCCATCAACTGGAACGGCTACCACATCAACATCGTCGACACCCCCGGCCACGCCGACTTCGGTGGCGAGGTTGAGCGTGTAATGTCGATGGTCGACTCCGTGCTGCTGCTGGTCGACGCGCAAGACGGCCCGATGCCGCAAACCCGCTTCGTGACCAAGAAGGCCTTCGAAGCCGGCCTGAAGCCGATCGTCGTGATCAACAAGGTCGACCGTCCGGGCGCGCGTCCTGACTGGGTTCTGGACCAGATCTTCGACCTGTTCGACAACCTCGGCGCCACCGACGAACAGCTGGACTTCAAAGTCGTCTACGCCTCGGCCCTGAACGGCATCGCCGGCCTGGACCACACTGCCATGGGCGAAGACATGACCGCGCTGTACCAGTCGATCGTCGACAACGTACCAGCCCCGTCTGTTGATCGTGACGGCCCGTTCCAGATGCAGATCTCCGCTCTGGACTACAACAGCTTCCTCGGTGTTATCGGCGTTGGCCGTATCGCCCGTGGTCGCGTCAAGCCGAACACCCCGGTTGTTGCCATCGATGTTGACGGCAAGAAGCGCAACGGTCGTATCCTCAAGCTGATGGGCCACCACGGCCTGCACCGCGTCGACGTCGAAGAAGCCCAGGCTGGCGACATCGTCTGCATCAGCGGTTTCGACGAGCTGTTCATCTCCGACACCCTGTGCGCCCCGGATACCGTCGAGGCAATGAAGCCGCTGACCGTTGACGAGCCAACCGTTTCGATGACCTTCCAGGTCAACGACTCGCCGTTCTGCGGTAAAGAAGGCAAGTTCGTCACCAGCCGTAACATCAAGGACCGTCTGGACAAAGAGCTGCTGTACAACGTTGCCCTGCGCGTTCAGGAAACCGATTCCCCTGACAAGTTCAAGGTATCGGGCCGTGGCGAGCTGCACCTGTCGGTACTGATCGAAACCATGCGCCGTGAAGGCTTCGAGATGGCCGTGGGCCGTCCTGAAGTGATCATCCGCGAAGTCGACGGCGTCAAGCAGGAGCCGTTCGAGAACGTCACCATCGACATCCCTGAAGAATCCCAGGGCAAGGTCATGGAAGAGATGGGTCTGCGTAAAGGCGACCTGACCAACATGGTTCCGGATGGCAAGGGCCGTGTTCGCCTGGAGTACAACATTCCAGCCCGTGGTCTGATCGGTTTCCGTAACCAGTTCCTGACCCTGACCAACGGTGCAGGCATCCTGACCTCGATCTTCGATCGCTACGACACCATGAAGTCGGGCCAGATGTCCGGTCGCCTGAACGGCGTTCTGGTTTCGGTCGAGACCGGCAAGGCACTGACCTACTCGCTGGAAACCCTGCAGGCTCGCGGCAAGCTGTTCGTTGAACACGGCCAGGAGATCTACAACGGTCAGATCATCGGTCTGAACAGCCGTGACAACGATCTGGGCGTGAACCCGACCAAAGGCAAGAAGCTCGACAACATGCGTGCTTCGGGCAAGGACGAAGTCATCGCCCTGGTTCCGCCGGTTCGCCACACCCTCGAGCAGGCCCTGGAATTCATCCAGGACGACGAGCTGTGCGAAGTGACTCCGAAGTCGATCCGTCTGCGCAAGAAGATCCTCGACGAAGGCGAGCGTACCCGCGCTGCCAAGAAAGCCAAAAACTGAGTCATTAGTTCAGGCTGAATGAAAACGCCCCCGGTCGAAAGGCCGGGGGCGTTTTTGTTTGCCTTGAGAATTTGGGGCCGCTTTGCGGCCCATCGCGACACAAGGCCGCTCCTACAGGAGATCGCGGTCCCCTGTAGGAGCGGCCTTGTGTCGCGATGGGCTGCAAAGCAGCCCCCAGGATTTCAAAAGCAAAGCAGGATCAGCGGGTAGCCATCTTGGGCTTGTACGCACAATACCCCGGCCGCGGCCCGACCTTGGGATGATTGCGACAGGTATCCGGGCGCTTGTCATAAATGGTGCACAGCCGGCTCTTGCGGTCCAGATAGAGGCAGTCGTCGTTGCTCATCCGGGTCAGGGTGAAGATCCCTGACTTCTGGTTGAAGCGTTCGATGATGCCGTCCTTCTGCAGGCGCTTGGCGATGTTCTTCGGTGGCTCGTCCTTCTCGAACTCGTCCACCACGCCGATGCGGATCAGATCCTTGATCTTCACCTCCACCGGCAGGGTGCAGCAGGTCGAGTGGCAGCCACCGCACATGTGGCTGGCATAGCGCTGCCAGGTCTCCAGGCGGTCGACTTCGGCGGCGGCGATCAGGGTCGGTTTCATGGTTGCGGTTTTATTCTTGCAAGGGAAATCACGGTTTTGGGGCGCGCGATGATACCGGAGTTGTTCAATTTGTGAACAACCTTTTGCCGGTTTCACCAGCGGTGGATGAAAACCGCGAACCGTCGCTGTCGCTCCGTGTCAGAGCGTCTAGGCTGAACAATCTCCCTGCGCTTTCGCCCATTTGCCCGAGGATGCCTCATGTCCCAGGAAACCGAAGCCCGTGACGAAAAGGACCATAGTGCAGAGGTGGCGGCCTTTCGCGCCGCCGTGCTGGCCAAGCTGACCTACGCGGTCGGCAAGGACCCGGAACACGCCTTCGACCATGATTGGTTCGAAGCTATCGCCCTGGCGGCCCGCGACCATATGGTCGATCACTGGATGGACCACACCCGACGGGCCTACCGACGCAGCCAGAAGCGCGTCTATTACCTCTCCCTCGAGTTCCTCATCGGTCGCTTGCTGTACGACAGCCTGAGTAACCTCGGCTACCTGGAGATCGCCCGCGAGGCCCTGCAGGGGCTGGACGTGGACCTCGAGCGCATCCGTCTGCTCGAGCCCGACGCGGCGCTGGGCAACGGCGGCCTGGGTCGGTTGGCGGCGTGTTTCATGGAAAGCATGTCGACCCTGGGCATCGCCGCTCATGGCTATGGCATTCGCTACGAGCATGGCCTGTTCCGCCAGGCGGTGGTCGATGGCTGGCAGCAGGAGCAGACCGAGAACTGGCTGGATTTCGGCAACCCCTGGGAGTTCGAGCGCGCCGAGGTGATCTACCCGATCAGTTTCGGCGGCAGCGTCGAAACCGTGCACGAGGGCAATGGCCAGCAGCGCCAGGTCTGGTGGCCGGGCGAGACGGTGCGGGCGGTGGCCTACGACACGCCGGTGGTCGGCTGGCGTGGCTCCAGCGTCAATACCCTGCGCCTGTGGCGGGCCCGGGCCTTGGAAGAACTGCACCTGGAGCGCTTCAACGCCGGCGACCACCTGGGCGCGGTGGCCGAGGTGGCCCGCGCCGAGAGCATCTCGCGGGTGCTGTACCCGGCCGACAGCACCGAGGCCGGCCAGGAGCTGCGCCTGCGCCAGGAGTATTTCTTCGTCTCGGCCTCGCTGCAGGACCTGCTGCGCCGCCACCTGAACATGCACAAGGATCTGCTCAACCTGCCGGACGCCGCGGCGATCCAGCTCAACGACACCCACCCGTCGATCGCCGTGGCCGAACTGATGCGCCTGTTGGTGGACCAGCACGAAATCCCCTGGGACAAGGCCTGGGCGCTTACCGTCGGAACCTTGGCCTATACCAACCACACCCTGCTGCCCGAGGCCCTGGAAACCTGGCCGGTGGCGCTGATGGAGCGCATGCTGCCGCGGCACATGCAGATCATCTACCTGATCAACGCCTACCATATCGATGCCCTGCGGGCCAAAGGCCTGCACGACTTCGACGTGCTGCGCGCGGTGTCGCTGATCGAGGAGGACAATGGCCGGCGGGTGCGTATGGGCAACCTGGCGTTTCTCGGCTCGCACAGCGTCAACGGCGTGTCGGCGCTGCACAGCAAGCTGATGAAGAGCACGGTGTTCGCCGAGTTGCACAAGCTCTACCCGCAGCGGATCAACAACAAGACAAACGGCATCACCTTCCGTCGCTGGCTGTACCAGTCCAACCCGCAACTCACGGCGATGCTGATCGAGGCGTTGGGGCCAGAGGTGCTGGACGACCCGGAAGGCAAGCTCAAGGGGCTGGCGCCGTTTGCCGACAAGGCCACCTTCCGCAAGCAGTTCGCCGCCCAGCGCCTGCACAGCAAGCGCGCCCTGGCCAGCATCATCCAGGACCGGTTGGGGGTGACGGTCAATCCGGAGGCGCTGTTCGACGTCCAGGTCAAGCGTATCCACGAGTACAAGCGCCAGTTGCTCAACCTGCTGCACACGGTGGCGCTGTACCAGGCCATTCGCAACGACCCCGGCACCGACTGGGTGCCGCGGGTGAAGCTATTCGCCGGCAAGGCGGCGGCCAGTTACCACCAGGCCAAGCTGATCATCAAGCTGGCCAATGACATCGCCCGGGTGGTCAACAACGACCCCACGGTGCGTGGCCTGCTCAAGGTGGTGTTCCTGCCCAACTACAACGTCAGCTTGGCCGAGAGCATCATCCCGGCGGCGGACCTGTCCGAGCAGATCTCCACCGCCGGCTACGAGGCGTCCGGTACCAGCAACATGAAGTTCGGCCTCAACGGCGCGCTGACCATCGGCACCCTGGATGGCGCCAATGTCGAGATGTGTGAACAGGTGGGCGCCGAGAACATGTTCATCTTCGGCCTGACCGCCCAGCAGGTGGAGGCGCGCAAGCGCAGCGGCGATTTCGGCGCCGCTGCGGCGGTCGCCGCCTCCCATCGCCTGGGCGATGTGCTGCAGGCGATCCGCAGCGGGGTGTTCTCGCCGGACGACCCGGCGCGCTATGCCGGGTTGGTGGATGGATTGATCGCTTATGACCGCTTTCTGGTGTGCGCCGACTTCGATGCCTACTGGGATGCCCAGCGACGGGTCGAGGAACTGTGGCACGCGCCGCAGGACTGGTGGCGCATGGCGGTGCTCAATACCGCGCGGATGGGCTGGTTCTCGTCGGACCGGACGATTCGCGAGTATGCGACCGAGATCTGGAAGGCATTGGATTGAGGGCGCAGCCTGCGTAATCGCTGTAGGAGCGGCCTTGCCGAGGCGTCGGACCGGCCGGAAAGGGCCGCATTGCGGCCCCGGCAATATCCGCATTGACACTGAAATGCTGGGGCCGCTTAGCGGCCCTTTCGCGGCACAAGGCCGCTCCTATAGAGATCGTGCAGGCGGCAGCATGTTTGGTAGCCCGGCCGACCACCGGCCTGGCAGTGGATGAACTCAAGGGTCGAAGTCGAGTCTCTTTGCTCGCTAGCCCGCAACTCTCCCTGTAAACTGCGGGGGTTTTTCTCCCCCTATTCCTTTCGGAGCCATACATGTCCCGCGTTACCCTGAGTCGCTATCTGATTGAGCAGACCCGCAGCAACAATACCCCTGCCGATCTGCGCTTCCTGATCGAGGTGGTGGCGCGTGCGTGCAAGGAGATCAGCCACCACGTGTCCAAGGGCGCCCTGGGTGGCGTGCTGGGCAGCATGGGCACCGAAAACGTGCAGGGCGAAGTGCAGAAGAAGCTCGACGTGATCTCCAACGACATCCTGCTCGAGGCCAACGAGTGGGGCGGCCACCTGGCCGGCATGGCGTCCGAGGAAATGGACAACGCCTACCAGATCCCGGGCAAATACCCGAAAGGCGCCTACCTGCTGGTCTTCGACCCGCTGGACGGCTCGTCGAACATCGACGTCAACGTTTCGGTCGGCACCATCTTCTCGGTACTGCGTTGCCCTAACCAGTACCTGAGCCAGAACGAAAGCCTGAACGAGAATGCCTTCCTGCAGCCAGGCACCGAGCAGGTCGCCGCTGGTTACGCCATCTACGGCCCGCAGACCATGCTGATCCTGACCCTGGGCAACGGCGTCAAGGGCTTCACCCTGGACCGCGAGCTGGGCAGCTTCGTCCTGACCCACGAGAACATCCGCGTCCCGGAAACCACCGCCGAGTTCGCCATCAACATGTCCAACCAGCGCCACTGGGAAGCCCCGGTGCAGCGCTACGTGGGCGAGCTGCTGGCCGGCGAGACCGGTCCGCTGAAGAAGAACTACAACATGCGCTGGATCGCCTCGATGGTGGCCGACGTGCACCGCATCCTGACCCGTGGCGGCCTGTTCATGTACCCGCGCGACGCCCGCGAGCCGAGCAAGCCGGGCAAGCTGCGCCTGATGTACGAAGCCAACCCGATGTCGTTCATCATCGAACAGGCCGGCGGCGCATCCACCAACGGTTACGAGCGCATCCTCGACATCAAGCCGGAGAGCCTGCACCAGCGCGTGTCGGTGATCCTCGGCTCGAAGGAAGAGGTCGAGCGCGTCACCGCCTACCACAAGGAGTAAGTCATGCTCGCACCTTGGCAGCCGTTGCTGGAATGGTGGTTCGGTTGGGGCAGCAGTCCCCAGGCCGTGGCTGACGAGAAGAACACGCTGTGGTTCGGCAAGCACCATGACGCCGAAGCCCAGGCTCAGTTCGGCCACCTGGTCGAGCAGGCCCTCTCGGGCGGGCTCGATGAGTGGCAGCAGAGCCCGCAGGGCTGGCTTGGCCTGCTGATCCTGCTGGATCAGCTGCCGCGCATGATCCACCGAGACACGCCGCGCGCCTTCGAAGGCGATCGGCGGGCGCAGGTGGTGGCCATGCAGGGCCTGCAGAAGGGCTGGGACTACCAGTTGCTGCCGATCCAGCGGGTGTTCGTGCTGCTGGTGCTGGAGCACGCCGAGGTGCTGGACTGGCAGAACCTGTGCGTGGAGCGTTACCAGATGCTGCTGGCTGAACAGCCCGAGGCCAACCGCCGGTTGTTCGAAGGCTTCCTCGACTATGCCGAGCAGCACCAGCGGGTGATTGCCCGGTTTGGGCGCTTCCCGCACCGCAACCTGGTGTTGGAGCGGCCGAGTACCAGCGAGGAGATGGATTTCTTGCTGGAGCCGGGTTCCCGCTTCTGAATAGCTGGGCCTGCTGCGCAGGCCTTTCGCGACACAAGGGCGCTCCTACAGGGAATCGCATCCCCCTGTAGGAGCGGCCTTGCGTCGCGAAGGGCCGCAAAGCGGCCCCCAGGGCCTTCGAATCAGATCCTGAAGCTGCCCACCAGATGCTTCAACCGCTCGACCTGATGTTCCAGGTCGGTGCAGGCACGCAAGGTGCTCTGCAGGTTGTGTACCCCTTCCTGGTTCAACGTATTGATCTCGTTGATGTCGACATTGATCGACTCGACCACGGCCGTCTGCTCCTCGGTGGCGGTGGCCACCGACTGGTTCATGCCGTCGATCTCGCCGATACGCTGGGTGACGCTGCCCAGGCGCTCGCCGGCCTGGTTGGCGATGCCCACGCTGCGATCACTGTGCTGCTGGCTCTGGTTCATGGTGCTGACCGCCACCTGGGCGCCGGCCTGCAGCTCCTCGATCAGGCGCTGCACCTGCTGCGCCGAGTCCTGGGTACGGTGGGCCAGGTTGCGCACCTCGTCCGCGACCACCGCGAAGCCACGCCCGGCCTCGCCGGCGCGGGCGGCCTCGATGGCGGCGTTGAGCGCCAGCAGGTTGGTCTGTTGCGAGATACCGCTGATCACATCGAGGATCTGGCCGATGTTCGCCGTGTGGTTGTTCAGCGTCTCGATATTTCCGCTGGCGTCGCTGATGCGCGCCGACAGCTGGTTCATCACGTCGATGGTCTCGCCGACCACCTGCTGGCCTTCCTCGGCCAGGCCGCGGGCGGCGCTGGAGTGCTGCGAGGCGAGGGCGGCGTTCTGGGCGATTTCCTGGGCGGCGGCCCCCAGCTGGTTGATCGCCGCGGCCACGCTGCTGGTGCGGCTCGATTGCTGGTCGGCGTTATGGATCGAGGCGTTGGAGGCGTTGACCACCTGGCTGGCCACCGCATTCACCTGGCCAGTGGCCGAGGCCACTTCGCGGATCGACTCGTGGATCCGCTCGACGAAGCGGTTGAACGACTGCGCCAGGCTGCCGAACTCGTCCTGGGCGTGGATGTTCAGGCGTCGGGTCAGGTCGCCCTCGCCCTCGGCGATGTCGCGCATGGCGCGGCCCATGACGTGCAGCGGTTCCATCAGTACGCGGATCAGCAGGCCGAGCAGGGCGATGATCACCACCACCGCGATCAGCGTCGCCACCACCGCCGAAGTGCGCAGCTCGCCGAGCATGGCGAAGGCCGCGTCCTGGTCCAGCACCAGCGCCACGTACCAGTCTGCCGACGGCACGCCGTCGACATGGGTGAAGCTGATGAACTGCCGGCGGCCCTCGACCTCGACCTCTTTCAGGCCGCTGCCGATGCGCAGGTCGCTGCCGGGGTAGACATCGGCCAGGGTCTTGAGCGCCAGCTCACCCTTGGGATGGATGAGCACCTTGCCTTCGCCGTTGACGATGAAGGCATGGCCGCGACCGCCGAAGTCCAGGGTGTTGATCAGGTTGCTGATGGTCTGCAGGTCGGTGTCGACACCGCTCACGCCGATCATGCGCCCGCCCTGCTGCACCGGGGTGGCCAGGGTGATCACCAGCTTGCCGGCCGAGACCGAGATGTACGGTTCGGTGACGATGGTCTGGCCCGCCGCGCTGGCCGCCTTGTACCAGCCGCGCACGCGCGGGTCGTAGTCGGCGGCGCGGTTGCCCACCGGCACCGACTGCATGCTGCCGTCCTGGCCGCCGAAGTAGGTGAGGATGAAGTTGCCGCTGTACACCGGCAACGCCAGGATGCGGTCGAGGCTGCCCTTGGCCGGGCCGTCGACGGCGATCTGCTGGGCCACCGAGTTCACCAGCTGGATGCGGCTGTCGAGCCAGGTGCGGATGTTGCCCGCGGTCAGGTTGCCCAGTGACTGCAACGTCGATTCGGTGTCGCTGCGCAGAGACTGGCGTTGCCGGTAGTCGTTGAACAGGACGAAGCAGGTGAAGGCGACGGCCACCACGAGGGCGGCGGCCAGCAGGATCTTGTGGCTGAACTTGAGGTTCTTGGTCATTTTTCTTGGAATCTGCGCACGGGCACGAAGGGGAGTGGTGCGGCAAAAGGCCACACCACCGCTCTATGTCGACGCGCAGGAATAAAACATTAATCGTTTGCGCGCCAGGCGACCAACGGCGCACAACGAAACGTGGCCCGCCAGGGAACCGCGGAGCCTTTTTCCCTTCTAAGCTCCCTGCAGGCCCTCGTACCTGCGTATCCACCTCCAGGAGTGTCCCTTCATGTCGTTGCGTTCCCTCGCCCTGTTGTCCTTGTGTGTCGTCCTGACCGCCTGCAGCAAGATCAACCAGGAAAACTATTCCAAGCTCAAGGCCGGCATGAACAAGGCCGAGGTCGAGCAACTGCTCGGTTCGCCCAAGGAGTGCTCCGGCGCGCTGGGCATGAGCAGCTGCACCTGGGGTGACGAGAAGAGCTTCATCAGCGTGCAGTACGCGGCAGACAAGGTCCTGATGTATTCCGGGCAGGGCCTCAAATGAGGCGTCTGCACCTGCTGCTGGGCGTGTGCCTGGTGATGCTGCTGGGTGGCTGCGCCACCTCGGCCACCGACCCGCTGGCGCCGAAGACCGCAGGTGCGGTCGACCTCAAGCGTTACCAGGGCAAATGGTTCGAGCTGGCGCGTCTGCCGATGAAGTACCAGGATGGCTGTGCCCAATCTGAAGCCCACTACAACCTCAAGCCCGACGGCACGGTCGGTGTGCTCAATCGCTGCCGCACGATGGGCGACGAGTGGCTGCGCGCCGAAGGCCATGCCGCGCCGCAGGAGGCCGGGCACACCGACAAGCTGTGGGTGGAGTTCGACAACTGGTTCACCCGCCTGGTACCGGGCGTGGCCAAGGGCGACTACTGGATCCTGTTCGTCGACGAGCGCTACCGTACGGCGATCGTCGGTAGTCCGGATCGCAAGTACCTGTGGATTCTTTCGCGTTCGCCTTCGTTACCGGCGTGGGAGCGCGAGAACCTGCTGGCCAAGGCGCGGCAGCAGGGGTATGACACCAATCGGCTGATCTGGCGCACGCCTGACAGAGACATCGTCGCCCGGCATTGAGCAGCAGGCTGACTCGTCCCTCTGTAGGAGCGGCCTTGTGCCGCGAAAGGGCTGCGCAGCAGCCCCGGGGTCTCAGCACCTACGCATAAATCGCCGGGGCCGCTTTGCGGCCCTTTCGCGACACAAGGCCGCTCCTACAGGGACCGCGTTCAGGCTAGAAGCTGGCGTAGCACCTCGACAAACGCCACCGCGCTTTCCTCTTCCTGCCCATGCCGCCCCTGGCGCACCACCCACTGTCCGTTGACCATCACATCGCGCACCTGGCGATCCCCGCCCGCGAACAGCCAGCGGTTGAGGATGGCATCACCGTCGGCCACGGCCAGGTATGGATCCTGCCCATCGAGCACCAGCCAGTCCGCGCGCTTGCCCACGGCGAGTTCGCCGATCGGTTGCCCCAGCGCCTGTGCGCCACCCGCCAGCGCGGCATCATAGAGGGTGCGGCCCACCATCGGCTGGTCACCGCGATACAGCCGGTTGCGCCGTTGGTCGCGCAGGCGCTGGCCATACTCCAACCAGCGCAGCTCCTCGACCACGCTGAGCGACACATGACTGTCCGAGCCAATGCCCATGCGCCCGCCCTGGGCCAGGTAGTCCACCGCCGGGAAGATACCGTCGCCCAGGTTAGCCTCGGTGGTCAGGCATAGCCCGGCCACCGCGCCGCTGCGGGCCATGGCGGCGACTTCGTCGGCTTCGGCGTGGGTGGCGTGGACCAGGCACCAGCGCTGGTCGACTTCGACATGCTCGTACAACCACTGCAGCGGACGGCGGCCGCTCCAGGCCAGGCAGTCATCGACTTCCTTTTGCTGTTCGGCAATGTGGATATGCACCGGGCAGGCCGCATCGCCGGCGCCCAGCACATCGGAGATCTGGCCCGGCGTTACCGCGCGCAGGGAGTGGAAGCACAGCCCCAGCGCCTGCGCCGGTTGTTGCGCCAGCAAGGGTGCAAGCTGCTGTTGCAGGCGCAGGTACTGCTCGGTGGAGTTGATGAAGCGCCGTTGGCCGTCGTTGGGGGCCTGGCCGCCGAAACCGGAATGGCTGTACAGCACCGGCAACAGGGTCAGGCCGATACCGCTGGCACTGGCGGCGGCGCTGATGCGGCGCGACAGCTCGGCGGGGTCGGCATAGGCCTGGCCGCTCTGGTCATGGTGCACGTAATGAAACTCGGCCACCGAGGTATAGCCGGCCTTGAGCATCTCGATGTACAGCTGGCGGGCGATCACCTGCAGCTGCTCGGGGGTGATCCGGCCGACCAGGCGGTACATCAGCTCGCGCCAGGTCCAGAAGCTGTCGTTGGGATTGCCGGCCACTTCCGCCAGCCCCGCCATGGCCCGCTGGAACGCGTGCGAGTGCAGGTTGGGCATGCCCGGCAGCAACGGCCCGGCCAGGCGCTCGGCGCCAGCGGCGCTGGCATCGGCCTCGATCGAGGCCAGTCGGCCGTCGGCGGCGACCTCCAGGCGGACATTGCGGGCCCAGCCCGAGGGCAGCAGGGCGCGTTCGGCGAAGTAGGCGGACATCGGTGAAATCCTGTTATTGTTAACTTGTATATACATATACAGCCGTTTGCCTGCCGGGTAAACTCCGGCAAGCTACCGTTCACTCCAACCGCACAAGGATTCAACGCCGTGCCGACACCTCCTGTCTCCGCGCTGGTTGCCCAGATGGGCGAAGGGCCGGCGCCGCTCTACGCCCGGGTGAAACAGATGATCATCCAGCAGATCGAGAGCGGCAGCTGGCCGCCTCATCACCGGGTGCCCTCGGAGAGCGAACTGGTCAGCGAGCTGGGCTTCAGCCGCATGACCATCAACCGCGCCCTGCGCGAACTGACCGCCGAAGGCCTGCTGGTGCGCATGCAGGGCGTCGGCACCTTCGTTGCCGAACCCAAGAGCCGTTCGGCGCTGTTCGAGGTCAACAACATCGCCGACGAGATCGCCGGCCGTGGCCACCAGCATAGCTGCCAGGTGATCACCCTGGCCGAGGAGGCGGCCGGCTCCGAGCGCGCCCTGGCCCTGGACATGCGAGAAGGCCAGCGGGTGTTCCACTCGCTGATCGTGCATTACGAGAACGGCGTGCCGGTGCAGATCGAGGACCGCTACGTCAACGCGGCCATCGCCCCGGACTACCTCAAGCAGGATTTCACCCGGCAGACGCCCTACGCCTACCTGTCGCAGGTCGCGCCGCTCACCGAAGGCGAGCACGTGGTCGAGGCCATCCTCGCCGAGCCAGAAGAATGCACGCTGTTGCAGATCGAGCGGGGCGAGCCGTGCCTGCTGATCCGCCGCCGCACCTGGTCGGGGCGCCAGCCGGTAACCGCCGCGCGCCTGATCCACCCCGGTTCCCGCCACCGTCTGGAAGGACGATTCAGCAAATGACTCAGTTGCAGCTGTTGCGTGCCCGGGATTATCCGCGCATGCCCTGGAAGAACGGTGGTGGCTTCACCGAAGAGATCACCCGCGATGCCGGCGACAGCCTGGACGGTTTCGGCTGGCGCCTGTCGATTGCCGATATCGAGGAGTCCGGCGGTTTTTCCAGCTTTGCCGGGTATCAGCGGATTATCACCGTGCTGCAGGGCGATGGCATGCGCCTGCTGGTCGATGGCCAGGCCAGCCGGCCGCTGCTGCCGTTCGATGCGTTCGCCTTCAGTGGCGAGAGCCAGGTCAGTTGCAAGCTGCTGGGCGGGGCGATTCGCGATTTCAACCTGATCTATGCACCGCAGCGGTATCGGGCGCGGTTGCAGTGGTTCGATGGCGGCAATCGGGTGTTCAGTTCGGCGTCGACGCTGTTGCTGTTTGCCGCCAGCAATCATGTCGAGGTGGGGTTGGCTGGGGAGGGTACGCAGCAGCTTGGGCGGTATGACTGTCTGCGGATCGATGGCAATGAGGGGTTGCTGGAAATGGATGTACAAGGGCGGTTCTGCCTGATAGAGCTCATTACACGTTGAGATAGCCGGGGCTGCTGCGCAGCCCTTTCGCGACACGAGGCCGCTCCTACACTGTCCGCGTTTGCCCTGGCTGACGCGGTCCCTGTAGGAGCGGCCTCGTGTCGCGAAAGGGCCGCAAAGCGGCCCCGGCATTTTTAGCCGCTCAGCGGATAGGTCTAATTTTTTTGGTTGTCCATGCTTGTACATACAAGTAAAGGTGTGTTTGTATATTGACCACGACATACCCGCCCGCGGACGACCGCAGAGGACCTCTCCCGTGACTGACAACAACAAATACCGTGACGTAGAAATCCGCGCCCCGCGTGGCAACAAGCTGACCGCCAAGAGCTGGCTGACCGAAGCCCCGCTGCGCATGCTGATGAACAACCTCGACCCGCAGGTCGCCGAAAATCCGAAAGAGCTGGTGGTGTACGGCGGCATCGGCCGCGCCGCGCGCAACTGGGAGTGCTACGACAAGATCGTCGAGACCCTGACCCGCCTGGAAGACGACGAAACCCTGCTGGTACAGTCGGGCAAGCCGGTCGGCGTGTTCAAGACCCACAGCAACGCCCCGCGCGTGTTGATCGCCAACTCCAACCTGGTGCCGCACTGGGCCAACTGGGAACACTTCAACGAACTGGACGCCAAGGGCCTGGCCATGTACGGCCAGATGACCGCCGGCAGCTGGATCTACATCGGCAGCCAGGGCATCGTCCAGGGCACTTACGAAACCTTCGTCGAAGCCGGCCGCCAGCACTACAACGGCAGCCTGAAAGGCAAGTGGGTACTGACCGCCGGCCTCGGTGGCATGGGCGGCGCCCAGCCACTGGCCGCGACCCTGGCCGGGGCCTGCTCGCTGAACATCGAGTGCCAGCAGAGCCGCATCGATTTCCGCCTGGAAACCCGCTACGTCGATGAGCAGGCCAAGGACCTGGATGACGCCCTGGCGCGCATCGCCAAATACACCACCGAAGGCAAGGCCATCTCCATCGCCCTGCACGGCAACGCCGCCGAGATCCTGCCGGAGCTGGTCAAGCGCGGCGTGCGTCCGGACATGGTCACCGACCAGACCAGCGCCCATGACCCGCTCAACGGCTACCTGCCGGCCGGCTGGACCTGGGAGCAGTACCGCGACCGCGCCCAGACCGACCCGGCTGCCGTGGTCAAAGCCGCCAAGCAATCGATGGCCGTGCACGTCAAGGCCATGCTCGACTTCCAGAAGCAGGGCATCCCGACCTTCGACTACGGCAACAACATCCGCCAGATGGCCAAGGAAGAAGGCGTGGCCAACGCCTTCGACTTCCCGGGCTTCGTCCCGGCCTACATCCGCCCGCTGTTCTGCCGTGGCGTCGGTCCGTTCCGCTGGGCCGCGCTGTCCGGCGACGCCGAGGACATCTACAAGACCGACGCCAAGGTCAAGGAACTGATCCCGGACGACGCCCACCTGCACCGCTGGCTGGACATGGCTCGCGAGCGCATCAGCTTCCAGGGCCTGCCTGCACGTATCTGCTGGGTCGGCCTGGGCCTGCGTGCCAAGCTGGGCCTGGCGTTCAACGAAATGGTGCGCAGCGGCGAGCTGTCGGCGCCGGTGGTGATCGGCCGTGATCACCTGGACTCGGGCTCGGTATCCAGCCCCAACCGCGAAACCGAAGCCATGCGCGACGGCTCCGACGCGGTCTCCGACTGGCCGCTGCTCAACGCCCTGCTCAACACCGCGGGCGGCGCCACCTGGGTTTCGCTGCACCACGGCGGTGGCGTGGGCATGGGCTTCTCCCAGCACTCGGGCATGGTCATTGTCTGCGACGGTACCGACGAGGCCGCCGAGCGTATCGCCCGCGTGCTGACCAACGACCCGGGGACCGGCGTCATGCGCCACGCCGATGCCGGCTACCAGATCGCCATCGACTGCGCCAAGGAGCAGGGCCTGGACCTGCCGATGATCACCGGCTGATCGCCGCGCTTTGGATCGCACCCTGTACGGGTGATACTGAACAACAAGAAGGGGCCCCGCGTGGCCCCATGCGATTGGAGTAGCGAAGTGACCGAATTGACCCTCAAGCCCGGCACCCTGACCCTGGCCCAGCTGCGCGCCATCCACGCCGCCCCCGTGCGCCTGCAACTGGACGCCAGCGCCGCGCCGGCCATCGACGCCAGCGTCGCCTGCGTCGAGCAGATCATTGCCGAAGACCGCACCGCCTACGGCATCAACACCGGTTTCGGCCTGCTGGCCTCGACCCGCATCGCCAGCCACGACCTGGAAAACCTGCAGCGCTCGCTGGTGCTGTCCCACGCCGCCGGTATCGGCGCGCCGCTGGACGATAGCCTGGTGCGCCTGATCATGGTGCTGAAGATCAACAGCCTCAGCCGTGGCTTCTCCGGCATCCGCCGCAAGGTCATCGATGCGCTGATCGGCCTGGTCAACGCCGAAGTCTATCCACACATCCCGCTCAAGGGCTCGGTCGGCGCTTCCGGCGACCTGGCACCGCTGGCACACATGTCGCTGGTGCTGCTGGGCGAAGGCAAGGCCCGCTACAAGGGCCAGTGGCTGCCCGCCACCGAAGCCCTGGCCGTCGCCGGCCTCGAGCCGCTGACCCTGGCCGCCAAAGAAGGCCTGGCCCTGCTCAACGGTACCCAGGCTTCCACCGCCTACGCCCTGCGCGGCCTGTTCCAGGCCGAAGACCTGTACGCCGCGGCCATCGCCTGTGGCGGCCTGACCGTGGAAGCGGCACTGGGCTCGCGTTCGCCGTTCGATGCGCGTATCCATGAAGTGCGTGGCCAGCGCGGCCAGATCGACACCGCCGCCTGCTTCCGCGACCTGCTGGGTGATTCCAGCGAAGTGTCGCTGTCGCACAAGAACTGCGACAAGGTCCAGGACCCGTACTCCCTGCGCTGCCAGCCGCAAGTCATGGGCGCCTGCCTGACCCAGATCCGCCAGGCCGCCGAAGTACTGGGTATCGAAGCCAACGCCGTGTCGGACAACCCGCTGGTGTTCGCCGCCGAAGGTGACGTGATTTCCGGTGGCAACTTCCACGCCGAGCCGGTGGCCATGGCCGCCGACAACATTGCCCTGGCCATCGCCGAGATCGGCTCGCTGAGCGAGCGTCGCATCTCGCTGATGATGGACAAGCACATGTCCCAGCTGCCGCCGTTCCTGGTGGAAAACGGCGGGGTCAACTCCGGCTTCATGATCGCCCAGGTCACTGCCGCCGCGCTGGCCAGCGAGAACAAGGCGCTGTCGCACCCGCACAGCGTCGACAGCCTGCCGACCTCGGCCAACCAGGAAGATCACGTGTCGATGGCCCCGGCTGCCGGCAAGCGCCTGTGGGAAATGGCCGAGAACACCCGTGGCGTGCTGGCCATCGAGTGGCTGGGCGCCTGCCAGGGCCTGGACCTGCGCAAGGGTCTGAAGACTTCGGTCAAGCTGGAGCAGGCGCGCCAGGCCCTGCGCAAGGACGTGCCGCACTATGACCGCGACCGCTTCTTCGCGCCGGATATCGAGGTGGCGTCCGAGCTGCTGGCCAAAGGTACCTTGACCGGCCTGCTGCCGGCCGGGGTCCTGCCTAGCCTGTAATGCCGTCGGGGGCCGCTTTGCGGCCCTTTCGCGGCGCAAGGCCGCTCCTACACAGGCAACGCGTTCCCCTGTAGGAGCGGCCTTGTGCCGCGATGGGCTGCGCAGCAGCCCCCCTCATTCTCACGACCAGAACAACAATAAGGACGTGACATGCAACAAGCTCAAGGTCTCAAGCGCGGGCTATCGGCCCGGCATATCCGTTTCATGGCGCTCGGTTCGGCAATCGGTACCGGGCTTTTCTACGGTTCGGCCTCGGCCATCCAGATGGCCGGCCCGGCCGTGCTGCTGGCCTACCTGATCGGCGGCGCCGCCGTGTTTATGGTCATGCGCGCCCTCGGCGAGATGGCCGTGCACAACCCGGTGGCCGGCTCCTTCGGCCACTACGCCAGCACCTACCTCGGCCCCATGGCCGGTTTCATCCTTGGCTGGACCTACGCTTTCGAGATGGTCATCGTCGCCATCGCCGACGTGACGGCCTTCGGTATCTACATGGGCTTCTGGTTCCCCGAAGTCGCCCGCTGGATCTGGGTGCTGGGCATCGTCTTCCTGATCGGCGGCCTGAACCTGTGCAACGTGCGGGTCTTCGGCGAGATGGAGTTCTGGCTGTCGCTGCTCAAGGTCGGCGCCATCGTCGCGATGATCCTTGCCGGCCTGGGCATCATGGCCTTCGGCTTCAGCCAGGTGGGCACCGGGCACGCGGTCGGGGTGAGCAACCTGTTCGACCACGGCGGCTTCATGCCCAATGGTGTCAGTGGCCTGATCGCCTCGTTCGCGGTGGTGATGTTCGCCTTCGGCGGCATCGAGATCATCGGTGTCACCGCCGGTGAGGCGAAAGACCCTCAGCGCGTCATCCCCAAGGCGATCAACGCTGTGCCGCTGCGCATCCTGCTGTTCTACGTGCTCACCCTGTTCGTGCTGATGTGCCTGTACCCATGGCCGCAGATCGGCAGCCAGGGCAGCCCGTTCGTGCAGATCTTCAGCAACCTGGGCATCGGCTCGGCTGCGGCCGTGCTCAATATCGTGGTGATCTCGGCAGCGATTTCGGCGATCAACAGCGACATCTTCGGCGCCGGGCGCATGATGTACGGCCTGGCCCAGCACGGCCAGGCGCCGCGAGGCTTCGGCAAGCTGTCGAAACACGGCGTGCCGTGGATGACCGTGGTGGTGATGGGCGCGGCGCTGCTGATCGGCGTGCTGCTCAACTACCTGATCCCGGAAAACGTGTTCCTGCTGATCGCTTCGATCGCCACCTTCGCCACCGTGTGGGTGTGGCTGATGATCCTGGTCACCCAGGTCGCCATGCGCCGCAGCATGAGCCGCGAGGAGGTCGCCCAGCTCAAGTTCCCGGTACCGTTCTGGCCCTATGGCCCGGCCCTGGCCATTGCCTTCATGGTGTTCATCTTCGGTGTGCTCGGCTACTTCCCCGACACCCAGGCAGCGTTGATCGTCGGCGTGATCTGGGTGGTGTTCCTGGTGGCCTCCTACCTGCTGTGGTGCAAGCCGCGCGCGGGTGGTGGCGAGCCGCTCCGGGAGCCTGCCGAGCTGCACCGCTGAATTAGAAAGGAGATCCTGATGAGAACCCTCTGGCAGCACTGCCACGCCGCGACCATGACCGACGGCCGCTACGCGGTCATCGAGGACGCGGCTATCGTCACCAGCGCTGGCCTGATCGAATGGATCGGCCCACGCGATGACGTGCCGCCGGTCGAAGCCGACCGTGTCGTCGACCTGGGTGGCGCCTGGGTCACCCCCGGGCTGATCGACTGTCACACCCACGCGGTGTTCGGCGGCAATCGCAGCGGCGAGTTCGAGCAGCGCCTGCAGGGCGTCAGCTATGCCGAGATCGCCGCCCAGGGCGGTGGCATCGCCAGCACCGTGCGGGCCACCCGCGCGGCCAGCGAGGACGAGCTGCTGGCCAGTGCCCGCCAGCGGGTCCAGGCGCTGATGCGCGATGGCGTGACCACGATCGAGATCAAGTCTGGCTACGGCCTGGACCTTGATAACGAACGCAAGATGCTGCGCGTCGCCCGGCGCCTGGGCGAGGAGCTGCCGGTCACCGTGCGCAGCACCTGCCTGGCGGCCCACGCGCTGCCGCCGGAATACGCGGGCAGGGCGGACGACTACATCGACCATATCTGCGAGCAGATGCTCCCGGCGTTGGCCGCCGAGGGGCTGGTGGACGCGGTGGATGCCTTCTGCGAGCACCTGGCCTTCTCCCCGGCCCAGGTCGAGCGCCTGTTCATCAAGGCGCGCGAGCTGGGGCTGCCGGTCAAGCTGCACGCCGAGCAGTTGTCATCGCTGCACGGCTCGAGCCTGGCGGCCCGCTACCAGGCACTGTCGGCCGACCACCTGGAGTTCATGACCGAGGAAGACGCCATCGCCATGGCCGAGGCCGGCACCGTCGCCGTGCTGTTGCCAGGGGCGTTCTACTTCCTGCGCGAGACCCAGCTGCCGCCGATGGACGCCCTGCGCCGACACGGTGTGAAGATCGCCCTGGCCAGCGACCTTAACCCCGGCACATCGCCGGGGCTGTCGCTGCGCCTGATGCTGAACATGGGCTGCACCTGTTTCCGCATGACCCCGGAAGAAGCGCTGGCCGGCGTCACCGTGCATGCCGCCACGGCGCTGGGGCTGGGTGACAGCCACGGCTCGCTGGAAGTGGGCAAGGTGGCGGACTTCATCGCCTGGCAGATCGAACGCCCGGCCGACCTCAGCTACTGGCTCGGCGGCGACCTGCCCAAGCGCGTGGTGCGCCTGGGGCATGAGATATCCAACTGAACGGTAGCTTCGTGGGAGCGGGCTTGTCCCGCGATACCGGCGAAGCCGGTGCCATCCATCGCGGGGCAAGCCCGCTCCCACGAAGCTCAAGCAGATACGCTGTAGGAGTCATATGGACAAGGTACTGAGTTTTCACCAAGGCCGGTTGCCATTGCTGATCAGCATGCCCCACGCCGGGCTGGGCCTGACCGAAAGGGTGCGTGACGGCCTGGTCGACCAGGCACGCAGCCTGCCTGACACCGACTGGCATATCCCGCGCCTGTACGACTTCGCCCGTGACCTGGGCGCCAGTGTGGTGGCGGCGGAGTATTCGCGCTTCGTCATCGACCTGAACCGCCCGGATGACGACAAGCCGCTGTACGCCGGCGCCACCACCGGCCTGTACCCGGCGACCTTGTTCGATGGCGAGCCGCTGTTCAAGGACGGGCAGGTGCCGAGCGCCGATGAGCGGGCGACGTACCTGGAAGGGATCTGGCGCCCGTACCACGACACGATTCGTCGCGAACTGGAGCGCCTGCGTACCGAGTTCGGCTATGCGCTGCTGTGGGACGCCCACTCGATCCGTTCGCTGATCCCGCACCTGTTCGACGGCAAGCTGCCGGACTTCAACCTCGGCACCTTCAACGGTGCCAGTTGCGATCCCGAGCTGGCCGAGCGGCTGCAGGGCGTGTGCGCCGAATTCCCGCAGTACAGCCATGTGCTCAACGGCCGCTTCAAGGGCGGACACATCACCCGCCACTACGGTGACCCTTCCCGGCAGATCCATGCCGTGCAACTGGAGCTGGCGCAGAGCACGTACATGAATGAAGTCGAGCCGTTCGCCTATCGCGAGGATCTGGCACAACCGACCCAGGTGGTCCTGGGGCGGTTGCTGGAGACGGTCCTCGCATGGGGCAGGGAGCGATACGGGCGCTAGTCGTCAACTGCGATCCGGGTTGGCCAGCGTGGTCAGTTCACGGATCAGGTGCCGTTCCCGTGCCTGCTTGTCGTTTTCCAGCGCCTCGTACTCGGGCGCCAGTTCATCGAGGCTTTGCGGGGACTCGTCCAGGGCGCTGACCTGCGCCCTGTACTGCTGCTCGATGGCGTCGAAGCGTGCTGCGTAGGTCTGGCGCAGGTATCGGCACCATTCCTCATTGCTCGCGGCATACCTCAGGAACGACTCACCCTGCTCATCCCGGTGCACCTGGTCCATTGCCGCTGTCAGCTCGCTGCGGCTGACATCGGCAAAGGCTTCGTAGAGCATGTTGTCGTCGGGTACGCCCAGTTTCAGCTCCTGGTTCAGCCCGCGGCGATAGGCCAGGCGGACCTCCGCCTCGTCCCGGCCCTTGGCTTTTTCGCGGGCGATCTCATCCAGTCGGTACAATCGATAGAGGCGCGTGAGCTCCTGGTAAAGCGTGTGTTCCGTGTCACCCGCTGATGTCAGCAGGCTACGACTGTCGATCAACAGCTCGATGTTCTGGAACACCAGCAGTGCCCCGTCGTGACAGGTCTGGCTGCCGGTGTCCGGCTGTACCAGTGCCTCCTGTGCGATGGCATTGAACAGCGCGCGTTCTTGTGGCCTGACCAGTGCCTTGATCAGGACCATGCGCACGCGCTGGCAGAAGGACGGGCGGGTGGCGCCATTACGAAACGGGGCTGACTGCTGCAGGCGCCCGACCAGCGACAGCAGGTTGCCCGCATCGCCCACCTGTTCCAGTTGCTGCCAGGCATCGCGCAGCGCTTCGTTTTCCAGCTGTGCGCCTTGCAGCCAGGCCTCCAGGCGTGGCTGGTCATCGGCAAGGGGAAGGATTGGATTATGCAGATGCCCCCCCGCCAGTTCTTCATCCGAAGACGTCGCGGTCAGCAAGTCATCGGGCAGGCTCATGGCGAAGGTGAAGTTGCGCTGGGTATCGGAGGACGTGCGCGCGCGGAACATGGTGCTGCGGGTCAGTGGATTGTCGAACAGGGCAATGGACGACACGGGGAAGTCATGATCGAGGTTGCTGAAGATGTGCTCGGGTAGTTCGGTCAAGCGGTTCTCGCTCAGGTCGAGCAGTTCCAGCGGCAGCAGGCTGTCCAGCCAGGTGGGCCACTGCTCGATGGCCATGTTGTTCAGTTCGAGCCGGCTCAGGTTGCGCAAGGTCTCTGGCACCTCGGTGATAGTGCCCAGGCGGTTGCCGGCCAACTCCAGTGTGCTGAGATTGCTCAGTGTGCCGAACGTGGCAAGCACGCTGTCATCGATTACCAGGCCCATGTCGCGCAGGGACAGGTAGGTGAGCCTGGGAAGCCGCCGCAGTGCCGTCGGCAGCGTCTGGCTTGGCTGGGTGTGTTCGACGAGGCTGAGGTTTTCCACCAAGGGGAAGCGCCTCAGAAAGTCATCCAGTTGAGCGCTCGTGCTGCTGATCCTGGCCAGCGACAGGCTGCGTACGCGTTGGTGGAAGAAAGGCGGCAGACTCGGCGGAAAATGCTCCAGGGCAATGTTCTCCAGGCGCAGCGTGGTCTGGCGCATGCCCAGTTCCTGGTTGCGCCAGAACGTGTTGATGTTGATCCCGATCCGGTTGCGCATGGCCATGGCAGCCTGGCTCAGCGGCGCCGTCGAGCTTGAGGCGTTGGCCCAGCTGTCGAGGGCGTCGCGCAGTGCTTCGCGCTGCTGGGTGTAGTGGCGCAGCCGGGTATTCAGGGACGATGAAATGTCAGCATGGATCCTGCCGGCCTGACCCTGTTGATTGAGCAGTATGCGCAGCAGTTGATCCTCGATGATGGGATTGCCTTCCAGGGCAATGACCGAGTGAGTGGCAAGGTCCGGTTCGTCGCTCATGAGAAAGCTCGGCAGTGAGCGGATACGGTTGTCGCGTAACGAGACTTCCCTGATGCGGGTCAGGGGACGCGGCCTGAGGCCTTGGGGCCAATGGTCGAGCTCCATGCGCTCGAGGCCCAGGTAGTCGAGGGTCAGGCCTTCGAAAGCCTGGTAACCGTGGGTGAGAAGCCGATTGCCATCCAGGGTGAGCCGGCGCAAGCGTGGCAACGTTCGCAGGCTTTCGATTTCCCTGCTCGACAATGCCATGTTCAGGTTGGTGATGCTGAGGAACTCGAGCTCCGGTAAGCGACGAGTGATCGAGCCGAGGTCGTAAAGGAAAGTGGATGCGGGAGCGTTGTCGACATACGGCCGAGTGACTTCCAGCGACCGCAAGCCGGGGAATTGCTGGAGCAGGCTGGTGAGCAGGCGCTCGCGGCGCCCGAGGCTCGAGGCGCTGCCGTGAGACGGGTCGATGAGCTGAAGATGGCTGATATTTTCGCTGAAGTAGGTGGGTAGATCGGTTGGGAAGGTGTCCAGCGCGACTTGCTCCAGGCGAAGTGGTGTCGTCTCGTGGGGCGTCACAGGCAGGGCGTTGTCGTACCAGTGCTGGAGGAGTCGCTCGTGCAAGGTGTCGATCGCGTCAGTGTCGTGCCCGGCTGTGGATAGTGTCGTTTGTCGCCATTCGGCCAGCGTGCGACGCAAGGTTGTGTACTGCTCAAGCAAGGCCTGCAGGCGTATGTTTATTTCGCTTCGGCTCAATCCACTGCCTTCCAGGTCGGCCAGTATCTGGTCGGCTGTACGTGTCGTGTGCACCGGCAGGCCGGTTTCCCTGATCATGCGTAGCAGGGTGTGACGTGTGAAACCGCCCCCAGTGCCACCAGTGCCGCCCAATGGGTATCCCAGGCGGCCATCGGCCAGGCGCATCGGAGAGTGGAAGCCTTTGCGCACATCCTGCATGCGCAATACCGTCCTCAGGGCCGCGCGCGACAGCCTAGGTGCCGAGCGGAGCAGGCGTTTGAGCGCCAGCGAGTCATTCACGCCCGAACCGCCCAATGCGGCGCTTGTCGAGGCTGGAATCGCTTTCATCAGCGCGCTGTAGAGAGAGTCGTAGACCTGTTCCGACGCCTGTGCCGAGGTGTTTCCGCCCACGATGTAGCCATGGGGCATGCTGTGGATGGTTGTGTTCGGTTCAGCGTTTGGTGCTCCGATTCGTGTGCGCTCGACGGGCCAGTGCAGAGGTTGCTCCAGCTCGATGACCATATCTGCGGACCAGCCGGGAAGCTGTTCGAGCGTATGCAGGATCAAGCAGTCAGTGTCCCAGTTGCGCGCCGCGTCCAGATACAGCCCTTCATAGGCGCGAGCCAGGCGAACCTGCTGCTGATAGATGCGAGCCTCCCCGGCAAGGTGGGCGGAGATCCTGCCTATATCCAGGCCCTGCAGCTCTGCCTGGGCGCTATTGCGCAACAGTTCGTCGATGACGGGAAGCGGCAGCTGTGGATAACGTTGCCGCAGGATAGCGCCGCGAGCGGTGGGCTTGGTGTACAAAAGGTCGTAACGCTTCTGGAACGTCTTGCGCAGCATGTGGGGTTCAGTCACCGATGTGCGTAGATCCCGAGCCAGCTTGAAACGAGACAGCGTGTCTTCCAGCAACGCTGGCAGGCGCAGGTTCCGGCTGACGACCCGGCGCAACACGGACTCATCGGTGGCGCTGACTTCGAGTATCTGGGCTAAGGTGGCTTTGTCGAACTCCGCAGCCAGCTGGCCTGCCCGGTTGGCCAACTGGTTCAGTGGCCATGCCTGTGGTCGGTCCAGGCCATGCAGCCATGCACCTGCGCCATTGTGGCGCAATCGAGGTTGATAACCTTGGGGGCTTTGCGGGTGTACGAGGGCGTAGTCGTGGGGCGCTGTAATGGGTCTGACTGAAAACAGGCAGTCTTCCAGCGCCAACCAGGTCTTGCCTGCGTGGTGGTATAAGCCGAACTCATCCGCCTTCAAACCTGCCGGCAGCACGATGTCGTGGGCAAACGGCTTCAGGTCCGGGGACCAGAGGCGGACCTCGCCGTCAGGCCTGCGCACGGGCTCCAGTTCTTCGACAAATGAAGGCGTCTCGACGGTGATTTTCTCGATGGCAGGTTTTCCGCTGCTCGCCTCCCAGACTCCCAGTGCCGCCAACTGGGCAACGTTCTCAACCACGTCCACCATGTAGGCCAGGGCTTGCTGCCTGTCGCCCCGCGCCCAGCTGGCAAACCCTTCGTACACCTCGTGCCCCAGTTGCACCGCGGTCAGCCCCAGCATCACCGGGCCCAGGGCCGGTACGAAGAAAACGCCCAGAGCCAGGGCGTCGAAGGCCAGGCCGGTGTAGTACGCCAGCTGTTTCTGCGCTGTTATCCGGTCTTCCGTCGCGGTGGGGGCCGCGTGGAACAGGGCATCGTCCCTGAGCCTTTGACGTTTCTGCTCGACCAGCGCCTCGCGCAGTCCTTGCCCGAAGGGCTGCTGTGCCACCGTCACTCGGGCGTTCGGATCGCGCACACGGTTTACCGTTCCGCCGTACTGGCCCGGAATGACCTTGGAGGTACTCCAGTCCACCGGTTGCAGGCAGTCCAGCAACTGGGTGAAGAAGGCACTGCTGTCGCGTGCCGGCACGCTGTCGAGCAGTTGCCTGCGGGTCATGCCTCCCAACTGGTCGCGCAGGTAGGACTGCAGCGCCTCGGCGGTGCTGTGGTGCTTCAGAGGAATTCGCGCGCCGGGCAGGTACGTGACCAGCCAATGCTGGAAGGGCAGATGAAACGCAGGGTAGCGGGACGGCAGGCTGGGGCCGGTTTTGACGCCGAAGATCAAGGCACCGGTTACCGAGCTGCCGAACAGCTGCAGGAAGGTCGCGCCCAGCGGACGGCCTTCGTACTCGGCCTCGCCGTGTTCGACCAGCTTGAGCAAGGCCGTATACAGGGGCTGTTCGAGCCTTTCGCCCAGATAAGCCCTGTGCAGCTCCAGGCGCAGGGTGCTCAGTTCCGCGTCGCCGAATACTTTGGCCGCCTGCGGATCCGCCTGGCAGGCCTTTTCGATCAGTGTCTGGTACTGACCACCGATATCCAGCTCGCGGGATAATGCCGCGAATTCGGTCGGCGAGATCTCGACCCGGTTGCCGCTGGGCACCACGCCCACGAACGCATTGCTGTCGAGCACCCGTGAGCTGAGCCTGGCGGTATCCAGCCCACCGGGCAGCGCATGTTCGGCCTCGAAGTTCTGCAAGGCGCTGTGCAGCAAGGACTGGGTGGCTCGTCTGAACGACCGCGCTACCTGAACGATCGGGTCGCCGTAAGAGGCGTCCCGATAAGCCTCGGCCCGGCGGGCGTTGAACAGATAGGTGCTGTTCACGTCCAGCACCAGGTCAAAGCGCTGCTTGATCGCCTGGGTCAGCTGCTGCGTGGCGAACTGCCGTAGATCGGGTAGCTGCTTGAGCAGCCTGGCCACCTCATCCTGGGTCTGTCGATGAGTGCCGTACTCCTGCACCAGTTGCCGGGCTATGTCCGGATGGGCCAGGCAAGCCCTGTCGAACCAGGCGTTTGGTTGGCTCAGGGCATTGCGCATGTGGACATGGACCGGCTTTGCGACGTGCTTCAGCCAGTCAGGCATCTTGCCGGCGATCAGCCGTTTCGACAGTGAGCCTATGGGTTCGTCCGTCGCTGGCGCGCCAGCGACGCCGTTGTTGTTGACGCTCATGATGGGGCCTCGATGTAAGGGAGGCCCGGATGGTATGGACTGATTCACCGGCCCAGCACATAACATGATCTGGCTGTCAGCCCCGTCGGTATGCATCGGACCCCGCACGAGAGCATGCTCAAAGCGCAATTCAGGTTTATGATGCCAGGCGGCAGACAATATCCTCACACGGAGTGCGCGATGCAGACCCTCTACCCGCAGATCAAACCCTACGCCCGGCACGATCTGGCCGTGGAAGCGCCGCATGTGCTGTATGTCGATGAGAGCGGCTCGCCGGAAGGTCTGCCTGTGGTGTTCATCCACGGTGGCCCGGGCGCGGGCTGCGATGCCCAGAGCCGTTGCTACTTCGACCCCAACCTGTACCGTATCGTCACTTTCGACCAGCGCGGCTGCGGTCGCTCCACGCCCCACGCGAGCCTGGAGAACAACACCACCTGGCACCTGGTCGAGGACCTGGAGCGCATCCGCGAGCACCTCGGCATCGACAAATGGGTGCTGTTCGGCGGTTCCTGGGGCTCAACCCTGGCCCTGGCCTACGCCCAGAAACACCCCGAGCGCGTGCATGGCCTGATCCTGCGCGGCATCTTCCTGTGCCGCCCGCAGGAGATCCACTGGTTCTACCAGGAAGGCGCCAGCCGCCTGTTCCCCGACTATTGGCAGGACTACATCGCGCCGATCCCGCCGGAAGAGCGCGGTGACCTGGTCAAGGCCTTCCACAAGCGCCTGACCGGCAACGACCAGATCGCCCAGATGCACGCCGCCAAGGCCTGGTCCACCTGGGAGGGCCGCACCGCGACCCTGCGTCCGAACCCGCTGGTGGTCGACCGCTTCTCCGAGCCGCAGCGAGCCTTGTCGATCGCCCGCATCGAATGCCACTACTTCACCAACAACGCTTTCCTCGAACAGGATCAGCTGATCCGCGACATGCCGAAGATCGCTCACCTGCCCGCGGTGATCGTGCATGGTCGCTATGACGTGATCTGCCCGCTGGACAACGCCTGGGAGCTGCACCAGGCCTGGCCGAACAGCGAGCTGAAGGTGATCCGCGACGCCGGCCACGCCGCCTCCGAGCCCGGTATCACCGACGCCCTGGTGCGCGCCGCCGACCAGATGGCCCGACGCCTGCTCGACCTGCCCCTGGAAGAAGCATGAAGGGGCTGATCCAGCGCGTGCGCGGCGCGCGAGTGGAAGTAGCAGGGGAGATTGTCGGTGCCATCGACCAGGGGTTGCTGGCGCTGGTGGCGGTCGAGCCTGAAGATTCGCCCGAGCATGCCGACAAGTTGTTGCACAAGCTGCTGAACTACCGGGTGTTCAGCGACGAGCAGGGCAAGATGAACCGCTCGCTCAAGGATGTCGGCGGCGGCCTGCTGCTGGTGTCGCAGTTCACCCTGGCCGCCGACACCCGTAACGGCATGCGCCCGAGCTTTTCCACGGCGGCACCACCGGCCCTCGGCGCCGAGTTGTTCGACTATCTGCTGCGCCAGGCACAGGGTCAGCACCCGGTTGTGGCCAGTGGTCGCTTCGGTGCAGACATGCAGGTGCATCTGGTCAATGATGGCCCGGTAACATTTATGTTACAAATATGAGGTCAAAAAACCCTTTGTTTGTCGAAAAACAAGGGGTTTTGTACGATAAATAGTTTGTTCAGCCTGATGCGTTGTAACGCGACCTGCTGGATAATCGCGCGCTGCATGAACCTGCGTTCGCAGGTTCGTTTCACTTTGACTCGAGCATTGTCAGGATCCGTTTGGGGAATCATTACGCCCTCACGGGGTCCGAACAGTGCTCGCCAACCCGGCATTGGTCGCTGGCCGTTGGTTTCATGATCTGTTTTCGGCGAGGATTGCTCGTGATTGTAAGCCCCTGTATTGCACCTAGAATCCCCGGTACCCGGCTGCGCAAGGCCATGCTGGCCGGCGTGGCGCTGGTCGGCCTGTTGAGCGCGGGCCAGCTGTGGGCATTCAATCTGGACGACGTTGCAGCCAAGGCAAAGGATCTGGCCGGTCAGAAGTTCGAGGCACCGAAGAGCAACCTGCCGCCGGTGTTCCGCGACATGAAGTACGCCGACTACCAGAAGATCCGCTTCCTGCAGGAAAAGGCCGAGTGGGCCAAGGACAAGACGCCGTTCAAGCTCTCGTTCTACCACCAGGGCATGCATTTCGACACGCCGGTGACCATCAACGAGATCACCGCCAACAAGGTCAAGGAAATCAAGTACGACCCGAGCCGCTTCGAGTTCGGTGACGTGCCGCATGACGCCGAAGCCACCAAGAACCTCGGTTACGCCGGTTTCCGCGTGCTCTACCCGATCAACAAGGCCGACAAGCAGGACGAGATCATGACCCTGCTTGGCGCCAGCTACTTCCGCGTGGTCGGCAAGGGCCACCGCTACGGCCTGTCGGCCCGTGGCCTGGCCATCGACACCGCGTTGCCGTCCGGCGAGGAATTCCCGCGCTTCCGCGAGTTCTGGATCGAGAAGCCCAAGCCGAACGACAAGCACCTGGTGATCTACGCGCTGCTCGACTCGCCGCGCTCCACCGGCGCCTACAAGCTGACCCTGCGTCCGGGCGAGGACACCCTGGTCGACGTCAAGTCGCGGGTCTACCTGCGTGACAACGTCAGCCGCCTGGGCATCGCCCCGCTGACCAGCATGTACCTGTTCGGCCCCAACCAGCCATCCAAGGTCATGAACTACCGTCCGGCCCTGCACGACTCCGAAGGCCTGGCGATCCACGCCGGCAACGGCGAGTGGCTGTGGCGTCCGCTGAACAACCCGAAACACCTGGCCGTGAGCAACTTCAGCGTGGAGAACCCGCGTGGTTTCGGCCTGCTGCAGCGCCAGCGCGACTTCAGCGACTACGAAGACCTCGACGACGAATACGAGAAGCGCCCGAGCGCCTGGATCGAGCCGAAGGGCGACTGGGGCAAGGGCACCGTCGACCTGGTCGAGATCCCGACCGCCGACGAGACCAACGACAACATCGTGGCCTTCTGGAGCCCGGAAAAGCTGCCTGAAGTGGGCAAGCCGTTCGAGTACGACTACCGGCTGCGCTGGACCATCAAGGAAGACCAGCTGCATTCGCAGGAACTGGGCTGGGTCAAGCAGACCCTGCGTTCCACCGGCGACGTCAAGCAGTCCAACCTGATCCGCCAGACCGATGGCACCGTGGCTTTCCTAGTCGACTTCATCGGCCCGAACCTGGCCACCCTGCCGGCCGACACCGCCGTGCGCAGCCAGGTCAGCGTCGGCGACAACGCCGAGGTGGTCGAGAACAACCTGCGCTACAACCCGGAAACCAAGGGCTGGCGCCTGACCCTGCGCCTGAAGGTGCAAGATCCGAAGAAATCCACCGAGATGCGTGCCGCGCTGCTGCGCGACGTTCCGGTCGAGCAGCCCAAGCCGACCAAGCAGGACAAGGCCGCGGCCAAGCATGCTCACACCAAGGCCGAGAAAGCCAAGGCCGAGAAGGCTGCCGAGCAACCCGCCGCCGATGCGGCATCCACCAACGGGACCCCGGCCACCACCGAGAAAGTGCTGACCGAGACCTGGAGCTATCAGTTGCCTGCCGATGAGTAACTCAAGCGCAAGGCCGGAATCGCTGAGCGAGTACCTGGCCCACCTTCCCCTGAGCGACGAGCAGCGTGCGGAACTCGCCCGCTGCACCTCCTTCAGCGAGCTGCACCAACACCTGGCGGCCCAACCGGCCGCCGGCACCGCCGAG
This sequence comes from Pseudomonas carassii, assembly GCF_036324045.1. Lineage (NCBI taxonomy): Bacteria > Pseudomonadati > Pseudomonadota > Gammaproteobacteria > Pseudomonadales > Pseudomonadaceae > Pseudomonas > Pseudomonas carassii. The sequence continues at coordinate 5,435 of NZ_JAZDCT010000008.1, read as the reverse complement.
GCCGCTCAGGTTTCGGTGGGCGCCCGTCTTACCGTCGGCAGCGCCGCCGAGCTGGAAGACGCCGAGATGCTCGGCGTCGATGCCGGTGGGCGGCTGTGCCTGAAGATCGCGCCGCCGATCAAGCGCACCAAGGTCGTGCCCGAGCCGTGGCGCACCAACATCCTGATCCGCATGTGGCGGCGCATGACCGGCCGCACCAACGCCCCGCAGCCGCCCAAGCGCGAGCTGCCGCCGGCGCGCTGGCGCACGGTCGGTTCGATCCGCCGTTACATCCTGCTGACCCTGATGATCGGCCAGACCCTCGTCGCCGGCTGGTACATGAAGGGCATCCTGCCGTATCAGGGCTGGTCGTTCGTCGACTTCGACGAGATCCTCAACCAGCCGTTGTGGGACACGGTGGTGCAGGTGTGGCCGTATGCGCTGCAGACCTCCATCCTGGTCCTGTTCGGCATCCTGTTCTGCTGGGTGTCGGCGGGCTTCTGGACCGCCCTGATGGGCTTTCTCGAGCTGCTCACCGGGCGTGACAAGTACAAGATTTCCGGCAGCAGCGCCGGCAACGAGCCGATCGCGCCCGAGGCGCGCACCGCGCTGGTGATGCCGATCTGCAACGAAGACGTGCCACGGGTGTTCGCCGGCCTGCGCGCCACCTTCGAATCGGTGGCCGCCAGCGGCAACCTCGACCGTTTCGACTTCTTCGTGCTCAGCGACACCAACGACACCGACATCGCCGTCGCCGAACAACAGGCCTGGCTCGACGTGTGCCGCGAAACCAAGGGCTTCGGCCGCATCTTCTACCGTCGCCGCCGGCGCCGGGTGAAGCGCAAGAGCGGCAACCTCGACGACTTCTGCCGTCGCTGGGGCGGCGAGTACAAGTACATGGTCGTGCTCGACGCCGACAGCGTCATGAGTGGCGAGTGCCTGAGCAGCCTGGTGCGCCTGATGGAGGCCAACCCGGACGCCGGCATCATCCAGACCGGGCCGAAAGCCTCGGGCATGGACACCCTGTATGCGCGCATGCAGCAGTTCGCCACCCGCGTGTATGGCCCGCTGTTCACCGCTGGCCTGCACTTCTGGCAGCTGGGCGAGTCGCACTACTGGGGCCACAACGCGATCATCCGCATGAAGCCGTTCATCGAGCACTGCGCCTTGGCGCCGTTGCCGGGCAAGGGCGCCTTCGCCGGTGCGATCCTCTCCCACGACTTCGTCGAAGCCGCGCTGATGCGCCGTGCCGGCTGGGGCGTGTGGATCGCCTACGACCTGCCGGGCAGCTACGAAGAACTGCCGCCGAACCTGCTCGACGAGCTCAAGCGCGACCGTCGCTGGTGCCACGGCAACCTGATGAACTTCCGCCTGTTCCTGGTCAAGGGCATGCACCCGGTGCACCGCGCGGTGTTCCTCACCGGGGTGATGTCGTACCTGTCGGCGCCGTTGTGGTTCCTGTTCCTGGTGCTGTCGACGGCGTTGCTGGCGACCAACACCCTGATGGAGCCGCAGTACTTCATCGAGCCGTTCCAGCTCTACCCGCTGTGGCCGCAGTGGCATCCGGAGAAGGCCATCGCGCTGTTCTCCACCACCATCGTGCTGCTGTTCCTGCCCAAGCTGCTCAGCATCATCCTGATCTGGGCCAAGGGCGCCACCGAGTTCGGCGGGCGCATAAAGGTCACCCTGTCGATGCTGATGGAGATGCTGTTCTCCATGCTCCTGGCACCGGTGCGGATGATCTTCCACACTCGCTTCGTGCTGGCCGCGTTCCTCGGCTGGGCAGCAACCTGGAACTCGCCGCAGCGTGATGACGACTCCACGCCGTGGAGCGAAGCGGTGCGCCGCCATGGTCCGCAGACCCTGCTGGGTATTGCCTGGGCTGGGCTGGTGGCCTGGCTGAACCCGAGCTTCCTGTGGTGGCTGGCGCCGATCGTCGGCTCGCTGGTGCTGTCGATCCCGGTGTCGGTGATCTCCAGCCGCACGCGCCTGGGCCTGGCGGCCAAGGACGAGAAGCTGTTCCTCATCCCCGAGGAGTACGCAACGCCGCAAGAGTTGCTGGCGACCGACCAGTACACCCACGAGAACCGCTGGCACGCCTTGCACGACGGTTTCGTCCGTGCCGTGGTCGACCCGCGCCAGAACGCCCTGGCCTGTGCCATGGCCACGGCGCGTCACGGTCAGGCGGCCCCGATCGAGGCGCTGCGCGTCGAGCGCGTGGCCAAGGCACTGGAAGTCGGCCCGAAAGGCCTGGACCTGAACACCCGCCTGGCGCTGCTCAGCGATCCGGTGGCGCTGTCGCGCCTGCACGAGCAGGTGTGGGCCGGGCACAACACGGCGTGGATCGATGTGTGGCGGGCATCCATCGCCAACGATCCGCACTCGCCGCTGCTGCCGCTGCATCCGGAGAACGTGGCCCAGCCAGCCCTGGCTTGAGTCCGTTGCTCCGATAATCGCGGGGCCAGCCCGCTCCCACGCCATCTCAACGGTGCGTGGGAGTGGGCTGGCCCCGCGATGCTTTCTGGTCGATTTTGGCCAACAAAGTCCCCCCCGGCTCTAGGTCCGGCGCCGCGCATGCGTTAGCATCCGTCCCGATATTGCGCATCGGTCTGTCGGACCGTGCTTACAAGAAAAATCTGCGTACTTCTTGCTAGGGGACTTGGTGATGATTAAGAAATACCTGTCGCGACTGCTGGTAGGTGCGACCGCCCTGATCGCGGTGACCGCCGCCCAGGCCGGCGCCATCGACGACGCGGTCAAGCGTGGCACCCTGCGCGTTGGCATGGACCCGACCTACATGCCGTTCGAAATGACCAACAAGCGCGGTGAGATCATCGGCTTCGAAGTCGACATCCTCAAGGCCATGGCCAAGTCCATGGGCGTCAAGCTGGAGATGGTCTCCACCGCCTACGATGGCATCATCCCGGCCCTGATGACCGACAAGTTCGACTTCATCGGCAGCGGCATGACCCTGACCCAGGAACGCAACCTGCGCCTGAACTTCAGCGAACCCTTCATCGTGGTCGGCCAGACCCTGCTGATCCGCAAGGAGCTGGCGGGCGAGATCAAGTCGTACAAGGACCTGAACAACGAGAAGTACCGCCTCACCTCCAAGCTCGGCACCACCGGCGAGATGGTCGCGAAGAAGCTGATCAGCAAGGCCAAGTACCACGGCTACGACAACGAGCAGGAAGGGGTGATGGACGTGGTCAACGGCAAGGCCGACGCCTTCGTCTACGATTCGCCCTACAACGTGGTGGCGGTGGAGAAGGCCGGCGCCGGCAAGCTGGTGTTCCTGGAAGAGCCCTTCACCTACGAGCCTCTGGCCTTCGGCCTGAAGAAAGGCGACTACGACAGCATCAACTACATCAACAACTTCCTGCACCAGATCAAGCATGACGGGACCTACGATCGTATTCACGACAAGTGGTTCAAGAGCAAGGAATGGCTGAAGGAAATGGAATAAGGCCCGGGCCAAAACCCCAGGCGCTGACCTCGACGCGCAGGCAAGCCCTGCGCGTTTCGCTTTTACGGAAGTACCCCACGTGATCAAACACAAGAAAGCACAGTGGCCCTGGCATGGGCTGACCGCGCTGGTCCTGGTGGGCCTGGCGTTCAGCCTGTACCTGGCCACCTCGATGATTTCCTACGAGTGGCGCTGGAACCGCGTTCCGCAATACTTCGCCTACAAGGCCGAGGAAACCCAGCGTGCCGCCAATCCAGGCACGGTCGAGGAAATCGTGGTGTCCGGCGACAACGCCCGGGTCACCCTGAAGGGCGAAAGCGGCGACACCCAGGTCGTCGAAGTGGCCAAGGACAGCATGTTGTTGGCCCGCGGTGACGATGTCGCCGAGGGCGATGCCATCGGCGTCACCCGCCACTGGGCCGCCGGCCCCTTGGCCTGGGGCCTGTGGACCACGCTGTGGATCTCGGTGATTTCCGGCGCCCTGGGCCTGGTGATCGGCCTGTTCGCCGGGCTGTGCCGGCTGTCGAACAACCCGACCCTGCGTGACCTGTCGACCGTCTACGTCGAGCTGGTGCGCGGCACGCCGCTGCTGGTGCAGATATTCATCTTCTACTTCTTCATCGGCACCGTGCTCAACTTGTCCCGCGAGTTCGCCGGAGTGGCGGCGCTGGCGCTGTTCACCGGCGCCTACGTGGCCGAGATCGTCCGTGCCGGCGTGCAGTCGATCGCCAAGGGCCAGAACGAGGCGGCGCGCTCCCTGGGCCTGAACGGTGCCCAGTCGATGCGCCACGTGATCCTGCCCCAGGCCTTCAAACGCGTGCTGCCGCCGCTGGCTGGGCAGTTCATCAGCCTGGTCAAGGACACTTCGCTGGTGTCGGTGATCGCCATCACCGAGCTGACCAAGAGCGGCCGTGAGGCCATCACCACCTCGTTCTCGACCTTCGAGATCTGGTTCTGCGTGGCGGGCCTGTACCTGCTGATCAACCTGCCGCTGTCGCACATCGCCAGCCGGCTCGAGCGGAGGCTTGCGCAAAGTGATTGAAGTCCGTGACCTGCTGAAAGTCTTCGACACCCGTGGCCAGGTGGTGCGCGCGGTGGACAACGTCACCACCCAGGTCGCCAAGGGCGAGGTGGTGGTGGTGCTGGGGCCTTCGGGCTCGGGCAAGTCGACCTTCCTGCGCTGCCTGAACGGCCTGGAGCATTTCGACGAGGGGCATGTGTCCATCGGCGGTTTGCAGCTGGACGACCCGAAAACCGATATCAACGCCTATCGCCGTGAAGTCGGCATGGTGTTCCAGCACTTCAACCTGTTCCCGCACATGACCGTGCTGGAGAACCTGTGCCTGGCGCAGAAGGTGGTACGCAAGCGCAACAAGGCCGAGCGCGAGGCCAAGGCCCGGGCGTTGCTGGAAAAGGTCGGTATCGCGCAGAAGGCCAACGAGTATCCATCGCGGCTCTCCGGTGGCCAGCAGCAGCGGGTGGCCATTGCCCGGGCGCTGGCGATGGACCCGAAGGTGATGCTGTTCGACGAGCCGACCTCGGCGCTTGATCCGGAAATGGTCGGTGAGGTGCTGGACGTGATGAAGACCCTGGCCCAGGAAGGCATGACCATGGTCTGCGTGACGCACGAGATGGGCTTTGCCCGGGAAGTGGCGGATCGGGTGTTGTTCTTTGACCACGGGAAGTTGCTGGAAGATTCGCCGCCGCAGGAATTCTTTGCTGCGCCGAAGGATGTGCGTGCGCAGGCGTTTTTACGGCAAGTTTTGTGATTGTGTTTAGACCTGCGTAAACCGTGGGTGCAATGTATATGATCAAGCTGTTCAGGCCTCTTGCTATATATTGGCGAGGGGTCTGACAGTCGAAACACCACTGCCCTCCAGTCAAAAAACACTCATCTCTTGATCTTGATCTTGATCTTGATCTTGATCTTGATCTTGATCTTGATCTTGATCTTGATCTTGATCTTGATCTTGATCTTGATCTTGATCTT